>SKJG01000157.1 GCA_007116035.1 Thioalkalivibrio sp.
CTCATCCTCGGAAAGCCTCCTTTGATGCCAGCCATAGGATCTCTTCCGGCGTGCTCTCGCGCCCGAGGGCCTCGTTGCGGTGCGGGAATCGGCCGAAGCGCCGGATGATCCCCCGGTGGTGCTCGGCCCAACGCAGGCTGTCGACGAGCCCCGCATCACGGTACAGCTGCACCGAACGATCCTGATCGGCAAGCGCTTCGCTGTGCATCAACGGGAGGTAGAGGAAGGCCTTGCCGCCGTCGTCCAGCTTCCGATCCCACCCCCGGTCAATCGCTGCGGCTGCCACCTCACGGGATCGTACCTCGGTGGCGAAGCTCCTCGCCTGACCGCGAAACATGTTCAGTGGAAACTGGTCCAGCACGATCACGAGTGCCAGCGCGCCCTCGGGCGTATCTCTCCATCTGTCCAATTCCCCCCTCGCCGCAGCCTGCCAGGCCGCGAGAAAACGCTCACGCAGCTCGGCGTCGAACTCGGGTGTCGACCGAAACCAGCGCGGTCGCACCTCCCCGGAAAACCAGAACTCCACTATCTCCTCAGGACACACAGGCATTGCCATCTCCGGGGGTCGGGCCAAGCTATGTCATTGAAAAATTGACAATATAGCCGACTTTTCGATGTGTTTTCAGCCCTTGGAAGGCCCTTTTCCGCTGCAAAAATGCCCCGCAAGCGTCTCTAACCAGGTTCGCCGGGGGTTCGCCGGGGGGTTCGCCGGGGTTCGCCGGGGTCGGACCAAGGCAAGAGCATGATTATGATACGAAATAGCGGCAATTGCGGGCCTGAAGAAGCCTCTGGAGGCGCCATTTTAGGCGCCAAAAGGGCGTTCCAAGGAGCATTGTGCCGGTTCGGGCCATGGTGCTGCGTGAGTAGACCCCTTTTTTTCCTTAAAACACCGTTTTTGGGGCCGAAAACGGCCTGATAAGGTGCCGATTGACGGTGCTTTTGGGGTTGTTGTTCCATTTTTTCACGGAGTTGACTTGGTCCGACCCCCGTTCCTCCTTGGGTGGGGAACCTTCGTCCTGGGGGCGGGCTCTGAACGGGGAATAGGGCCGGGTGCGGCCATCGGAGATCACGCCCAATGCACAGGGAGCCAGATTCCCGCATGGCTGCAGACCAGCGAACAGGCTGTCCTGAATGCCTGTTGGGCGCCTGGCCGGTCACGCCCGGGCCGCGCACGGCAGCTGGTTGCCTGCAGGCCATCCCTGATCGAACGGGGGAGACGGCTCTCGCGACGCTGGCTCGTCCAACCGATCCCATAGTCCTCCGTGAACGCCGGGGAACGCGCCCATGACGCGGCCGGCTTCCCGTGCGCCGCAACTGGTCTGGTTCAAGCGCGACCTCCGCGTACAGGATCACCTTCCCCTGGTCGCGGCCGCCGAGCGCGGGCCGGTGATCCCGCTCTACGTTGTCGAGCCCGAACTCTGGGCGCAGCCCGACGCCGCCTGGCGCCACTGGGCCTTCATCCGCACTTGCCTGCAGACACTGGACCGCGACCTCACGGGATTGGGCCAGCCGTTGCTGCTGCGCCGAGGCGAGGTCGTCGCCGTCCTGGACGAAATGCATCGGAGGACTGGCTTTACCACCCTCTGGTCGCACGAGGAGACGGGGAACGGCTGGACCTTCGCCCGCGACCGCCGGGTCGCCGCCTGGGTCCGCGACCGGGGCATCGAGTGGATCGAGTTGCCCCAGACCGGCGTGGTACGCGGCCTGCGCAACCGCGACGGCTGGGCTGCGCGCTGGGAGCAACGCATGTCCGAACGGGTCAACGCAGCTCCCGGTGTGCTGGCGCCCGTTCCTGGGCTACGTTCGGACCCCCTTCCCGACCTCCCTCGCGAAACACTGCCGCCAGAGCAGGGCTTGTCCCTGCAGCCTGGCGGCCGGGATGAAGGCGAAAAAACCCTGGCGAGCTTCCTCGCCGACCGTGGCAAAGCTTACCAGGCGGGAATGTCCAGCCCGCTCACCGCCTGGGACGCCTGTTCCCGACTCAGCCCGCACCTGGCCTGGGGCTGTCTTTCGTTACGCGAGGTGGTGCACGCCAGCCGGGCGCGGGTTGCGGGATTCCAGGGCGACATGAGCGCAGACGCCAAGGCGTGGCGCCGCTCGCTGCGGTCATTCGAGGAACGGCTGCACTGGCATTGTCACTTCATCCAGAAACTCGAGTCGCGTCCGTCGATCGAGTTCAGGAATCTCATGTCCTCCTGCGACGGACTGCGCGAAGCCGAGTTTGACCCTGGTCGTTTTCAGGCGTGGAGCCGCGGGGAGACGGGGTTTCCGCTGGTCGATGCCTGCATGCGTTCCCTACGTGCCACGGGTTGGCTCAATTTCCGCATGCGTGCGATGCTCACCGCGTTCGCCTCCTATCACCTCTGGCTGCACTGGCGCGAACCCGCCCTTCATCTGGCACGAGTGTTCACCGACTACGAACCCGGCATCCACTACAACCAGATCCAGATGCAGTCGGGTACGACAGGGATCAACGCGCTACGGATCTACAACCCGGTCAAACAATCGGTCGATCAGGATCCTGAGGGCCGCTTCATCCGACGTTGGCTGCCGGAACTCAGCGCCGTGCCCGATGCCTGGCTCCATGAGCCGTGGCGGATGTCGAGACCGCTCCAGGATTCGATCGGGGTACGCATTGGACACGACTATCCGGAGCCCATCGTCGACCATATCGCGAACGCGCGTATTGCTCGGCAACGGATTATCGCCGTCCGCAAGCAACCGGAGAGTCGGTTGGAGAGTCACTCGATACAGAAGACCATGGGCAGCCGGCGCGGTGCGCGCCGCGCCCGAAAGGCCCCGACCGGGCAGACCGAACTGGAGTTCTGAGTCCATGCATTTCCTGTCCTCGCGATCGTCTGCACGTACGCTGGCGCTACTTGCGCTGGTCGCGTCTCTCCTGGTCCCGGCGCAGGCGGAGAAATCGCTCGCGAGGCTGCAAGAGCCCGGTACGATTCTGCTGCTCCGGCATGCGCTGGCGCCCGGTACCGGTGACCCACCCGGGTTCAGCGTCGAGGACTGTTCCACGCAGCGCAATCTCTCCGATGCGGGTCGCGAGCAGGCCCGAGCGCTCGGTGAACGGTTGCGCGCCGCTGGGATCGAGGAGGCGCGCGTCTTTTCCAGTCATTGGTGCCGCTGCCTGGAAACGGCGCAGCTGCTCGATCTCGGGCCGGTTTACCCGGAACCCGCGTTCGATTCCTTCTTTCAGCGCCGACAAGAGGGCGATGCGCGCACACGCGCCGCGCGTGAATTCCTGAGCCGCCTGCCGCCCGGGCCGCCGGTGGTGGTCGTCACGCACCAGTTCAACATCCGGGCCCTGACCGGCGAGTCCACGGCGTCCGCAGGGGGCTGGCTGGTACGCGTGTCGCCGCAGGGCGAAGTCGAGAGCGTAGGGCCTTTGCGTTAGCCGCCAACCCCTGACCGTCGCCAATGCCGTCGCCGGGGGTCGGACCAAGCTATGTTTTTGAAAAATATGTGGTTTGCCCGATTTTTTTTGCTTTTTTGGCCCTTAGAAGGACCTTTTCGGGGTCAAAAAAGCCCGCGTAAGCGTCATTGACCTTGTTTGCCCGGCTGTTTCAGTCCCGGGCGGGGAGGACGCGGGCTTCGCCGTTCCGGCGATCGATGGTGATGTCGATCTCGCAGTATTCTGTATTTTCATTCTCCTGCGAGGGGTCGCCAGCGCAGGCGCAGCCTCCGAGGATGCTTGAAAAGAAGATTCCGGCCCGCAGTTGAATGGTGCCGGATGTCTCCGTCCGGCGGAGGATCATGACGCCGAGGTTATCGAGCAGCGCCGTGCTGCCGGCGGTGAGTTCCTGTTGTAGTCCTAGAACATCCGGGCCAAGGGCCGTTAGCTCCTCCTTGAGCATCGCCTCGAACCCCGGCGTTCCGAAGCTGGCAAGGCTGCGCGTCAGGCGTGGCACAGAATGTCCCCTTGCGAAAGCGGCGCGAATCTCAGCCAGTTCATCGTGTTTGTCAGGCCTTCAGCGGCGGGTAGTCGGTGTACCCTTCGGCGACGATCAGCCCCAAACCCGCGCGTTGCGCGTAATACCCTTCCATCAGAACATGTGGTCCACTGCCCAGCAGCGGGTCACTGGTGCGGTGACCGTCCGGTTCGCGAGTTCGAGCGGCCCGAGCCGGGCAGGAGAGAAGAGTTGCAATTCCATCAGTGCCGATTCCTATGCGTACGTGGGCAGCGCGTCGAACGGCAGGAGCGCCATACAGATCAGCAACAGGCACCCATTCATCGGCCGCATGAATTACTCCCCGTCGCGTGCTCGGCGCACGCTACCCTCCTTATGGCATGGATCCACGGCCGGAGCAAAGGCCTTGGCGGCCGGATCCCGGCATGGAACTCCGGATGCCGGAATCGAACCAACCCGGTACGCATTAAAAAGGGAATGAGGCGATGACACAGAACGCAGCGGATGGCGTTGCCACGGATCGGGCCGGAAGCCAGCCGGTGACGGTCTTCTTTGACGGGGGGTGTCCCATGTGTCGCCGGGAGATTGCCCACTACCGCCGCCTGCAAGGGGCTGAGCGACTGGACTGGCGCGATATTCACGCCGATCCGGACGCGCTCTCCGATGCGGGGATTTCCTGGCAGAAAGCCATGGAGCGGCTGCACGTGCGGGATGGGAACGGGGCGCTGCGCACGGGAGCCTATGCTTTCGTCACCCTCTGGCGCGAGCTTCCCGGCTATCGCTGGCTCGCGCGGATGGTCTCTGCCATACCCGGTGTCGTATGGGCGATGGACCGTGTCTACACGGTCTTTGCCCGCTGGCGCTGGCGCCGTCGTTGTCGGGATGGTGTCTGCGGGGCACCCTGATGGCCAGGCAGTTCCGCATTTGCATCCTTGCCATTCTGCGGTCTGTCCCACCCGGCCAGCGCACTGCCTCGGGCAGCGGTGTGCTGGCCCGGGTTCCGATGCCGGGCGATGGCGATCTAGAGTTGCTCAGGCTCGTGCGTTGAGAGGACTTCTGCGCGGGCCTGTGGCGAATCTGGCCATTAGCCGGTGTGGCTGTGGTACCTGAAGAACTTCGGCAGCACGGAATGGATGCCCGTCCTTACGTTCCGGCGAATCCCCAGGCCACGAAGTGCGGATTGGCGAAATCGGGCTTGCCGTAAGTCAGGGGCTCGCCGTCGACCCGGGTAATCCGCCCTCCCGCGGCGGCGAGCACCGCGTGGCCCGCGGCGATGTCCCACTCCATGGTGCGGCCGAGGCGCGGGTACAGGTCGGCCTCGCCGGCCGCGACCAGGCACAGCTTCAGTGAAGAACCGGCGCTGCGCTGGTGTGCGACCCTGCGGCCCTGCAGGAAGGCCTCAAGGGCGGCCGGGTCGCCGTGGGAGCGGCTGGCGACGATGGTCAGTCCCTCGTCCGGTGGCTTGCGGACCGAGATCGGCTGGCGCACGCCGTCTTTCTCGACGAACGCGCCCCCGCTGATGGCCCCCGCGAACAGGCGGTCGAGCGCCGGCGCGAAGACGACGCCCAGCACCGGTTGGCCGTGTTCGACCAGCCCGATATTGACGGTGAACTCGCCGTTGCGGCTGATGAATTCCCGGGTGCCGTCGAGCGGGTCCACCAGCCAGAAGCGCTCGGCGATCGCGGGAACGCGCCCGGCCGCCACGGCCTCTTCGGCAATCACCGGGATCTCCGAAGTCAGCTCGGCGAGCGCAGGCAGGATGAGTGCCTCGGCTTTCTCGTCCGCCGCCGTGACCGGGGAGGCGTCCTCCTTCCCGCGAACCTCGAAGTCCGTGGCATAGATCTCCATGATCAGCGCGCCGGCCTGGCGAACGACGGGCAGCAGGTCTTCCAGGAGTTCGAGTCGGGACGCAGCGGTGGTCATCTTGAATGGCTCCATGGCAGTGAAAACGGCGCGATGAAATGCCGGCATCCTGATGCCAACCTCGGGGTCGGACCAAGGTAAACCATTGAGCAAGAGGGAAACAAGCTGCGAAATCGCGCTCCTTTTCGCCTTAGGGGGCCGTTTTTTAATCCAAAAATGGCGGCGCAAACACCCACTCTGACGACATGATCGGTGAGTCAAGCCGAGCGGCAATCTTTCAACCATGTTCGGCGAACAGGATGCTTATGGGCCCCAAAACCGTGCTTAAAACGGTCGTTTAAGGCCAATTCATGGTTCATTTACGAGGTGTTATTGTAGTTAAAACAAAGGGTTGCTTTGGTCCGACCCCCTTGAGTCGGTAGGAGCGGCCTCTGGCCGCGATGGGGCCTACGGGAGGGTCTTGAACGCTTCCAGGGCGGCTTCGCGGCTGGTTTTCAGGTCGACGACGGGGTCGGGGTAGTCGGGGGTCTTGCGGCCGCTCTGCCAGGGGGCGTGTATCTTCGCATCGGGCATGTGTTCGAGTTCGGGCACGAAGCGGCGCACGTAGTCACCGTCCGCATCGAAGCGCTGGCCCTGAAGCACGGGGTTGAAGATGCGGAAGTAGGGCGCTGCGTCGGCGCCGCTGCCGGCGGCCCACTGCCAGCCGAGGGTGTTGGAGGCCAGGTCTGCATCGACGAGGGTGTCCCAGAACCAGCGGGCGCCGCGCAGCCAGTGCAGGCGCAGGTTCTTGGTGAGTAGCGAGGCGACGATCATCCGGGCACGGTTGTGCATCCACCCCGTCTGCCAGAGTTCGCGCATGCCGGCATCGACGATCGGGATGCCCGTGCGACCCTGTTGCCACGCCTCCAGGTCCTGCTGCGCTTCGCGCCAGGGGAAGTGCTGAAAACGCGGGTTGAGGGGTTCTTCGGTGGTCTGCGGGAAATGGTAGATCAGGTGATGGCCGAACTCGCGCCAGCCGAGCTCGCGGACGAAATGCTCCGCGCCGCCGGCGTCCAGGTCCAAGCCCGCCTCGCGCAGGGTCCAGACGATCTGCCGCGGCGAGATCTCGCCGAAATGCAGATGCGGCGACAGCCGCGAGGTACCGTCGCGGCCGGGCAGTTCGCGGCCCTTGGCATAGGCGCGGACGGAGTCCTCGACGAAGGATTGCAGACGTTCCAGTGCGCCCGCCGCTCCGGGTGTCCAGTGTTCGGCAAGGCCCTGGTCCCAACGGATCCTTGGCAGGAGATCGAGGGTCTCCAGGGGTTCGGAGGACGGCCAGCCACCGCCGGCCCCCGCATCCGGGCCGGGCAGTTGTGGCGGCGCCGTCCCGGGGGCGGTGTCGATGCCGGCCTTCCGGCAGGCTTTCCAGAACGGCGAGAACACCTTGTACGGGCCACCGCTACCCGTGGTGATCTGCCATGGCTCCTGCAGCAGGGCGGCATTGAAGCTCGTGGCCGTGAGGCCGGCCTCGCGCAGGGCCTTCTTGATCTCCTGGTCGCGGCGGATCACCGCCGGTTCGTAGAGACGGTTCCAGAAGACGGCATCGGCGCCAGTCGCGCGCGCGAGATCCAGGAGGGTCGCAAGACTTCCTCCGCGGCGCAGGATCAGACGGCTTCCGGCCTGTGCCAGGGCCTCGCCCATCCGGGCAAGGCTGTGGTGCAACCACCAGTTCGAGGCGGCACCGGGCTGCCACGGCGCCTCTTCGTCCGGTGCATGGATGAACACCGGGATCACCGGCAGTCCGCGCTCCGCGGCCGCGCTCAGCGCTGGCTGATCGGCCAGGCGCAGGTCGCGGCGAAGCCAGACCAGGGTCGCAGCCATCAGCGCAGGCGCACCATGGGCCGCACGGCGGTGAAGCCGCCGTCGACAGGCAGAATCTGTCCGGTGATCCAGCCGGCCTCGTCCGACAGAAGCCAGGCGGCGGCGCGGGCCTGGTCCTCGGCCTGGGCGTAGCGACCCAGGGGATACTGGGCGGTGATCTGCTCCTCCGCACCCTTCGCCGCGAACAGGCGCTCCGTAGCACCGGTGCGGGTCAGACCCGGAGCAATGCCGTTGATGCGCAAGCCCTGCGCGGCATAGGTGGCCGCCGTGGCCGGGACCAGGCTGGCGACGGCCCCCTTGGCTGCCGCGATGGCCTCGTGGTTCGACACCCCGATCAGCGAGACGACGGAGCTGAACAGCACTGCGGCGCCGGCGGAATCACTGGCCTTGACACGCCCCTGGACCCACGCGCGCAAGGTGAAGAAGGCGCTGTCCAGGTTCGCGGCCAGGCAATCCCGGTACTGGGCATCGGTGGTGCGGTGCAGGGGTGCCAACAGCGTGGTTCCCGTGCAGTGTGCCAGGTGCGTCGGCGCCTCGCCGAGTTGTTCGGTCGCCTGGGCAAAGGCCCCCTGTGCACCTTCTGGCTGGCTCACGTCGGCCTCGATGGCCACGGCGTCCAGGCCAGCGGGCAGATGGGCCATGACCGGATCGAGCCGGTTCCGGTCCCGGGTGACGAGCGCCACGCGGTACCTGGCGGGATCGATGACGCACAACAGTGCGCGGGCCACGCCTCCGGTGGCGCCGGTGATGAGAAGCGTGTGCTGGTTCATGGCTCGGGTTTCCTTTCCATCTATCGTTGATCGATGCTGGACCAGCCGATGGGCCGGCGGCGCCGGAGTCCCGCGCGCCCCTGCGGTTCAAGGCACGCGGGGATCGAGTAATTGCCCGCTCAGCGTGTCGGCTGCCTGCAGCGGATCGGACGGCAGTGTGATCAGTTGGCGCGGAGTGTCCAGCGCGGCCAGATCAGCGGCCCCGCTGCCGGAGAGGTAAGCCGGTACGCCATCCTCGGAAAGCAGTCGGCGCAGGCGTTCGATGTCGTGGTCGTGGACGGAGCGCGACGGGGTATGGATGACGATCGCGGGCGATTGCAGGTGCCCGGTCAGGGCCTGCATCGCGGGCGCGGTGACGATGTCCTGCAGCGGCAGGAGCTGCAGACCCTGACGCGCGCTGGCCAGCAGCACCAGCATGCCGCCGATGCGCCGATGGCCGGTACCCAGGACCATGCAGGGGCTGGGCGGTCCTTCGCAGAGCAGGAGCGCCGCGCGCAGTTGTTCGGTCAGGGACGACAGCGCCCAGGAGGCAAACGCCGCCAGACGAGCCTCGACAGCCGGGTCATGGCGTGCCTGGTCGCGAAGCGCGGTATACGTTTCGAGAAAGGCTTTTTCGTGCACGCCCTCCCAGCCGTGGCGCATCACCAATCGGGCATGGGCGCGCTCGAGTTGCACCGTGCTGAGTTCCCGTGTGGCCTCCAGCAGTGCCTGCGAGAGCGGGTCGAGCACGTGCGGCGCGACACCGCCTGCGATGGCGTGTGAGTGCTCGTCGCGCCGCGACATCGGCGGCGCGGCCAGCGGATCGTGGCCGTTCGGACCGCTCCCGTGTTCGTCGTGCTGCAGTACCCGCCCGACTTGCGAGACGGCCACTCCTTCATCGAGCAGCGACAGAATACGCCGAATACGCGCAATATCGTCCGAACTGTACAGCCGGTGTCCCTTGGGGGTCCGCAATGGCCGGATCAGCCCGTAGCGGCGTTCCCAGGCGCGCAGCGTGACCGGATTGATTCCGGTCTCCGCGCAGACGTGGCGGATCGGGAAAAATCCGTCGGTCGGTGGGATCTCGCTGTCAGTCGGATAAGGCATACAGAGATTGTACAAGATTTGTACACAAATGCCATGCCTCTTTCCAACTTATTCTCACGACAGCGCCGGGAACGGCCCGGCCCGGTGGTCCCTGCCTTGGGTCCCGGGGAATTTTTTCACTGCTGCGGGAATCCATCAATCATGGGCAACGACGAAGGGCGAGCAATGTCGATCATCACCAGGGTATCGGGTACACGCGGCGCTGGGTGGGGCCGCCTCGCGGGTGTGGCCCTGACCGGCCTCTTCTGGTTGGGCGCGGCGCAGGTGCTGCTCGCGACCGAACCACGCTCTGCCATGGCGGACAGCATCTCGCCCTACCTGCAGCTGCACGCCGACGACCCCGTACAGTGGCGCGACTGGAGTCCCGAGCTGTTGGAGGAGGCGCGGGCGACGGGCCGCCCGCTGCTGATCTCCAGCGGCTATTACGCCTGCCATTGGTGCCACGTGATGCAGGAGGAGAGCTTCAAGGACGTGGGCATCGCGGAGCGCCTGAACCGCGATTACATCCCGGTGAAGGTCGACCGGGAGTTGAACGCTGCGCTGGACCAGTACCTCCTCGAGTTCGTGCGAGCCACCCGGGGCAGCGCCGGCTGGCCCCTGAACGTGGTGGTTCTTCCTTCCGGGGACGCCCTGGCCGGCGTCGTGTACGCGCCGCGCGACGACTTCGCCCGTTTCCTCGACGGGATCACGGCCCGCCTGCTTGAGGACGGTGACGCGTTGACGGCGCTGGCCCGGGAGGGCCGGCTGGAACTCACGGCCCGACTGCGGGAGGGCGAACGGCCGTTGTCTGAAGCGCGGGCGGCGCGCCTGCCACAGGTTCTTTGGGCGGCGATGGAGCGCGACGCCGACTTCCTCGGGGGTGGGTTCGGTAACCAGTCCAAGTTTCCGCGCGCCCCGGCGCTGGACGCCCTGCTGCAGGCACGGGAACAGGGCCGGGCGCCGGAGTGGGCCGACGAGTTTGTGGAAGTGACCCTGGACGAGATGGCGCGGGCGGGGCTGCGGGACGTGATCGGCGGCGGCTTCTTCCGCTACTCGGAGACACCCGACTGGGGCCGCCCGCACTTCGAGATCATGCTGGACGACCAGGCACAGCTGGCGCGGGTCTATCTGCGCGCGGGGCGGCAGTTCGATCGTCCGGACTGGACCGCGGTCGGACGCGAGACCCTGGCCTTCGTACTGCGCGAAATGGCCCTCGATGACGCAGCGGCGTTCGCGTCGGGGCTGTCGGCTCTGGACGACGCGGGCCGTGAGGGGGGCGTGTATCTCTGGACCCCGGCGGAGGTGGATGAGGCCCTGCAGGGCCATCCCCATCCGGATCTGGTCCGGGCCTGGTTCCGGCTGGAGGGCGCGCCAACCTTTGAAGCCGGCTTCCTGCCCCAGCATCAGGAATCCCTCGCTGTCCTGGCGGAGCGTTCCGGGCTGTCGCTGAACGAAGCCCGTGAGCAGGTGGAGCAGGGCCGGAGGGCGCTGCTGGAACACCGGCAGGCCCGCGGCCTGCCGCGGGACGAGAAGCAGTTGACCGGCCTGCACGGCTTGCTGCTGTCCGCATTTGCCGAACGGCACGACGATCCCGTGATGGGCGCGGCCGGTGAAGAACTGGCCTCCAGGCTCAACGCCCTGGCGACGGATCCTGAAGCGCTGTCGCAGTTGGTGGACCTGCCCCGCGATGTCGCGGGCGCGGCCGATCTGTCGGATTACGCCTACCTGGCGCAGGGTCTGCACGATTGGGGTGTCGCCACCGGAAACCGTCGCGCCGGGCCCATGACCGGGTTGCTCGAGGTCGCGTGGGCGGATTTCACCGATGCCGACGGCTGGCGCGCGGCGCGAACGCAGCCCTTGCCGGGCATGGTGGCGCAGCGCTTCCACACCGCCGTCCACAATTCGTCGCCGACCAGCCTGATCCTGGCGCTGAGTCGGGAATACGTGGGTGACAGCGAGATTCTGTCCGAACGGCTCGCCGCATTCGACCTGCGCCCGGGCCGGGGTGTCGAGAGCAGCCCGCAGGAGCACGCGCAGCTGATCCTCCTGCTGACCCGGGGCTGAGAGTCCGGTCGAGCCCGGAATCGGCGATAATCATGGTTTTGTGCGAGGGCGGTGTGCAGTCGATGAACACGGGAGGCAACAACGCGAGCGAGAGCGGCAAATCCTTTCTCGAGGCGTTCAACGGCGGCTCCACCGGGATTCTGCATTGGCGTCAACTCGATGCCCTCTGGGAACGGCTGCGCGAGGATGCCGATGGTGCCTGGTACGTCTACGCGGTGGGGGAGCGGCCGCCTGCAGAGCCGGCCAGTGCCGGGCAACTGGCGCTGTTCATCGCCAGGGTCGACCACCTGCTGCGCGCAGAGCATCATCACGACTACTGCGGTGTGGTGTACGCCGATCGCACGGATGCGCCACGTCTGGTCAAGATCTTCGACCCCAATCACCTGGGCTCCAGCTGCGGTTCCTCGGGAACACGAGTGCTGCCCGGCTGGGTGCTCTCACGCAATCCGCCGGTCGATCTGCGGGCCGCGCTGCCCCCGACACGCAGTCGCCGTCGCTGGTGGCAGGCCGTCTTCTCCGGCTGACCTGCCCCGGTTTGCGGATCACGATCCGCTACGGCGCTACGGGCCGGTGGACTTGCCTTCGACACGGCGCAGGCATTCCAGGTAAAGGGTTTCGTCGGGTTGGCTGCCGGCGCGCTGCGCCTCCCACAGGACCCGGCCCAGGCACTCGATCATCCGGTGTTCCGCCTCCATCGCGCCGTGGCGCGCGCTGAGTCTCCGGTGGATGTCACGGATGCCGGCCGGCCGGTTGGTGGCGGCCTGCTCGCGGATGCTGAGGTGCATCGCAAGGTGCAGGAAGGGGTTGCCCTGACCTCCCTCGGGTGGGAACTCGGCGGTCAGCGCGTGCTCCCGATCAGCCAGCAGGTCGTGGTATTCGGGGTGTTCGCGGATGAGTTCGGCGAGGGCCGCTTCCAATGGCTCCAGGGGCTGGCCGCTGCGCGCCTTGTCCCAGGCCTGGATGAACTGCTCGCGTAGTTGGTCTCGGTTCCCGAACATGATTCCTCCCTTGGCCGCCTGCTCAGCCGGTGCCGTTGCCGGAGACGGGGGTCTTGCTGCGGTACTCGCAGAGATCGTGGATCACGCACTGCTCGCAAAGCGGTCGCCGCGCGCGGCAGGTGTAGCGCCCGTGCAGGATCAGCCAGTGATGGGCGTCCCGGCGGAACTCGGCGGGCGTGAAGCGCAGCAGCTTGCGTTCCACCTCCAGCGGTGTCTTGCCGGGGGCGATGCCGGTGCGGTTGGCGACCCGGAAGATGTGCGTGTCCACCGCGATGGTGGCCTCGCCGAAGGCCGTGTTCAGCACCACGTTGGCGGTCTTGCGGCCGACGCCGGGGAGCGCCTCCAGCGCCGCACGCTCGCGCGGCACCTCGCCGCCGTGGTCGCGGACCAGGATATCGCAGGTCTTGATGATGTTGGCGGCCTTGCTGTTGAAGAGCCCGATGGTGCGGATGTGGGACTTCAACCCTTCCAGCCCCAACTCCAGGATCGCCTCGGGTGTGTTCGCGATGGGATAGAGGCGGCGGGTCGCGCGGTTCACGCCGACATCGGTCGCCTGGGCCGACAGGATCACCGCCACCAGCAGTTCGAAAGGCGTACGGTATTCGAGTTCGGTCGTGGGGGCAGGATCGATCTCGCGCAGGCGCTCGAAGATCGCGCGCCGTTTGGCGGCATTCATGAGGCGCGCGGGGCCGCCGGCGGCAACGGAGCCACGGTCTCCGTCATCGGCAACGGCGGCTGTCGGCCGGCAGCCTCAGACGTGCCGGAACAGGCCGACATTCGGGGGTGCCTCGCGCGGGTTCCCGGTGGCCTCCTCGCGCAGGGAGTCGAGCATGGCCTTGTGCTCTTCCTCCAGCTTGTGCATCGCGTCGGCATCCAGTTTGGGCAGGATCACGTTGCTGATGAATGAACCCAACTCGTCCATGCTGACGGCCCAGAACTTGTCGTTCAGGTGGAACGAGTGGCGCGCGTGCGTGCCCATCGGGTAGCTGCTGAAGCGCACGCCCATGGTTGCCGAGAGATCGCCGTCGTTGGTGACGAAGTCCTTGGCGAAGTCGTACCACCACTTGTAGTACTTCTCCTGCAACTCGTTGTTCAAACCCTGGTTCTCGAAAAAGGCCGCAATGGTGCCACGCGGCGCAAGACCGTAGCGTGTGCCGCGCTTGCCGGCGAAGGGGAAGTGTCCAGCCATGCCATTCTCCTGCGATTGGGGACTTCGGGCCGTTGGCCCGAATCGGAACATTAAAGCTTTCTTATTTTACGGCCGCGAGCACGTGGTTCCGCGATGACCACAATCGCAACCGGGATGGCCTCGTGGGCCATGCGGGAGGTTCGGTACCCGATCGCTTCGCCAGAGACGCCGGCGCTGCGTTGGCCAAGTTTGCAATAGGGTGGCTATTCCTGCACTGGCCCGCCTTGCTCCGGCGCCTCTGGCTGTGCTCCATAGGCACCGAACTTCCCGCATGGCCCGAGAGGTTCAGGTGTGCGAGGTGGCGGGCTGGGACTCGGGCGCGCCGGAAGGAATCGGCTTCGCCTCCAGGCGCGCATCGATGAGGTTCTTCACCGCGATCAGCAGACCCATCGCCAGGAAGGCGCCGGGCGGCAGCAGGGCCAGCAGGAATCCGTGTTCCTGTGGGAAGATCTCGATCCGCAGCTCGCGGCCCCATTCACCGAAGAGCAGGTGGGCGTTGTCGAGCAGGCTGCCTTGTCCGATCACCTCGCGCAGGGCACCGATCGCGACCAGCACCCCGGTGAACCCGACGCCCATGGCCAGCCCGTCCAGGGCCGCCCGGGGTACCGAATTGCGTGAGGCGAAAGCCTCGGCACGACCGATGATGGCGCAGTTGGTCACGATCAACGGGATGAAGATGCCCAACACCAGGAACAGGCCGTGGAACCAGGCATTCATGACGAGCTCGATCGCGGTCACCGCGGAGGCGATGATCAGGACGTACACCGGGATGCGGATTTCCGGCCGGACGTGCTCGCGCAGCAGCGAAACCAGCGAATTGGACACGACCAGGGTCACGATGGTCGCGATGCCGAGACCGAGGGCGTTGATGACGTTGCCGGAGATCGCGAGCAGGGGGCACAGGCCCAACAACTGGACGAGCCCCGGATTGTTGGTCCACAGACCTTCGCGGATGATATCGAGATAGGTGCTGTTCATGGCGTGGCCTCAACGGATGGCGCGGGTACTGGGGCGGGCCGGGGTTCCTGCACCGGTCCCGACGGCGTCGTGGGGTCGGGTATCTCCGGTGACAAGGCCTCGATGGGCAGAGCCTCGTCGTCGACCGGTGGTGGCGTGGCCAACAGGGCCTCGGCGTTGTCCTGAAAATAGACCAGCGTATTGCGCACTGCCTGCACGACCGCGCGCGGAGTGATGGTGGCGCCGGTGAATTGGTCGAACACGCCGCCGTCCTTGCGGACTCCCCATCGTTCAATCGGTGGGTCTCCCAGCGACCGGCTGCGGAAGCCGTGGATCCAGTCGGAGCGATCCGCCTCGATATCGTCGCCGAGTCCCGGCGTCTCGCGGTGCTGCGTGACCCGGACGCCGAGCACGTGTCCGTCGGCATCGATCCCGATCAGCAGGTGGATGTTGCCGCTGTATCCGTTGGGCGCGATCGCCGAAAGCGCCAGGCCGACGACCGCATCGCCGCGACGGGCGAACCAGGCCGGCAGATGTTCTCCACCGAGCAGCGGGTCGCTCAGCGTGGCGTGGTCGACGACCGGTTCGTTGTCATGATCCAGTCCCTCGAGCACCTGCGTGATGCGCAGGCGGGTCATCGCGAGACGGTTCTCCGCGATGCGCGCCTCAGTGCCGGAGTGGACCCAGGCCACGATCCCGGTCCCGATCGCGGCGAACAGGCCGAGCAGCAGGGTGGTGATCACCATGTCCCGGACGACGAGCCTAGCCATGGCGGTCGCGCGAGTGGCCGAAGATGCGCGGCCGCGTGTAATGATCGAGCGTGGGCGCCACCATGTTCATCAGCAGCACGGCGAAAGCCACCGCGTCCGGGTAGCCGCCCCAGGTGCGGATCACGTAGGTCAACAGGCCGATCCCGGCGCCGAAGAGGATGCGTCCCTTCGGCGTGGTTGCCGCGGAGACCGGGTCGGTGGCGATGAAGAAGGCGCCGATGATCGCGGCACCGCTGAACACGTGGAAGGCCGGCGAAGCGAAGTAGTCCGGGTCCATCACCCAGAAAATACCCGCGACCGTGGCCAGCGTCAGCAGCATCGACACCGGAATGTGCCAGGTGATCACGCGCCGGTACAGCAACCAGAGGCCGCCCAGCAGGAAGAGGTTGCCCGCCCATTCCCACTCGGTCTGCGAGAACGATCCGAACAGGGGGCTTTGGGTGACCTCGGTCACGGTCTGTCCGCTCACGATGCTCTCGCGCATCATGTCCAGCGGTGAGGCGCGCGTGATTGCGTCCCATTCCATCCCATCGGGCAACCGCCCGGTGAGCGTGGTCTGCAAGGTCTGCAGGAAGGTCAGCGAGGCATTGGTCAGGCCCTCCGGCGAGGGCCAGAGCGAGAGTTCGCGCGGAAACGAGACCAGCACCACGACGTAGCCGACCATGGCCGGGTTGAACGGGTTGTAGCCAAGCCCCCCGTACAGGTGCTTGGCCACCACGATCGCAAAGGCGGTACCGATCAGCAGGACCCAGACCGGCGCCAACGGGGGAATCGCCAGCGCAAAAAGCCAGCCGGCCAGGATGGCGCTGGAATCACCGAGGGTTGCCAGGACCGGTCGCCCGCGCGCCGCGACCATCAGCGCCTCGAACAGGACCGAGAACAGGATGGCCAGGCTGACGTTGACCAGCACCCCCCAACCGAAAAACCAGGTCATGGCGAGCGTGCCCGGTACCAGCGCGTACAGGACCTGGCGCATCACGCCGCCGACGCTGTGGCCGGGAATGAGGTGGGGGGAGGTGCAGGTCCGGAAGCGCATCAGCTGTCGGCCCGCTCGCGGTCAGCGGGGGATGCTTCCTCGTTCGACTGTGCGGCCTTCTTCGCCCGTGCGCGCTCGATGGCGCCGTCGATGGCGGTCTTCTTGTCCGGGTCGGTATCCTTCTTTGCCAGCGCCGCCTTCTTTCGCGCCAGACGCTCGGCTTTCTCCTGTTCCTCACGTTCCTGTCGCAACTGCCTGTATTCGAAGCGTTCACGGGCGATATCGGCCTTCTGACGCTCCTTCTCCCGGCCCCAGATCTCCTGCTTGGCGAAGCGGTAATACTGGACCAGCGGAATGTTGCTGGGACAGACATGGGCGCAGCAGCCGCATTCGATGCAGTCGAACAGGCCGTAGTCCTGCACCGAGTCGAAGTCCTTGCCCTTTGCGAACCAGTACAACTGCTGCGGGAGAAGGTTGGCCGGACAGACGCGGGTACATTCGCCGCAACGGATGCAGGGCATGACCGGGCCCGGCGCCTGGGTGTCCTCGACCCGGGTCGCCAGAAGACAGTTGGTCCCCTTGATCACCGGTACCGCGTCGTCGCCAATGGCGAAACCCATCATCGGGCCTCCCATGACCAGGCGGTCGACGCCGGGCGCGTACCCGCCGGCAGCCGCGACCAGATCCGCGAAGGTGGTGCCGATCAGGGCCTGGACATTGCGCGGTTCGCGAATGCCCGGCCCGGTGACCGTGACAATGCGCGAGATCAGCGGCTGGCCGTGCAGCACCGCATCACGGATGGCTTTCAGCGTGCCCGTGTTCTGGCAGACGATCCCCAGGTCCGCGGGCAGTCCGGCACTCGGGACCTCGCGCCCCGTCAGCACCTGGATCAACTGACGTTCGCCGCCCGTGGGATAGATGCTGGGGATCGAGATGATTCGGATGAAGTCCGCTTCCTCGGCGGGCCGGGCATCGGTCAGCGCGCGCAGGGCCTCGGGCTTGTTGTCCTCGACCGCGAACAGCACCTGTTCGGCGCCGAGGATGTGCGCGACGATGCGGGCACCCTCCAGGATCGCCTCGGGGTAGGTGCGCATCAGGATGTCGTCGCAACTGATGTAGGGCTCGCACTCGGCGCCGTTCACCACCAGCGTGTGGATGCGCTTTCCGGCGCGCGGATTGAGCTTGGCTGCCGTTGGGAACGCCGCACCGCCCATGCCGACGATCCCCGCGGCGCGTACCCGTTCACGCAGGCTCCGCGCGTCCCGCTCCCGCCAGTCGGGCCAGGCCGGCAAGCGGGTGTCGCCCCATTGGTCGTGGGCATCGGATTCGATGACGATGCAGGGCGCGCTGAGGCAGGAGGGGTGGGGTATCGGGTGATCGACGATGTCCTTGATCCGGCCCGAGGTGGGCGCGTGCACATGCGCGCAGATATAGTCCTTGGCCTGGCTGATCCGCTGCCCCTTGAGTACGCGGTCTCCCGGCTGGACCAGAGGTTCCGTCGGGGCGCCGATGTGCTGCGAAAGCGGCACGTAGAGGTACTTCGGCACGCCCATGGTGAGCAGCGGATGGACCGTGCTTTCGGCCTTGTGGTCTGGCAGCTTCAGGCCGCCGTGGAAGCGATGCAGTTGCATGAGCGAATTCTATGGGAATCCCGGCCCTCAGGCGGATTCCCGGCGTTTCCCGATGACATGGCGCCCGTCCCGGCGCGGTCGCTCGATGGGCGAGGGTTCCGGCTGCGACCAGCGCCAGTCGGTGATGTCCTGCTGCAGGGGAACCATGACGATGCAGTCGACCGGGCAGGGTTCTAGGCACAGTTCGCAGCCGGTGCACTCCTCCTCGATCACCGTGTGCATCTGCTTGGCGGCCCCGACGATGGCATCCACGGGGCAGGCCTGAATGCACAGGGTGCAGCCGATGCAGGTCTGCTCGTCGATCACCGCGACCGCCTTTTCCCGTGTCTCGGCCTCGAGCGGCTTCGGGTCGCGGCCGAGCAGGTCCGCCAGCGCCAGTACCGTCGGCTCGCCACCCGGGGGGCAGCGGTTGATGTCGGCGTCGCCAGCCGCAATCGCCTCGGCATAGGGCCGGCAACCCGGATAACTGCACTGGCCGCACTGCGTCTGCGGCAGCAGGGAATCGATCTGGTCGACGATCGGGTCGCCCTCGACCCGGAAGCGCTGCGCTGAGTAGCCCAGGATCAACCCGAAGGCGAGGGCAAGTCCGGCGATGGCAAGGATGGCATGGAGCATGATTAGAGGCGCACCAGGCCGGAGAAACCCATGAAGGCCAGGGACATCAGTCCGGCCGTGACCATCGCGATCGCGCTGCCGCGGAAGGGCACCGGTACGTCCGCGGCGGCGATGCGCTCACGGATCGCCGAGAACAGGATCAGCACGATCGAGAAACCGACTGCGGCGCCGAAGCCGTACAGGGCGGATTCGACGAAGCCGTGGGCTTCCTGCACGTTCAGCAGTGCCACCCCGAGCACGGCGCAGTTGGTGGTGATCAGCGGCAGGAAGATCCCCAGCACGTTGTACAGCAGGGGACTGGTCTTGTGCACCACCATCTCGGTGAACTGCACCACCGCGGCAATGACCAGGATGAAGGCGATGGTGCGCAGGTATTCGAGGCCGAGCGGGGTCAGCAGATACTCGTTGATCAGGTAACTGCTGACCGCGGACAGGGTCAGCACGAAGGTCGTCGCCAGGCCCATGCCGGTGGCGGTTTCGACCTTGCGCGACACGCCCATGAAGGGACACAGGCCGAGGAACTTCACCAAAACGAAGTTGTTGACCAGAATCGTGCTGATGAGGATCAGGGCGTATTCCACGGCAATCCCGGGCGCTGCAATGAACCAGAGTATCGGACAGCGGGAGGGATCCGCTCAACCGCGTCGGCGCAAGCGCCTGGCTGTGCTCCGTAGGCACCCAACCTCCCGCGTGCCCCACCGGCTCCAACATAGCACCACGACGGCAGGGGTGCGCCCGTCTCCACAGGCTCCGCATGGACACGGACACGGACGCAGGCGAGGCTGGGTCGCTCAGGCCCGGAGCGGGGTGGTCATCACCCCTGGTTGATCGTCTCGGGCCGCAAGGCCGCAAAGTCGGGGAAGCTGCGATGGTGGCCGAATGGCCCGTCGACCCCTTCACGGAGCACGGCCGCGGTGTGCATGCGCGTCAGCGCCGCCGCATCCAGCTCTTCCGGGCGATCCGAGAGGAACAGGATCTGCTCCGGCGGCTGCCCGATCTCCGCCGCGATCCGGCGGTAGCTGTCGGCGTCGCGCTTGCCGCCGATGCGGGTATCGAAATAACCGTTGAACAGCGGATTCAGGTCGCCTGCGCCGGTATGGCCGAAGAGCAGCTTCTGGGCATGCACGGACCCCGAGGAGAAGACATACAGATCGAGACCCGCGTCCTTCCAGCGACGCAGGCTCTCGGGTACGTCGGGATACACGTGTCCGAGGAAGTCGCCCTTTTCGTAGCCGTTTTCCCAGATCAGCCCCTGCAGGGCCTTCAGCGGGGTGATCTTCTGGTCGGCGTCCATCCAGGCCCGCATGCGCTCGACCAGCGCCGCGTCGTCCAGGTCACCGCCCGCGTAGGCGCGCGCATCGGCGAGCAGGCGGGAGACCTGCGGCTCGTTGCGATGTTCCCGCACGAAGTCCGCGAGATGGGCCGCGGCATAGGGAAAGAGAATGTCATGGACGAACGACAGGCTGCTGGTGGTGCCCTCGATATCCAGCAGGACGGCCCTGATCATTGCGCCGCTCCGACCAGTTCGTCCAGCATCGGAAAGCGGCGGGCGATACCTTCACCGGTGAATTGGGCGACCCAGCCCTCGGTATTGGTGAAGAGACGGATCGCGGTGAAATGCGGCGCCGGACCCATGTCGAACCAGTGCCGGGTACCGGCAGGGACCGAGATCAGATCACCCGCCTCGGCGTGTACGCCCAGCACCTCGCCGCCGATGTGCAGGCAAAAGAGCCCGCTGCCCTCGACGAAGAAGCGGACCTCGTCCTCGCTGTGAGTGTGCTCGTCGAGGAATTTCTCCCGGAATTCCGCTCGCTGCGGGTGCTCCGGTGTCAGGCGCACCACGTCCGCGGTGGTGAACCCGCGTTCGCGCTTCAGGCGCTCGACGTCATCGGCATAGGCCGCGAGGATGGCCTCCTGGTCGGCGCCCGGTGGCAGGTCGCGGCTGGCGTCCCAGCGTTCGAAGCCGATGCCGGCGTCGGCCAGGATCCGGGTGATTTCGGCAGTGTCGTCGATGCGCGTGCCCTGGCCGGGCGCGGAGTCCGGGTAGACGTAGAGGGTGGTCATGGGTTCAGCCTCCGGGAAAGAATCTCGCATTCGAACAGGAACTCGAAGGCCTCGACGTGTTGCACCGCAGCCTCCACCGAGCGCCCCCAGGTGTACAGACCATGACTGCCGATCAGGTATCCGGACAGCTTGGGGTCGCGGTTCATGTAGTGATCCACCTGCGCGGCCAGTTGCGGGATGTCCTGGGTGTTCGCGAAGACGGGCACGGGCAACGAGGTCTCGTGGGTGGTGATCGCCGGAAAGGCTTTCAGCACCTCGTAGTCGTCCAGCGTCAGGCCCTGGGGGAACAGCCGCGACAGCACCGTCGCGTTCACCGAATGGGTGTGCAGCACGGCGCCGATGTCGGGGTCGCGTCGGTACATCACGATGTGCAGGAAGGTCTCCGCCGAGGGTTTCTTGCCGGGCGACAGGATGTTGCCGTCGAGGTCCACGACCATGAACCCGTTGTCGTCCAGGTGGCCCTTGTGGCGCCCGGAGACGGTGATCACGATCTGCTCGTCGTTCAGACGTGCGGAGAAGTTGCCCGCGGTCGCGGGTACCCAGCCGCGCTGGGCGAACAGGCGTCCCGCGTCGGCGAGCAACCGGACCTGCGCCTTGAATTCCAGGGTCTCTTCAATCATTCCAATGCCGCGAAAAGTGGCGAAGCTTACGCCAGCCTGCAGCGTAAGGAAACTCCGGCTGCCCCCGCGATTCGCGTAAGCCCGGCCGAAGGCCTGTGGAGTCCGGGAGCTTGCTCCCGCTTTGGAGCGTTCGGGCTGGGCCGGGCAAAAGCGGCGGCAAGCCGCCGCACTCCCGAGGTTTGGCGACGTCCCTTTGTGCCCTGCGGAGGCTGAGGACGCTACTTGACCCGCATGCCGGGAACGGCGCCTTCGTCCGGGGCGAGCAGGAAGATGTCCTTCCCGCCCGGGCCGGCGGCCAGGACCATCCCCTCGGAGACGCCGAAGCGCATCTTGCGTGGAGCCAGGTTCGCAACCATGACCGTGAGCCGGCCGGCAAGGTCTTCCGGCGCGTAGGCGGAGCGGATGCCGGCGAAGACCTGACGCGGTTCGCCACCGAGATCCAGGGTGAGCCGCAGCAGCTTGTCCGCACCCTCGACGTACTCGGCGGCAGCGATGCGGGCCACGCGCAGATCGAGCCGGGCGAAGGTCTCGTAGTCGATGGTGTCGGCGATCGGGTCCATCACCGGTTGGCGTGCTCCGGCGGACGTGCCGGACGCGGCTGCATCGGCCTGTGACCCGGATCCACGCGCTGCGCTCGCCGCCGTATCCGCAGGAGTGGCTGCTGTCGCTGCGGTACCGGCGGGGCCTGCATCCGTCGGCGCCAGACTCTCCCGGGAGGCCTCCAGGAGGGCTGCCACCGCAGCCGGTTCGATCCGGGTCATCAGCGCCTCGTAGGGTCGGATGGTGCCGCCGATCAGCGGTTCTTCCCGGGCCACCCAGGCGAGGTCCTCGCGGCTCAGGAAGCGGCCTGCCTGCGCGGCGAGGCGGGGCAGCACCGGAGCGAGGTAGATGATCAGGATGCGGAACAGGTCCAGCCCCTGGGTGCAGATGGCCTGGACCTCCTCGGCGCGCTCCGGATCCTTCGCCAGCACCCAGGGCCTGGCCTCGTCGATGTACTGGTTGGCCTGGTCGGCCAACGCCATGATCTGCCGCATGGCCTGACTGTACTCACGGCCCTCGTAGGAGCGGGCGATCGTCTCGCCGGCGACGACGAACTGCTGATGGAGCTCGGGGCGCGGCAGCCGGGGGGACAGCGTGCCGTCGAAGCCCTTGGTCAGGAAACCGGCGCAGCGGCTGGCGATGTTGACCACCTTTCCGACCAGATCGGAGTTCACGCGCTGGACGAAGTCGTCCAGGCTGAGGTCGATGTCGTCCACGCCCGCGCCCAGCTTCGCCGCGAAGTAGTAGCGCAGGGCCTCGGGATTCAGGTGGTCGAGGAAGTCGCGGGCGCGGATGAAGGTGCCGCGGGACTTCGACATCTTCTGGCCGTTTACCGTGAGGAAGCCGTGGCAGAACACCGCGGTCGGGGTGCGGAAGCCGGCGCCGTGCAGCATCGCCGGCCAGAACAGCGTGTGAAAGTAGGCGATGTCCTTGCCGATAAAATGGTACATCTCGGTCTCGGAGCCCGCGCCCCACCAGGCGTCGAAGTCCAGCCCTTCCTTCTCCGCATACGCCTTGAAGCTGGCCATGTAGCCGACCGGCGCGTCCAGCCACACGTAGAAGAACTTGCCCGGTGCGTCCGGAATCTCGAAGCCGAAGTAGGGCGCGTCGCGGGAGATGTCCCAATCCGCCAGGCCCGCCTCGAACCACTCGTTCAGCTTGTTGCGGATCGCGCTCTGCAGCCGCCCTGAACCCGTCCAATCGCGCAGGAAGGTCTCGAAGTCCGCGAGCTGGAAGAAATAGTGCTCGGAGTCGCGGGCCACCGGGCGCGCTCCGCTGATGGCCGAGATCGCGTCCTGCAGGTCCATCGGGCTGTAGGTGGCGCCGCAGGCCTCGCAGGAATCGCCGTACTGGTCGGTTGCCCCGCATTTGGGGCAGGTGCCCTTGATGAAGCGGTCGGGCAGGAACAGGCCTGCCTCCGGGTCATAGGCCTGCTGGATGGTGCGCACCGCGATGTGGCCGCCCGCCTTCAGCGCCTTATAGATAAAGGTGGCGCAATAGCGGTTCTCTTCCGAGTGCGTGCTGTGATAGTGATCGAAGCCGACCAGGAATTCGGCGAAATCCGCCTCGTGCTCGGTGCGCACCCGCGCAATCAACGCCTCCGGCTCGATGCCCTCGGCTCGTGCCTTGAGCATGATCGGGGTCCCGTGGGCGTCGTCCGCACAGACATAGATCGCCTCGTGACCCCGCGCGCGCTGGAAGCGTGCCCAGATGTCCGTCTGGATGTATTCGACCAGGTGTCCCAGGTGGATCGGTCCGTTGGCATACGGCAGGGCGCTGGTGATGAGGATCTTGCGGCGGGATTCGGTCATCGCGGGCAGGCGGTCTCGGTCGGCGTGGGACGGGCAGCGGCTAACCCATCATTCTCGGGGCTGGGGGCTGGCTTGTCGAGGCGTGCAGCAGGGCCTCGTTCCTGATCTGTGGGTTCGGCAGGCCTGCGGCTGGCGACGAAGCCGGGCGCCCGCTGGTGGGACGCCGTGAATACGTCCCTGTAGGCTTGACGGCAGTATCCCTGCTGCCGACACCCACCAGCGGGCACCCGGCTCCGCCGCTTCGGAATCATCGACATCCCCTGCTACCGTATTGTGCCGCACGCCGTGGGTGATTTGGCGGGGCGGTTGCCGATCGTTACTATGCGCGGTCTAGGCAAATCACAGGGAATCAGTCAACCATGTCCGAGTTATCGCGTCTGCAGATCGAAACCGCCCTGAAAACGGTTCAGGACAAGTACCTGGAGAAGGACCTGATGGCGGCGGGCGCCGTGAAGGACATCGGCATCGACGGCACGCGGGCCACAGTCGCGATCGAACTGGGATACTCGGCTTCGGGCTATTTCGACGAACTGCGCGAGAATGTGGAGAAGGCGCTCGCGACCGTGCTTGGCCTCGATCACGCCGATGTCACGATATCCAGCCGGGTGGTCTCGCATGCGGTGCAGAAGAGTCTGAAACCGATGCCCGGCATCAAGAACATCATCGCCGTGGCTTCGGGCAAGGGCGGGGTCGGCAAGTCGACCACCGCGGTCAACCTGGCGCTGGCCCTGGCTGCAGAGGGCGGCAAGGTCGGGATTCTGGACGCCGATATCTACGGCCCCAGCCAGCCGCGGATGCTCGGGATCACCGACAAGCCGGAGTCCAAGGACGGCAAGAGCATGGAGCCGCTGCGGAAATACGGCCTGCAGGCGATGTCGATCGGTTTCCTGATCGAGGAAGACACCCCGATGATCTGGCGCGGACCGATGGTGACCCAGGCGCTGGAGCAGTTGCTGCGCGATACCAACTGGGAGGATCTGGATTATCTCGTGGTCGACCTGCCGCCGGGCACCGGCGACATCCAGCTCACCCTGTCCCAGAAGATCCCGGTCAGCGGGGCGGTGATCGTGACGACGCCCCAGGACATCGCCCTGCTGGATGCGCGCAAGGGCCTGAAGATGTTCGAAAAGGTGGACGTGCCTGTGCTGGGCATCGTGGAAAACATGAGCATCCACATCTGCTCCAAGTGCGGGCACGAAGAGTACATTTTCGGTCAGGGCGGTGGCGAGAAGATGGCGACCGACTACGACGTCGACCTGCTCGGCGCGCTGCCGCTGGACATCAGCATCCGCGAGCAGGCCGATGGCGGCGAGCCGACGGTGGTGCGCTCGCCGGACAGCCGCATCGCGGAGATCTACCGCGAGATTGCCCGCCGTACCGGCGCCAAGCTGGCCGAGACGAGCAAGGATTACAGCGGCAAGTTCCCGAGCATCGTGATCAAGAATACCTGACCGATGTCCATCAAGTCGGACCGGTGGATCCGGCATATGGCCGAGTCCACCGGCATGATCGAGCCCTTCGAGCCGGGGCAGGTGCGCTTCCGCGAGGATCTGCGCATCGTGTCCTACGGAACCTCGAGTTACGGCTACGATGTCCGCTGCGCGGACGAATTCAAGATCTTCACGAACATCAACAGCTCGATCGTCGATCCCAAGGCCTTCGACGAACGCAGCTTCGTCGACGTGAAGGCCGATGTCTGCATCATCCCGCCGAACTCCTTCGCGCTGGCGCGCACGGTCGAGTACTTCCGGATTCCACGCAACGTGCTGACGATCTGCCTCGGCAAAAGCACGTATGCCCGCTGCGGCATCATCGTCAACGTGACGCCGCTGGAGCCCGAATGGGAGGGGCACGTGACCCTGGAGTTCTCGAACACCACGCCGCTGCCGGCCAAGATCTACGCCAACGAGGGCATCGCCCAGATGCTGTTCCTGGAATCCGACGAGGTCTGCGAAACCTCCTACCGGGATCGTGGCGGAAAGTACCAGGGCCAGCGGGGCGTCACCCTGCCCAAGACCTGAGGGGGGCGGCCGCGCACCAATCTGGGCGGTGCTCCGGAGAACCCCGGGAGAACCTAGCCCCACTATTAAGGTGAAAGTGCAGCCACGGAAAACACGGAAACACACGGAAGAGAATTTGAATGCCCTTCATGTTCCGTGATGTCCGTGTGTTCCGTGGCGCGATTTTTCATCGTCAGGGGCGCCACGCGTCCGAGGGCATGAGGGTTAGCGTGAAAGTCACGGCGACGCCCACCAAACCTACGCTCCCGCACTCCCCATAGGCCCTTCCGCTCGAGCAGTGACCAATCGGGCTTCAGAAGTTCTCGGTGGAGGTGAACAGGCCGACACGCAGATCCTTTGCCGTGTAGATCTCGCGACCGTCCACCTGCACCGATCCGTCGGCAATGCCGAGCACCAGCTTGCGGGCGATGACCCGCTTCATGTCCAGATGGTAGGTCACCTTCTTCGCCGTCGGCAGCACCTGGCCGGTGAACTTCACCTCGCCCACGCCCAGCGCCCGCCCGCGTCCCGGATTGCCGAGCCAGGCCAGGTGGAAGCCGACGAGCTGCCACATCGCGTCGAGGCCGAGGCAGCCGGGCATCACCGGGTCGCCCGGGAAATGGCAGGCGAAGAACCAGAGGTCCGGATGGATGTCCAGCTCGGCGAGCATCTCGCCCTTGCCGTACTTGCCACCGTCGCTGTTGATCTTCAGCACCCGGTCCATCATCAGCATGTTCGGCACGGGCAGGCGGGCGTTGCCCGGACCGAACATCCTACCGTAGCCGCAATCCAGCAGCTCGTCGCGGTCGTAATGGTCTTTCTGCATGATGGAGTCCTGGTGCAAACCAGGTATTGGACCCAAACCGGTGGCCAAAAGCAATCCTGATCCTGTCGGCGGCCGGTTCGGGCAATCAGCGCTGCCGCTGGACTTGGGTGATCGATCGGCCATACTTCGTGGTTTGCCCATGCGCGGGAGGGGAAGGTGACCGTAACGATCCTGATCTGGGTGGCCGCGATCCTGGCGCTCATCCTCGTCCTGGACCTCGCTCGGCAGCCGGTACGCCGGTTCCTCGTCGCCACGGCCAGCCTGATCGCGCGGATCACCTGTGGCCTGCGCGCACAACTGGTGCGTCTGCGCGACGCCGTTGGGCGCTGGCAGAGCCTGCACCTGGCGCGGCTCGAGGCTGCGCGCCTGGCCGATGCGGTGGATGCGCTGGAGCGGAACTACGGTGATCTGATCGGGCACGACCTGGCGCTGTTGCCGGATCTGCGCCAGCATACCCACGCCGTTCTCCGCGACCTGCAGTCGGCCTATGCCCGCGAGGAGACGGGTCTCACGGGTGAGCCGCCCTGGGTACGCCGTCTTGAGACGCTCGCGCGGACCTCCCCCGGCGACCAGCCGCAGAGCCAGCGCCTGGCCCGCGACATGCAGGAGACCGTGCTGCGCATCGCCCGGATGGCCCTCGAGGAGCACCGCCAGAATGCCCGGGCGTTGTTGACCACCCGGCGCAGGCTGCAGCAGCCGTTGCAGGATCTGGTGTCGCGTCTGGCGTCGCTGCAGGAGCGGTTGGCGAGCCTGGAGGGCCAGGCGCAGGGGCTGGACGCAAAGCTGAAGCGGTTCGAACAGAACCGCACCAACCGTTCCCTGCGCATGCCGGTCTACGCCCGTGCGGGCGGGCAGTGGTTGCTCAGCGCCGCCGGCCTGGCGCTGGCGGCGCTTGCCGTCTACGTCTACCAGCAGGTCTTCCGCGAGCCCTTCGAACTCCTGTTTCCGGCCCTGACCGACACCACACCTGATGTCTCGATGCTCGCGATCTGGACGCTGCTGGGCGTTTCGGCCCTGACCGGCTGGATCCTGGTCGAAACGCGCGCGGCTGCCGGGGCGGGCTTGACGCCACTGGCGCGCCTTGCCCCGTTCTCGCGCGCGCTGCTCACGGCCATCGCCGGAGCGATCCTGCTCGCCGTGGTGATCGTCTCCATGATCAACGGCTATCTTCGGGAATGGTTTCTCTACCGGGCCGAACTGGTCGATGTGCTGATGGCTGGCGGTGTGCAGCCGCCGGGACCCGATGTGGATTGGGTCGCGCAGATTCTCGGGGGGCTTCTCGGGTTGGTTTTGCCGCTGGTGGTCGCCCTTGCACCGCTCTGGCTGCTCGGGCTGCTGGCGGCCACGCGCGTGCTCTCCGGCGGCGCACTCTGGGTCCTGCTGGCATTGCTCGCGGGGCTGCTGCAGTGGCTGGCGGGAATTTCCATCCAGCTGCGCCGCTGGCTCCCGGCGGGCTTCGATCTCGTGATCTTCCTTCCCGAGGCCTTCAGACGCTGGCGTCGGCGCGACCCTGCCTGACGCGTCAGCCGGAGCGAGAAGTTCTTCGGGAGCACCCTTCGGCCGCGAGGACTGGTAAACTGCGACGCCGATTGACCGTTTGGCGAGAGCTGGGAGAAGGGCAGAATGGGTTTTAGATTGGTCGGCATCGCATTTGTCTTGGGTCTGCTCCTCGTCTTTACGACGCAGGCAGCGGCGCAAAACATCACGCGCTATATCAGCGAGGAACTCGAGGTGGGCGTGCGCACCGGGAAGACCCTGCAGAACCGAATCATCCGGAGCGCGCGCAGCGGCGAGCAGGTCACCGTGCTGCAGCAGGATCCCGATGGTCACTCGCAGATCCGGTTCGCCAATGGCACCGAGGGCTGGATTCTCACCCGTTACCTGCAGAATCAGCCGCATTCCCGTGAACGGCTCGCCGCGGTGCAGGCGGAACTGGACGAGATCCGCTCCGGATCCGACGACCAGGCCGGTCGTATCGCCCAGTTGCTGGATACGCGCCGGGGCCTGGAGGCCGAGCGCGAGACCCTGCAGCGTCAACTCGCCGACCTCGAAAGTGAACTCGAGGAACTGCGGGACGTCGCCGCCCGCCCACAGGAAATCCGGGCGCAGAACGCGCAGCTGCGCAGTTCCCTGGTCGAGGCACAGAGTTCCGCCGAGGACTACCGCCGCCAGGTCGAGGTGATGCGGGCGGACAGCCAGCGCAAGTGGTTCATGACCGGCGCGCTGGTGACGGTGGGTTCGCTGATTTTCGGAATCCTGCTGACGCGGCTTCCGCGCCGGCGTCGCAGCAGCGAGTGGTAACCCGAACAGGAAGCCGGTGGTGGCTTGCACCGGAGGCACCGGGCCGGTAGCCTTCGCGCGGTTCCGTGTTGCCGTGCTGCGGCACTGCGCCTAGCCTTGGATGCCAATCCGTGCGCGCACCCGGGTGTGCCCGCTTTTCTGACCAAGGAGTCCTGACCGAATGCTGTACGCGATTCTGTCGACATTCGTGCTGGCGGCGCTCGCGCCTTGGGTGCACCGGCTGACAGGGCGCTACAGCGGCTGGGTGCTGGCGTTGCTTCCCGCCGCGCTCTTCCTCTACTTCGCCAGCTTCCTCCCGGCCATCAATGCCGGCGACGTGGTGATACTGGTCACGCCCTGGATGCCCGGGCTGGACATCCAACTCTCCTTTCTGGTCGATGGGCTGTCCCTGCTGTTCGCATTGCTGATCTCGGGAATCGGCTTCTTCATCGTCAGTTACGCCGGACGTTACCTCGAAAAGAGCCGTGACCTCGGGCGCTTCTACGTGCTCATCCTGTCGTTCATGGGTTCGATGCTGGGCCTGGTGCTGGCCGACAACCTGGTCGCGATGTTCGTGTTCTGGGAACTGACCAGCGTGACCTCCTATCTCCTGATCGGTTACAACCACGAGGACCTGAAGGCGCGCAAGGCGGCGCTGCAGGGGCTCATCGTGACCGTTGGCGGCGGGCTGGCTCTGCTCGCGGGGATCGTGATGCTGGCCATCGCCGGCGGCAGCTACGAACTCTCGGAGATCCTGAATTCCGGCGATGCCGTGCGCGAGCATGCGCTGTACCTGCCGCTGCTGATCCTGATCCTTCTCGGTGCCTTCACCAAGTCTGCCCAGGTGCCGTTCCACTTCTGGCTCCCGAACGCCATGGCGGCGCCGACGCCGGTCTCGGCCTACCTGCATTCCGCGACCATGGTGAAGGCCGGCGTGTACCTGTTGGCGCGGCTGAACCCGTCGCTGGGCGGTACCGAGGTCTGGTTCACGGTGCTCGCGCTGTTCGGCGCAGTCACGATGTTCGTCGGTGTGTTCCTGTCGTTCCGCAGCACCGGCATCAAGAGCGTGCTCGCGTATTCGACCGTGATGGCGCTGG
The DNA here is from genome assembly GCA_007116035.1 of Thioalkalivibrio sp. Classification (GTDB taxonomy): domain Bacteria; phylum Pseudomonadota; class Gammaproteobacteria; order Ectothiorhodospirales; family Ectothiorhodospiraceae; genus Thioalkalivibrio. The sequence continues at coordinate 29,917 of SKJG01000157.1, forward strand.
GCATGCTGACCATGCTGATCGGCATTGGCACCGAGACGGCGCTGCTCGCGGCGATGGCCTTCCTGCTCGCCCACTCGCTGTACAAGGGCGCGCTGTTCCTGGTGGCCGGGATTCTCGATCACGAGGCGGGTGCGAAGGACTTCCTGCAGACAGGGGGGCTGCGGGCTGCGCTCCCGGTGACCTCGGCGTTCGCAATTCTTGCGGCATTGTCGATGGCCGGCGTGCTGCCGCTGTTCGGCTTCGTGGCCAAGGAACTGATGCTGGAGTCGGTGCTGGGAGCGCCGGGGCTGGTGCCGCTGCTGGCGGTGCTCGCGATCGCCTCGGCGATCCTCGGGGTTGGCGTGGCGGCGATCGTCGGCATCCGGCCCTGGTTCGGCCCGCGCGTCGAGACAGCGAAGACGCCGCATGAGGCGCCACTGGCACTGGTCGCCGGTCCCGTGGTGCTGGCCAGCCTGGGCCTGGTGTTCGGACTCGGGCCGGGTCTGGCGGAGGGCGGCATACTGGCCGCCGCGGCGCAGGCGGTGAACGGCGGCGTGCCGGTCGACGCCTACCTGTCGCTGTGGCACGGACTGAACTGGCCGCTTGCGATCAGTGTGCTCGCGCTGGTGGCCGGGGTGTTCCTGTACACCCGCTGGGAGCGCACGCGGGAGCTGCTCGCCTGGGTCGACACGGCGTCCCGGTACGGGCCCGAGCGCGGCTACGACAAGATGATGGACGGGATCATCGGCGTCTCCGACTGGCAGACGCGGATGCTGCAGAGCGGTTACCTGCGCTTCTACATCATGTTCATCATCGTGGCCACTGTCGTGATGGTCGGTGTCACCGCGCAGATCTTTGGCGTGTCGGTCGGCCCGCTGGCGATTGCGGACCTACGCCTGTACGAGATGGCGATCGTCGCGATCATGGGATTGTCCGCACTGTTCGCGGTGCTCACCCGCTCGCGCCTGGGGGCGGTCGCGGCCCTCGGTTCGTTCGGCTTTACCGTGGCCCTGATCTTCGTTCTGTTCAGCGCGCTGGATGTGGGCATCACCCAAATCCTGGTCGAGACCCTGACGGTGATCCTGCTGGTGCTGGTGCTGTTCCGACTGCCCGGGTTCCTCGGCCTGTCGCCCTGGTGGGTCAAGCTGCGCGATGCCACAATCGCGCTCGCCGCCGGCGGCATGGTGACGCTGCTCATCCTCAGCACGCACAGTGCGCGCGAGTTCGATTCCATCGCACAGGAGTTGATCGAGTGGTCTGTTCCCGAGGGCTATGGCCGCAACGTGGTGAACGTGATCCTGGTCGATTTCCGGACGCTCGACACGCTGGGTGAGATTTTCGTGCTCGCGCTGGCGGCCGTGGGGGTCTACGCGATGATCCGCTTCCGCGCGGAGGACCGTCGATGAACATGCACTCGCTGATCCTGCGTACCGCAGGAAACTTCCTGCTGCCGCTGCTGCTGCTTTTTTCGGTGTTTCTGCTGCTGCGCGGTCACGACGAGCCCGGTGGCGGGTTCATCGCCGGGCTGGTCGCGGCCGGTGCGATCGTGCTGTACGTGTTCTCGATGGATATCGCCTCCGCGCGCAGCTTGCTGCGCGTCGACCCGCGCGACCTCCTCGGCGCGGGGATGGTCATCGCGGTACTGAGTGGCGCGCCGGCGGCCTTCCTGGGCCAGCCGTACTTCACCGCGCAGTGGTGGGAGTTCGGGCTGCCCGGGGGTGGGGAGCTGAAGCTGAGCACGGTGCTCATCTTCGATATCGGGGTGTACCTGGTGGTCGTTGGCGCGGTGCTGACGATCATTCTCAACCTGGCCGAGGCGGAGGACTGACCATGGAAGTCGTGATGGCCCTCGTGATCGGCTTCCTGTACGCGGCGGCGCTGTACATGATGCTGCGCCGTTCCATCGTGAAACTCGTGATCGGTCTGGTGCTGCTCTCGAATGCGGCCAACCTGCTGATCTTCACTGCCGCCGGGCTGGTGCGCGGCGCGCCCCCGCTGATCTACCCGGGCGATCTCGTTCCGCCCGGCGTCAGCGCCGACCCGCTCGCGCAGGCGCTGATCCTGACCGCGATCGTGATCGGATTTGGCGTGCTCGCCTTCGCGGTGGTACTGATTCACCGCGCCTACGAGGTGGTGGGCGCCGATGACATGGATCAGATGAAGGATACCGATACATGAGCGCGTACATGAACGCGCTGGTCGCGCTTCCCGTCATCCTCCCGCTCCTGGCCGGGGCGCTGTCCCTGGCGTTCTGGCGCTCGACCGCGGCGCAGAAACTGCTCGGTGTGTTCGGCACGCTGGCATTGCTGGTGGTGTCGGTGCACCTGCTGTTCGAGACCTGGGAGCATGACCATCTGGTGATGCACATGGGGAGCTGGCACGCGCCGTTCGGCATCGTGCTGGTGTCCGACATGCTCTCCGCGATCATGGTGGTCCTGACCGGGATCATCGGCCTGGCGACGGCCGTGTACTCGCTGTCCGACATCGGCACCCGCCATGAGCGCTTCGGGTACTACCCCCTGTTCCACCTGTTGCTCGCGGGCGTGAACGGCGCCTTCCTGACCGGCGACATCTTCAACCTCTACGTGTGGTTCGAGGTGATGCTGGTCGCGTCCTTCGCGCTGCTGATCCTGGGCGGCGAACGGGCGCAGATGGAGGGCGCGATCAAGTACGTGACGCTGAACCTCGTCTCGTCGATGCTGTTTCTGACCGCGATCGGTCTGCTCTACGGTCTGACCGGCACGCTGAACATGGCGGACATCGCGGTGAGGCTGGCCGAGGTGGAAGACACCGGCCTGGTGACCGTGATCGCGATGCTGTTCATGGTGTCCTTCGGGATCAAGGCGGCGGCGTTCCCGTTCTTCTTCTGGCTGCCGGCGTCGTATCACACGCCGAAGGTCGCGGTCTCGGCGCTGTTCGCGGGCATGCTGACCAAGGTCGGTGTGTACGCGCTGTACCGGGTGTTTACCCTGATCTTCAATCAGGACGTCGACTACACACACGAGATCTTGCTCTGGGTCGCGATGCTGACCATGCTGACCGGCGTGCTCGGCGCCGCGGCCCAGTTCGAGTTCCGGCGCATCCTGTCCTTCCACATCATCAGCCAGATCGGCTACATGATTCTCGGACTCGCGTTGTTCACACCGCTGGCGATCGTGGGCGGGGTCTTCTACATCATGCATCACATCATCGTGAAGGCGAACCTTTTCCTGATCAGTGGCTTGACGTATCAATTGAAGGGATCGCACGAGCTCAAGGAGCTGGGCGGGCTGTACCGATCGCACCCGATGCTCGCGGTGTTGTTCATGGTTCCCGCGCTGTCGCTGGCCGGCCTGCCGCCATTGTCCGGGTTCTTCGCGAAGTTCATTATCATCCGTGCCGGCATCGAGGTTGAGGCCTGGCTGGCGGTCGCGGTGGCGCTGGTGGTCGGTCTGCTGACACTGTATTCGATGGTGAAGATCTGGAACGAGGTGTTCTGGAAAGCGCAGCCCGCGGGCTTCGGGCAGACCGCCACGCCCGCCCGGTCCCTGTTCTGGATGTGGCCGCCGATCGTCGGCCTCGCCCTGATGACGGTGATGATCGGACTCTACGGCCAACCGATCTTCGAGATGGCCGAGTTGTCCGCCGAGCAGCTGCTGGACACCTCGCGGTACATCGAGGCGGTGCTCGGCGCCGACTACGTCGAGTCCCTGCAGGAGATGCGGCGATGATCGCGCTGATCTGGAACATCGCGCTGGCGCTGATCTGGATGGCGCTTACCGGTTCCTTCACCGGTGCCAACCTGGTGCTCGGTTTCGTGCTGGGCTACGTCGTGCTCGCGCTGACGCTCGGGCGCAAGCCGGCATTCCGGAAGTACCTGGTGAAGGTGCCGCAGTTCTTTGCGTTCCTCGGGTATTTCTTCTGGGAACTGCTGCTCTCGAACCTGAAGGTCGCGTACGATGTTCTGACACCCAAGCACCACATGTGTCCCGGCGTGATCGCGATGCCCTTGGACGCGAAGACCGATGGCGAGATCACCATCGTGGCCAACCTGATTTCGCTGACGCCGGGGACGCTGAGTCTGGACGTGTCGAGCGACAAGAAAGTGCTCTATATCCACGTGATGTATCTGGACGACCGCGACGCGGTGATCCGGAGCATCAAGGTCCTGGAGGTCCGTGCGCTCCAGGTGTTGCGCTGAGGGACCGGTATGTTCGATTACGCGATCTTCGTCGCCTACTTGCTGCTCAGTCTGGCCCTGGTGCTGAGTTTCGTGCGCCTCGTCCTGGGACCATCGCTTCCCGATCGCGTGGTGGCGCTGGAGCTTCTCGCATCGCTGACCGTGGGCTTCATCGGCGTTGCGGTGGTGGCCACCGGCCGATCGGCTTTTCTGGACGTGGCGATGGTGCTGGCGCTGACCGCGTTTCTCGCGGCGATCGCCTTCGCACGCTATCTCGAGAAGGGAGGACACCGCATTGATGATTGAGTTGCTGACCGCCGTGTTTCTGGTGGCCGGGGCCGGCTTCATGCTGATCGCCGCACTCGGATTGCTGCGCATGCCGGATCTGCTCACCCGCATGCATGCGACGACCAAGGCGGGTGTACTCGGTGCCGGCCTGATCATGGTGGGCGCCGCGATCTTCATCGGGCAGCTGACGGTGGTGGTCAAGGCCGTGGCCGTCATCGCGTTCCTCATTCTCACCGCTCCGGTGGCTGCGCACGCGATCGGCAGGGCGGGGTACTTCATGGGCGTGCCGCTGTGGTCGCAGACGCATACCGATGAACTCGAGGGGCGCTACGATCCGGAGACGCACATCCTCGCCTCGGGACCGGAGAAGCCTTCCGGGAACGACATCCAGGCCCCACGCGAGAACTCAGACAGCGACTCCAGTCGGTCGGGTTAGCACAGCGTCACCCGGCGGATCCCGCCCCCTCCCGTTTCCCAACAGGCCCGTTTGGCCTGAATGGCCGAACCCGCCAGCCCCGCTCGATTGGTTTGTCCGCAGGGGCGGCGATACACTCGTCCCCGGTGATGCTGGTCGTGGCTGCCGTCGAACGGCAGCCGTGCGCCCGGCCGTCAAGCCGGACGATGGTTGCAGCTTCATGATCAACAACAAACGGCACGCGGGGGGGCAACATGGAATTCAGCCTGGGTGATTTGGCCGACAGACTGGGCGTCGAACTGAGTGGTGATCCCCGGCGTCCGATTCACGGGATCAGTGCCCTGGTCTCGAGCAAGCCCGGTACGATCAGCTTTCTGGCGCATTCCCGGAATCGTCACCATCTACGCGGGACCCGTGCCGCCGCGGTCATCCTGACGCAGGAGGAACGCCAGCACTGTCCGGTCGATGCGCTCATCAGTGCGACCCCCTATCTCTGTTATGCCCGCCTCACCGCACTGTTTGCCCCACGATTTGCTGCCGCTGAGCCCATTCATCCGAGCGCCGTGGTCGATGCCGGCGCCAGCCTGGGCCCGGGGGTTCGGATCAGTGCCAATGCGGTGGTCGCCGACGGGGTGATCCTGGGCGAGGGGGTGGAGATCGGCGCCGGCTCTGTGGTGTTGCAGGGCAGCCGGATCGGTGCCTCCAGCCGTCTCATGCCGAATGTCACCGTCTATCATGACTGTGTGATTGGGGAACGGACCCTGATCCACAGTGGTGCGGTGATCGGCAGCGACGGCTTCGGGTTCGCCCCGGATGGCAAGGAGTGGGTCAAGATCCACCAACTGGGCCGGGTCGTGATCGGCAATGACGTCGAGATCGGGGCCAATACCTGTGTCGACAGGGGTGCCATCGAAGACACGCTGATCGGCGATGGTGCCAAGCTCGACAACCTGATCCAGGTGGCGCACAACGTCAAGGTGGGCGCCCGTACGGTCATGGCCGGCTGCGTGGGGATCGCCGGGAGCGTGGATATCGGCGAGGACTGCGCGCTGGGCGGTGGCGTCGGCGTTGCCGGTCACCTGAATATTCCCCCCGGCACCACGATCATGGGGATGTCTCTGGTGAGCAGTTCGCCGCCTGAGCCGGGTGTCTATGCCGGAGGTCTGCCGGCAGCGAAGCGCGGAGACTGGCAACGCAATGCATTGCGCTTCCGTCAGCTCGATGCCCTCGCGAAGCGTCTCGCCAAGCTGGAAAAGGCGCTGGAAGAAGGGCGGACCTGACCCGCGTGTCGCAGGCCGGCGGCGTCGCGTCGCGTTCTGGAATAGAAACTCCCGCACGGACCACTGGCGGAGGAAGGAAGCCGGACCGGACCTGCCGTGGATGACGGGGGCGTGCACGGCCGACGAGGCCGCTGGCGGTCAGGCCGCGGGGCTAACCCCTGTCGGGTTACTGCGTTAATCCGACCTACGCGACCACACCGCACGACCGTAGGTCGGGTCAGCCCGAAGGGCGTAACCCGACATCACGCCTTGGCTCTCAGGCCGCGTACCGGGCCTTGGCTTCGCGAGCCGCCTTGGCCTCGGCTTCGGAGTAGGCCTTGCCGGACCACAGCATCTCGTAGGCGATCTCCTCGTTGCCGTTTTCGCAGAGGTCGAGCACCTCGCGGAATAGCGGCTGGAAGGTCTCGCTGCGGTGCGATGCCTCGTGTTCCTCGAACGACCTCCAGAACGTGATGATCAGGGCCTCCTTGTCCTTCAAGGGGCTGTCCACGGGCTGGCCTATGGTGGAGCCCTCGTTCGATACGGCTCCGGAATTCATGGCCACGAACCCGCCGACAAAGCCGGTGTCGGAGTGGTAGGTCTTCACGTTCTCGCAGAGCATCGCAACGCGCTCCTGGAGGTCGTCGACCGTGTATTCCGGCTTGATGATCACGCGATTGAGGGTCACGACACCATCGGGCGGGAAGTTGCTGATGAGCTGACTCATGACTGCCTCCTTTTCGGCAACAAGCCCCATGTGGGGCGTTTCAGTACTTGATTGACTGCTAATATAAATGACCTAGTAGAATAGTCAAGAATTCCCCTGCGGCTTGCGGCGCATTACACTCCCCACCATGGATATTCACGACTCCGATCCACTGCGCCGCCTTCGCGCCGTCATGGCGCGGCTGCGCGATCCGGATGGCGGCTGCCCCTGGGATCGGGCGCAAACGCCCGGATCGATCGTGCCCTATACCCTGGAGGAGGCCTACGAGGTCGGCGAGGCCGTCGCAAGCGGAGAGCCCGCAGCGATCCAGGGGGAGCTCGGGGATCTGCTGTTCCAGGTGGTGTTTCAGGCACGCCTGGGCGAGGAAGCCGGGGATTTCGACTTCGACGACATCGCGCTCGCGATGGGCGACAAGTTGCTGCGCCGGCATCCGCACGTGTTCGGTGATGCCGAGTTCGCGCAGGACCACGAGCGGGAAGCGGCTTGGGAATCGGCCAAGGCCGATGAGCGCCGCGAGCGCGACCGGCACAGCGCGCTGGATGACATCCCGCTGGCGATGCCGGCGCTGGCGCGGGCCCAGAAGCTGCAGCGCCGGGCGCGGCGGGTCGGCTTCGACTGGCACGAGGCCGCCGCGGTCATCGACAAGATCCGCGAGGAGATCGGCGAGGTGCAGGCCGAGTTCGAGCAGGGCGCCGTGCCCGAACGCCTCACCGACGAGGTGGGTGACGTGCTGTTCGCCGTGGTGAACTGGGCTCGGCACCTCGGCGTGGACGCAGAGACCGCGCTGCGCGGTAGCAACCGCAAGTTCGAGCGCCGCTTCCGCACAATGGAAACCCTGGCCGAAGCCGATGGTCGAGGGATGAACGATCTGAGCCTGGACGAACTCGAAGCCCTTTGGGCCGAGGCGAAGCGCTCGGAAAGCAAGGGTCCCCCGGACCACCTTTGACGCAAGGATTCCCCATGTCGCACGTACTGGAAGTACCCGATCACTTCATGCCGGCCCGGATCGAGCATATCGAGCAGGTCACGCCCCTGATCAAGGTTTTCACCCTGGTGGCCGATCCGCAACGCTTTCATGCGCGGGCGGGCCAATGGCTGGATCTTGCGATCCCCACCGCCGGCGAGCCCTTGGTCGGAGGGTATTCCGTGGTCTCCGCGCCCAACGCCGACGGTCGCCTGCAGCTTGCGATCAAGTATGCCGATCACCACGCAGCCACGCATCACCTCCACACCGTGAGCCGGATCGACGATGAAGTCTTCATTACGGCCGGCCAGGGCCCGTTCTATTTCGAGCCCGGGATGAGTCGGGAAGTGGTGCTGCTGGGCGCCGGTATCGGCGTTACGCCCTTGCTGAGCATCCTGCGTTTCATCCACGCCGAGGTGCCCGACGTCCACGTGCACCTCGTCTACAGCGTGGCATCGCGGCGCGAGGTGCTGTTCGCCGAAGAACTCGCCAACATCTCCCGCTCGCCCAACATCGACGTGACGCTCACGGTGACCCGCGATGCCGAGGACTGGCGCGGGCATACGGGGCGGATCAGTCATCCGCTGCTCGAGTCCCTGAACCTGTCCCGGGAGGCGCTGTACTACTTCTGCGGCTCGCGCGAATTCATCGAGGATATGACCGACCTGCTCGGCGAGTGGGGCGTCCCGGAGCAACAACTCAAGTACGAGAAGTGGTGGTAACGCTCGTCGCGACGCGCGACTTGCAATGACGTGCAGGGATCAGCGCAGTCGCAGCGAGAAGTCGATTGCGCGCAGATGCTTGGTGAGGCTGCCCATCGAGATGTAGTCCACGCCGGTGGCGGCGATGCTGGGCAGCGTTTGCTCGCTCACGTTCCCGGAGGCCTCGGAGACGGCGCGCCCCCGAATCCTTTCCACGGCTTCGCGTAGCGGCTCCAGTTCGAAGTTGTCCAGCATCACGACGTCGGCACCGGCGTCCAGCGCCTGACCGACCTCGCACAGGGTCTCGGTCTCGACCTCGATCCAGCGACCCTTGCCCATGGCGCGGGCCCGTTCCACCGCGACCTGGATGGAGCCGCAGGCCAGGATGTGGTTCTCCTTGATCAGCACCGCGTCCCAGAGCCCCAGCCGGTGGCTGTACCCGCCGCCGCAGCGCACGGCGTACTTCTGTGCGACGCGCAAACCGGGAAGCGTTTTCCGGGTGTCCAGGAGACGCGTGCGGCCCCCGGCGAGGAGCTTGGCCAGCCGCGCGGTCTCGGTGGCCGTTCCCGACAGGGTCTGGAGCAGGTTCAGGGCGCAGCGTTCGGCGGACAGGATCGCCCGGGCCGGTCCGCTGATCTCGGCGACGACACCGGGCGTCTCCACGGTCGCCGCCTCGTCGACCGTCCACAGCACCCGCACCCCCGGCGCGAGGGCGCGGAAACAGGCGTTGAACCATGCCTGCCCGCAGATCACCGCGGGTTCGCGCAGGTGCAGCTCCGCGCGGGCCTGCTGCTCCGCGGGAACGAGTGTCGCGGAGAGATCCCCGGAGCCCAGATCCTCCCGCAGCGCGGCCTGGACCAGAGTCTGGATCTCTCCGGGATCCGGCGGCTCAGACGGCTCCGCGAAGGGATCGAGCACACGGCCTGGACGGGCCTGATTCATCGCGCCACCCGGTGACGGCCGACGGGCCGGCGGGACGCGTGGCCGGAACATGGCCGGCTGCCTGCGCGGAGCGAAATGGTCGATGTGCTGTCCACGCTCCCTTGTATAGCGGATTCAGTGGGTGCTGAGAAGCCCCGAACGATCGAAGCATCCCTGGGCCTGCCGTTTCCCCGGGGAGCAAGGCGCGCGCAGTCCGGTTCTGCCGCGTTACACTCGGGCGCGTGATCCAGCGGTTCTGGAGGGATTGCCGTGAGCGACGATCATCTGTCCCGTAGGGGCATGCTGAATGCCGGCATGCTTCTGGCGTTACTGGCGTTGGCGCTATTCGTGGCGGCGACGGGCGCGATCTGGCCGGCCCTGCAGGTTTGGCTGGCCGATCTGAGTACGCTGCAGTTGGGCGTCCTCGCGAGTTTCGTCGCCGGCATGTTCACCGCAGTCGGAGCGATCCCCATCTTCTTCCTGCGACGCATATCGCGCGAAGTGGAGGACTCCCTGATGGGCTTCGGCGCCGGGGTGATGCTCGCGGCGACCGCCTTTGAGCTGGTGTTGCCGGCGGCCGCGATTGCCGAGGCCGATCTCGGTAACGCCTGGCTGGCAGCCCTGCTGGTCGGTACCGGCATCGCGCTGGGCGGCGGCTTCCTGCTGGCGCTGCACCGGCTGGTGCCGCACGAGCATTTCGTGACCGGACCGCAAAGCGGCGCGGACCCGAAGAAGATCCGGCGCGTATGGCTGTTCGTGTTCGCCATCGCCCTGCACAACCTGCCGGAAGGACTAGCCGTGGGCGTCGGCTTCGGCGGCGAGGATCTGAGCGACGGGGTCGCGCTTGCGATCGGAATCGGCCTGCAGAACATCCCCGAGGGTCTGGTGGTCGCGGTGGCGCTGATGACCCTCGGCTACAGCCGGTTGGCCGCCTTCGGCGTCACGCTGCTGACCGGCCTGGTACAGCCTGTCGGCGGCCTGATCGGGGCCGGGGCGGTGACCCTGATGGAGATGCTGCTCCCGTGGGGGCTGGCCTTTGCCGCCGGGGCGATGCTGTTCGTGATCAGTCACGAGATCATTCCGGAATCCCACCGCAAGGGGCACGAAGGGAAGGCCACCTTCGGGGTCCTGCTGGGCTTCATCGTGATGCTTACCATCGACATGGTGCTGGACTGAACCAGGCCGTTGGCAGTACAAGGCGAATCCAGGGGTGTCTGAACCGGTCATGGGGAGGATGTCCAACCGTGAAAGTGAAAACGTTTGCCTCAGAAGGGCACGGACATCACGGAAAACGAAGGGCATGCAAACGCTTTTCCGCGTCTGTCCGTGTTTTCCGTGGCGCACTTTTTCAGCGTCCGGGGTGGTCGCGGGCCATAACCGTGAGTGCGGTTGCGCCGGTCATGGCTTGTCTGGCATCGCCCCCAGCGGGTTTTCGCGATCCCAACCCAATCCACCAATGACCGTACAGGAGGAACCACCATGCCTGGCAAGCCAATTCGTACCGCCCTCGTGACCGGCAATTCCAGCGGACTCGGCCTCGGCCTGACCCGCGTGCTGATGCGCGAGGGTGCCGCAGTGTATGGCCTCAGCCGCCGCGGCTGCCCTGAAGAGACGGCGGGCGACGTGAGCGTGGACCTGGCCCAGTACGAAGCCATCGCACCGGCCATGGCGCAGTTGCTGGACGGGGTCGAACGCCTGGACCTCGTGGTCCTGAACGCGGGCCTGCTCGGGCAGATCCAGAGCATGCAGGAGGCGGACATCGCCGAGCTCCGGCAGTTGATGGACGTGAACGTGTGGGCGAACAAGCCGATTCTCGACCACCTCCTGGCGCATGGCATCGAGGTCGGTCAGATCATCGCCATCTCCTCCGGGGCCTCGGTATCCGGCAATTTCGGCTGGAGCGGCTACTCGATCTCGAAGGCGGCCCTGAACATGTTCGTTCAGCTGTACGCACACGAGTTTCCGGACACGCACGTGCACGCTCTTGCGCCCGGTCTGGTCGACACCGCGATGCAGGAATTCATCTCCGATGCGGTCGACCTCGAACGCTTTCCGGCCTTGAAGCGCCTGAAGGAGGCGCGCGGCACGGACGCGATGCCCGACAACGAGTCCGCCGCGCAACAGATCCTCGACAGTCTGTACCGCCTCCGCGACGCCCCCAGCGGACGCTTCGTCGACCTGCGCGACTTGTCTTAGCGGTAGGGGAGCAGCCAACGACCCAACCCTCGGGTGCAATCAGCGCCGCGAGTTGCATCGCTGGAAGCCTCCCGCTTGTGGGCGTTCCCGGCCTGGGAGCGGCGCGGTTCGGCCGCGCCTGACGCCACCCTGCGAGCGTCCTGCGGGCCAGGGCGTCGCAGGGGAAAGGATGGCACCGCGGACGCTGGAAGCCCCGGTCCATCGGCATAAACCGGTTTTTCGGCATATTCTGAAGCTGGCGATATAAAAAATTTTCATCACCGGTCATCAGAAAAAAATAAGCTACTAGAGCGCTAGGACATTGCTCTCGCGGCTCCGGTTGGGGAGTCCAGTGCGCGTAAGGGCTGGGTGACTTCTCGCCCAGCTTTTCCACAGGTTGCCAAGCCTCTATGCACAGCAATGACACAACATCTTGTGTCTAGGAATGCCCGGACACACGCCCTATAGTATCTCGCCGTAACCCCCGGTTCAGCGCGAGGTCCTTATGCACAGCGAAGCCCAGCCCCTTTCCCCGTCGGTTCCCACCGCAGTCTCAGACGCCGTCGACGCAAGCCCGAGTGCCGAGATTCTTGCGACCTCGCCGGGACGGCACCAGGTGATTCGCCGCAATGGCAAGGTGACCCGCTTCGACGGCGCGAAAATCGGCGTCGCGATCACCAAGGCCTTTCTGGCCGTCGAGGGGGGTGGCGCCGCAGCCAGCCGCCGCATCCACGAGATCGTCGAGGACCTGACCGGGCAGGTCACGGACAACCTGTTCCGCCGCGCGGGCGGTGGTGGCGCCCAGGTGCACATCGAGGACATCCAGGACCAGGTCGAACTGGTGCTGATGCGCGGCGGCCACCACAAGGTCGCCCGGGCCTACGTGCTGTACCGCGAGAAACAGGCAGAGAAGCGCGCCGCCGAGGCTGCGAAGAAGAAGCCGGCCGCCGCTGCGGCGGATGTAATGCACGTGACCCGTGTCGACGGCACCCGCGTGCCGCTCGACGAGGCGCGCATGGCCGCGGTCGTCGACGAGGCCTGCCGCGACCTCGAGCAGGTGGACGCGGCCAGGGTTCTGGCCGAGGCCCGGCGCAACCTGTTCGACGGCGTCGCCGAGAAGGACGTCGGCACCGCGCTGGTGATGGCGGCCCGCGTGCAGATCGAGCAGGAGCCGAACTACTCGCAGGTCACCGCGCGCCTGCTGATGGACAACCTGCGCCGCGAGGCGCTGAGCTTTCTGGCCGGTCTGCCGCAGGAGGCTACCCAGGCCGAGATGGGCGCACGCTACCCCGAGTACTTCCACGCCTACATCAAGCGCGCGGCCCAGCTCGAGCTGGTCGACTCCGAACTCACCCGCTACGATCTCGACGCCTTGGGCAAGGCCATGAAGCCCGAGCGCGACCTGCAGTTCACCTACCTCGGCCTGCAGACCCTGTTCGACCGCTACTTCATCCACTCCGGCGGCGTGCGCTTCGAGCTGCCGCAGGCGTTCTTCATGCGCGTCGCGATGGGCCTGGCGATCAACGAGGTCGACCGCGAGGCGCGCGCCGTCGAGTTCTACGAGCTGCTGAGCTCCTTCGACTTCATGAGCTCGACCCCGACGCTGTTCAACTCGGGCACCCTGCGCCCGCAGCTCTCGTCCTGCTACCTGACCACGGTGCCCGACGACCTCGACGGCATCTTCGGCGCGATCAAGGACAACGCCCTGCTGTCGAAATTCGCCGGCGGCCTGGGCAACGACTGGACCCGCGTGCGCGGCATGGGCGCCCACATCAAGGGCACCAACGGCAAGAGCCAGGGCGTGATTCCCTTTCTCAAGGTCGCGAACGACACCGCTGTAGCTGTGAATCAGGGCGGGCGCCGCAAGGGCGCGGTCTGCGCGTACCTCGAGGCCTGGCACATCGATGTCGAGGAGTTCATCGAGCTGCGCAAGAACACCGGCGACGACCGCCGGCGCACGCACGACATGAACACCGCCAACTGGATCCCCGACCTGTTCATGCAGCGCGTGGTGGAGGAGGGCGAGTGGACGCTGTTCTCGCCCAGCGAGACCGGCGACCTGCACGACCTCGTCGGCGAAGCGTTCGCGAAGCGCTACGCCGAATACGAAGAGAAGGCCGCGCGTGGCGAGATCAAGGTGTTCAAGAAGATCAAGGCCGTCGACCTGTGGCGCAAGATGCTCGCGATGCTGTTCGAGACCGGGCACCCGTGGATGACCTTCAAGGATCCCTGCAACCTGCGCAGCCCGCAGAGCCACGTGGGCGTGGTGCACAGCTCCAACCTCTGCACCGAGATTACGCTGAACACGTCGGATGACGAGATCGCCGTCTGCAACCTCGGCTCGGTGAATCTCGCCGCGCACGTGAACGATGGCGCGCTGGACCTCGCCAAGCTCGAGCGCACCGTGACCACCGCGATGCGCATGCTCGACAACGTGATCGACTACAACTACTACAGCGTGCCGCAGGCGCGGCGCTCCAACCTGCGTCACCGCCCGGTGGGTCTCGGCATCATGGGCTTCCAGGACGCGCTCTACGCGATGCGTCTGCCCTACGCGAGCGAGGACGCGGTGGCCTTCGCCGACACCTCGATGGAGGCGGTGTCCTACTTCGCGATCCAGGCCTCGACGCAGCTCGCCGAGGAGCGCGGCCGCTACGCGACCTACGAGGGCTCGCTGTGGAGCCAGGGCATCCTGCCGATCGATTCGATCGACCGGCTTGCGGCGGCGCGCGGCCAGTACCTGCAGCAGGACACCAGCCGCACGCTCGACTGGGTCGCCCTGCGCGAGCGGGTGCAGACCGTTGGCATGCGCAACTCCAACACCATGGCGATCGCCCCCACCGCGACGATCTCGAACATCTGCGGCGTGTCGCAGAGCATCGAGCCGACCTACCAGAACCTGTTCGTGAAATCGAACCTCTCCGGCGAGTTCACCGTGATCAACCCCTACCTGGTCCACGACCTGAAGGAACGCGGCCTGTGGGACGAGGTGATGGTGAATGACCTCAAGTACTACGACGGCTCCGTGCAGCCGCTCGACCGCGTGCCGGCGGACCTGAAGGCGCTGTACGCGACCGCGTTCGAGCTCGACACCCGCTGGCTGGTCGAGGCCGCCTCGCGCCGGCAGAAGTGGATCGACCAGGGCCAGAGCCTGAACCTGTACATGGCCGAGCCCTCCGGCAAGAAGCTCGACAACCTCTACAAGCTTGCATGGATGCGCGGCCTGAAGACGACGTACTACCTGCGCTCGATGGGCGCCACCCACGTCGAGAAGAGCACCGTCACAGACACCGGCCGCGCCAACAAGCTCAACGCCGTCAACGGTAACGGCAACGCCCAGGCCGCTGAATCATCGGCCCCCAAGGCCTGCTCGATCCTCGACCCCGACTGCGAGGCCTGCCAATAGGAGCGCGCCCCGCGCGCGAACACGCGAAACGTAGGGCGGAAAAGGCCGAAGGCCGTCATCCGCCGATCGGCACCCGGGTTGGCCAGAACGCCCGGGCCGGGGAAACGCCCGACGGCGGATGACGCTGCGCTCTTCCGCCCTACGAATGACGGACGAACAACGAAGAATTCCTGGAGAAACCACGATGCTGAACTGGGACGACCCCATCGCCGCCACCCAAACCCGGGGACAGATTGCAAACCTGTCCCCGGCCACTGTCCGCCCCGGCATGGGCCTGCAGGCCAACGATGCCCTGATGCAGACCGCCGGCGCCGCCCCGAGCGTGAACCCGGACCCCGCGGCCTACTTCGACGCCGCCCCCGCCGAGACCCCGGAACCCCCGGTCGGCAACACCGGCCTCGAAGATCTCGAGATGGGCGCCGAGCGCATCCGCGTCGACGACAAGAAGATCATCAATTGCCGCGCCGACCTCAACCAGCTCGTGCCATTCAAGTACAAGTGGGCCTGGCAGAAATACCTCGACGGCTGCGCGAACCACTGGATGCCGCAGGAGATCAACATGAACGCGGACATCGCGCTGTGGAAGGACCCGCACGGC
>SKJG01000182.1 GCA_007116035.1 Thioalkalivibrio sp.
CGGCGCCGTGGTTGCGGTAATGGAACAGGCTGATGTTCCAGTCGGCGCCCATGCGGGTCAGGAAATGCATCAGGGCGCCCGGCCGCTCGGGGAACTCGAAGCGGTACAGGCTCTCGTTCGCCACGTGGCTGGCGTGGCCGCCGACCATGTGGCGCAGATGCAGCTTGGCGACCTCGTTGTCGGTCATGTCCAGGATCGGGTAGCCCTCGGCCGCCAAACGCTCCAAGACTTCCTGTTTCTCGGCATCGCCGCGCTCGACCTTCAGCCCGACGAAGACGTGCGCGTCGCTGTCATCCGAGTAGCGGTAATTGAACTCGGTGATCCCGCGCTTGCCGATGGCCTTGCAGAACCGCCGGAAACTGCCGGGACGCTCGGGGATGGTCACCGCGAAGACCGCCTCACGGCGCTCCCCGATCTCGGCGCGCTCGGCCACGTGCCGGAGCCGGTCGAAATTCATGTTGGCGCCGCTCAGCACCGCCGCGAGCCGCGCGTTCTTCAGCCCCTCGCGCTCGACGTATTTCTTCAGCCCCGCCACCCCCAGCGCGCCGGCAGGTTCGGCAAGCACCCGGGTGTCATCGAAGATATCCTTGATCGCCGCGCAGATTTCGTCGGTGTCGACCAGCAGCATCTCGTCCACGCACTCGCGCGCGAGCCGGAAGGTCTCCTCGCCTACCTGACGTACCGCCGCCCCGTCCGCGAAGATGCCGACCTGGTCCAGGACCACCCGCTTGTTCTGGCGCAGCGCCTCGTACATCGATGGCGCATCCTCCGGCTCCACGCCGATCACCTTGATCTCGGGCCGCAGCCGCTTGATGTACACGGCCATCCCGGCTAGCAGACCGCCTCCGCCGACACAGATGAACACCGCGTCCAGCGGGCCCGGGTGCTGGCGCAGCAGTTCCATCGCCACTGTCCCCTGCCCCGCGATCACCGCCGGATCGTCGAAGGGATGGATGAAGGCGTAGCCGTGCTTCTCCTGCAGCATCTGCGCATGGCCGGACGCCTCGTCGAAGGAGTCGCCGTGCAGCACCGCCTTCCCGCCCAGGCGCCGCACCGCATCCACCTTGATCCGCGGCGTGGTCACCGGCATCACGATCACCGCCTTGATCCCCAGCCGCGAGGCCGCCAGCGCGACTCCCTGGGCATGATTCCCCGCCGAGGCGGCAATGACCCCGCGTTCGCGCTCCTCGGCGCTCAGCTGCGAGATCCTGTTGTACGCACCGCGCAGCTTGAACGAGAAGACCGGCTGCAGATCCTCCCGCTTCAGCAACACCGACGAGCCCAGACGCTGCGACAGCGTCGGCATGATCTCGAGCGGCGTCTCCCGCGCCACGTCGTACACCGACGTGGTCAGAATCTTTTCCAGGTAGGGGTAACTCATCCTGCGCAAGATAACATGCCCGAACGCGCGCCCTGTAACGGCCCTGATCCGGTTCTATGCCATTCTTACCGGGGAAACATCCTCGCCGTATGCACGACGTTCAGCACGACGATCTCTTCTGACAGCAGCTTGACGAACACGACATAGGGCAGGCGGTTCACGACGAGTTCGTGCGCCCCGGGAATCCTGTCGCTTTTCCGAATTCGTTCAGGGAAAGGGGGAAGCGCCTCAACATGCTCGATGATGCGACGCTCGACGGATTCGGCAGTGGAAGAACTCGCGTTCGCATAGTAGTAGGCAACGATTTCGACGAGGTCCTCCAGCGCTTCGTCAGTCCAGAGGATCCTCATCCGTTACTGCCGCTTGTGAGCCAATTTCGCTTCGATGCGAGCCTTCAGGGAGGCCACGGCCTCGGCGTGCGGGAGCATCCTCGTCGATCCAGCGTTGACGCGGGCCAGAGTCGAACCGACCTTGGAGACCAGCCACTCCTCGTACCCGGGTTCCTTCTCCATGAACATCTCGATGATCAGCGTGTCCGCCGCGTCCTCAATCGAGATCATGATTCCCACGGGGCGATCGTTCTTCGTGACGATGACGGGCTCGCGCCTGGCGGTGTCGAGGAATTCACCGAAACGGTTCTTGGCGTCACGCGCAGTCATGGTTTTCAAGAGCTGTCCCTCCAAATAGATGGCTACTATAGACCTTGTACCCATTATGCCCGAATAGACAAGGTTCGCCTACCGCCACGGAAGCAACCTGCAAGCGGCTCCGATGGCCAGGCGGTCGGCGCGGTTACTCCCGGAAGGTATCGGGTTGCAGAACGAACCTGAAGCCCCAATGTGGCAAACCAGGGGAGCGTCCAGGTCTGGTCCCCTGTACGCGAGCCCTCTCGCCGGCCCGCCACCGTTGGGGCAAACCCATCGGCCAGAGGCTGGCCTCCTACATTGCCTTGGCGGACGGCCCGGGTGCACGACCGAATCGCCTGCCGTACAATTTTCCAGAACACGCCGTACCAGAGGAAACCCCAGATGGAAGACGAAACCACCAAGCTGACCGTGCGCCTGCCCAAGCAAGACGTGGAGTTTGCCAAGGCGTATGCCAGGGCCCACGGCCTCACGGTCACCGAGGTCATCGATCGCTACCTGCGTCGGATGCGTTCTCGAGAACCTCAGGTACTTTCGGCAGAGATCGAGTTCCTGACGGCCCTGGTGCCAGCGGATGTTGATACCAAAGCGGAATATCAACGGCACCTGGAGGCCAAGCATCGATGATTCTCCTGGATACCAACATCGTCCTGGATGTCATCCAAAAGCGTGAACCCCAATACCAGGCCTCCGCGACCGTTCTGGATCGAGTTGTCCGCCGGCAGATCACTGCAGCCCTACCCGCCCATGCGATCACGACGGTCTACTTCATCGTGAATCGCTATCAGGATCAGGCGAAGGCATCCAAGGTGATTGGATGGCTGCTGGACTGGTTCAACGTCGCGGCCGTTGGAAAGGCCGAATTGATGCGGGCCCAGACACTCGGCTGGTCCGATTTCGAGGACGCGGTTGTAGCGGCCGCTGCAGAGTCATCTGGATGTGAAGTCATCGTCACCCGAAACGTTCGCGACTTCAGGGACTCCCCGGTACCGGCGGTCACTCCGGAAGAGTACTTGTCCGACCTGGATGGATAGTGATACCAAGTACCGCGTTGACCCCGCGTCACCCCCCTGTAGGAGGCGAGCCCCCTCGCCGATCCGGCGCTGAGGTCAAAGCCCATCGGCGAGAGGGCTCGCCTCCTACAATCCAGAGACCATCCGGCCTCGTGCGGGACGTGAGCTGTCTCACCGGCCCGGCGCTTGTGACAACCACCGCGATAGGCCAAGCTTCTGGGCCAACACCGACAAGACGCCTTCCAACGCCGGAGCCACGAATGAACGACCCGGATGTGCGCTGGAAACAACGCCTAGCCAACTACCGCAGGGCGCTGGCCCAGCTGAGTGCAGCAGTCGATCTGGCGGAGACCCGGCCCTTGTCCGAGCTCGAACGACAGGGACTCATCCAGGCCTTCGAATTCACCCACGAGCTCGCCTGGAACGTCATGAAGGACTACTTCGCCTACCAGGGCAACACCGCGATCACGGGCTCGCGCGACGCGGCCCGGGAAGCGTTCAATAAGGGCCTGGTGGAAGATGGCGAAGGCTGGATGGAAATGATCCAGAGCCGGAATCAAACTGCCCACGCGTACAACGAGCGAGTCGCTGCCGAGATCGCCACCCGCATCACCAGCCGCTACCGCCGTCTGTTCCGGCAGTTCCTCGAGCGCATGGAAGAGCTGGAATCCCGCGGATGAGCAGCCCGACCCAACACCCCTACGGCCTGCCGCCGCAGGTGCTCGAACGACTCAATGCCGTGTTCCGAAGATGGCCGCAGATCGGCCGAGTGATCCTTTACGGCTCCCGCGCCAAGGGAAACTTCCGCACCGGGTCGGACATCGATCTGTGCCTGGAGGCGGAATACATGCAGATCCCGGATCTGCTGAAGCTCAGCGGTGAAATCGACGATCTCCTCCTGCCCTGGAAGGTCGATCTCGCACTAAAACACACCATTGAAAACCCGGAGCTTCTCGCGCATATCGAGCGGGTGGGGGTACCGGTGTACGAGCGGGGTTGAGCACCGGCCAGAGGCCGGCCTCTGCGTCGCCTCGTCACGGCCACACAGCAGCAGTACGACTGCGTCCCCATCCCACGCGTAACACACGCGATATCCTGGCCGCTGCTGGGAGTGTCCGAGAACGACCAAGCCATTCAGCTCCCGCCATTCGACGCGATCAGCTTCCCGTTGAACGCGCTGTGGACCGACTGAACGGCAACGCCCACGCCAAACGATAATTTTCCCGCACGGTAACTTTTTGTTGTCCTTGGCTGATCAAGCTGCTATTTTTTACCGTACGGTATCTTTTTAGGGCGCGCCCATGACGAAGGCAGACAGCATTTACGGCGTGGTCCGAACCGCCGAGGAGCTCGGCGGCTTGGCGCGCGCCCATCGCAAGCACCGGCGGCTGACGCTAGAGACGGTCTCCGGGCTCGGCAACCTGAGCACGCGATTTCTGTCGGAGTTTGAACGGGGCAAGGAGACGGCCGAGATCGGCAAGATCCTGAAGGCCTTGCGCACTTTAGGACTGGAGGTCACCGTCCAGCCGCGCGGGCGGGGGACGCCAGCCCGCGGCCCTGGCGAGAACGGTACCCAACCCCCGTGAGCGACCCCGACATCCTCAACGTCTGGCACGGGCCGCGCCTGGTCGGCCAGATCTGGCGTAATACGATCGGGGCTATCGGGTTTCGCTACGATCGAGCGTGGATCATCGGGGCCGGCTTCGCCGTCTCCCGTTCCCTGCCGCTGGCGGCTGGGGAATTCGCCCCGGAAGACGGCACCGCTCAGCGATGGTTCGCCAATCTGTTGCCTGAGGGGGCAGTGCGTGAACACATCGTCCGTGATCTCAAGCTGCCGAATACGGATTTCGAACTCCTGCGCGCCATCGGCGGCGAGTGCGCCGGCGCGCTGTCGATCCTGCCCTTGGGCCGGCAACCATCTGGTCAGCGGCGGTACCGTCCGCTGACAGAAAAAGACCTGGCCGATCTGGCGGCGCGCCGAGGGCAGATCTACGCCTTCTGGTCCGCGGACGAGCGTCCGCGGTTGTCGCTGGCCGGTGCCCAGAACAAGTGCCCTATACTGGTGCGGGACGGGAAGTATTTTCTGCCGCAGGGCGAAGCGCCTTCCAGTCATATCCTGAAGTTCGAGTTGGCCGACTACCGCCATCTGCCCGCCTACGAGACCTTCACCACACAACTGGCAGCGGCCATCGGCTTACCTGTTGTAAGCGCCGACCGGAACCCGCGGTTATTTGCCGCGGACCCTGTCGAGGCGATTCTTGCCGTTGGAGCTCCGTAATCGGCGCACCGAGTGAAGAACCGGCCGGTGGCCAGGCCAGATCTGGCTGACAAAGCGAGCAAAAAGCGGTAAGAGGGCAAGGCCGAAGAGC
>SKJG01000020.1 GCA_007116035.1 Thioalkalivibrio sp.
GGCACGAGCGGGTCGCCCGGACCGGCCCTCCTCGTGAGGACCTATGAAGATTCAAGCAGACGATGGCCCGGCAAACCCTACGTAGGATTGCTTACGTGATTTCCGCAGGATCTTGTAAGCCATTGGCAAGCCGACAATGGGTACGACACGGGTCGAGCTGGCGCGATCGCGCGCTGGCTGCGCAGACAGTTCTGGTGGAGTCTCCCGGGACTGCGGCTATTCCTTAGGCAATCCCACGTAGGGTTTGCCTTTCCAGTCAGTGGTTTACTGTGCTCAAGGTCATCGCCATACAGCAACGGAGATGAACCCCGGCGGAGCCGAACTCCGCCTTCCAGACCCGCCACTGATGCAAGGAGTCTAAGATGAAAACGCTACGTACTTTCGGTGCGCCCATCGCTCTCGCCGCCGCGCTCGCACTGGCAGCACCGCTGCTGATCGCAAACGGCACAGCCTCCGGTCTGAGTGTCGACCGCACGATCGTGATCGATTCGAGCACCCGCTCGGTCAACGTGAACGGAGGCGATGTCATTCGCTTCAGCGCCAATGGCCAGAGCTTCGATCACCGCTTTAACTCCTATACCCACTCCAGGGTCTACGATCTGGGCAAGATCGCGCCGGCCGGAGCGCTCGAACGTTCCGTGAAGGTCTACGTGACTGCTGATGACCGATACACCGGTTGATGCCGTATCCGTGCTCGGGGGAGCCCTGGGAGAGCGACGCCTCAAGGACTGGCGGTACGCTCTTCTGCCCCAGAGGCAGGACGGATGACAGCCTTCTGCCTTTTCCGCGAATGGCGAACGCGTTTCACGCCAATCTGCATGTTAGCCGGAAAGACGAAAGCCGCAGAGGTGGCGTGAGTGACGCCGATTTCCCGCTGCAAGACCGCGATACCGGTCCCGGTGCTGCGGCGGCCTTCGACCGCGCAGAGGCCGCGTTCGGTATGATCCCGAATCTGACACGCAAGATGGCGACTTCGCCCGCCCTCGCGCAGGCCTACATGGAACTGAATGGCCGGCTCGCGAGAACCGTCCCATCATGCCTATCGGATGAACAGCAACTCCCGGTACTTGGGCAGTGGCCAGAGCTCATCGGCAACCACGGTTTCCAGCTGGTCGACCTCCACCCGCACGGCATCCATCAGCGGACGGATTTCATAGGCGCAATGGTGCATGTGCTCGTTGACCGAGCTGAACTCGTGCCGGGCCATGGCCGTCGACAACGCGGTGACGGCCTTCATCATTGCATTCACCCCGGTGCTCACCGACTGCATGGTATCGTCATCGAGGGCGATACCGAGTTGGGAAACACCGAGGTTGGTGGTCGTCAGTGAGGCCAAGTATTTCATGGCCGCCGGGTAGAACAGCGTCCTGACCATGTCCACCACGAGCTTCGCTTCCACCTCGATGGAGAGGATGTACTGCTCCGAGTACACCTCGAAACGGCTTTGCAGCTCGACCGGGCTGAGAACGCCGGTATCGGTGAACAACTGGACGACCTCGGGGTCACACAGCGCCGGCAGGGCATCGGCGCTGGTGGGAAGGTTCTTCAGGCCGTTTTCCTCCACCGCCTGCCGATGCCATTCGGGAGAGTAGCCATTGCCCCCAAAGACCACATTACCGTGCGCTTCGATCAACTCCTTCAGGACACTGATGACAGCCGCCGTCTGATTCACGGAAGCCGGCAGGGCCTGCTCCAGCCTGTCGGCGATCCAGTTGAGGGAATCGGCAAGCATGGTATTCATGGCCACCAGCGGCCCCGAAACGGAGGCCGATGAACCCACCGCGCGGAATTCGAAGCGATTACCGGTAAAGGCGAACGGCGAGGTCCGGTTGCGGTCTCCCGGATCGCGCTCAAACCGAAGAATCTGCGACAGGCCCAGATCCATCATGCCGCCCTTGGCGGCGGCCTCCAGTTTGCCGGCCTTGATATCCATGAAGACCTTTTCCAACTGGTCACCCAGGTACACCGAGAGAATGGCCGGGGGCGCCTCATTGGCGCCAAGCCGGTGGTCATTTGCGGCCGAGGCAATGACGGCCCTGAGCAGCGGTCCAAAACGGTGGACGCCCCGGATGACGGCTCCGCAAAAGAGCAGAAAATTCAGGTTGTCATTGGGGGTGCTACCCGGATCCAGCAGGTTGCCCTGGGTCGCGTTGCCGACCGACCAGTTGACGTGCTTACCGGATCCGTTCACACCGGCGAAGGGTTTCTCGTGCAGCAGGCAGAGAAAACCATGGGCTTTGGCGGTGCTCTTGAGCAGGGTCATCATCAGCTGCTGATGGTCCGCGGCGACGTTGGCCGCCTCGAAATAGGGCGCAATCTCGAACTGGCCCGGGGCCACCTCGTTGTGGTGGGTCTTGGCCGGAATTCCTAGACGGTACAACTTGTCTTCGAGGTCCTGCATGAAGACCAGCACCCGGTCTGGAATGGCGCCAAAATAATGGTCGTCGAATTCCTGGCCCTTGGCGGGCGATGCACCGAACAACGTGCGCCCGGCCAGTAGCAGGTCGGGGCGGCTGTTGGCAAGCCCGGCATCGACCAGGAAGTATTCCTGTTCGGCGCCACAGCTGGAATTCAGTGGGGCGATCTCCGTCTCGCCCATGAGGGCCAACACGCGCCGAGCGGCCTTGTCCATCGCGGCGTTCGACCGCAACAGGGGAATTTTCTTGTCCAGGGTCTCGCCGGTCCACGACATGAAGACACTGGGAATCATCAAGGTGGCGCCATTGGCCGTGTGCATGATGAAGGCCGGGCTGGTGGGATCCCAGGCGGTGTAGCCACGGGCGGCACTGGTCATCCGCAAGCTGCCATTGGGGAAGGAGGAGCCGTCCGGTTCGCCCTTGATCAGCAGGCTGCCGGTAAACTCGGTCATGGCCCCGCCGTCGGCATTGGTTAGGATGAACCCGTCGTGCTTCTCGGCGGTGATATTGGTCATCGGGTAGAAGATGTGCGAGAAGAATTTGGCACCCTTTGCCATCGCCCATTCCTTCATCGCCGCCGCGACCACATCGGCCGTAGCCGGGTCCAGGGGGCTGCCGGTCTGCACGGTATTCTTCATGGCCTTGAAGGCGCTCTTGGATAGCGAGTCCTCCATCGTCGCCAGGTTGAACACGTCGCTCGCCCAGATTTTGCTGAGTGGCAGCGGCAACGCCACCGGCATGGGTGTGCGGTGGGTGATGGCGTGAATGGCTGCGGCCCGGGTGGCATTTGCGGTCATGGGTACCTTCCTGTCGGCGGAATCCCGGTTACGGGTCCGGAAAATAGTGGAAGCCAGGGAATAAGCACATTACAAGCCAATTGCAGTGCGGCACCCGATTTATTTCCGGTGGTACGTTTGACTGGCTGCCGTTGAAACGGGAGGGTTTGTACTAAGTGATGGATTTCAAGATCTTTCTTGGATCGATTGGCCGGCGTCCCAGCAGCACCTGTGCGGTGGCACCAGATGTACCTCCAGCACAGCCGTATCGCCAAGCCGCAGGCCATGCCGCGATTGACCCGTGAGCACACGCACCATTTCAATGCGCGACCCGGCTTCAGATGCATCCTTTCGGACCTTCCCGAGCAACAGAGACGCTGGTGTGGAGAAGGCATGAAATCGCTTTTTCGCGCTGGTCGCAGCGCAGGCGGTGAGTCTGGCCATAGGCGACCGCTCGGGCTTGGGCATAGTGAGGGCGTAGGCGCTCGTGCCGCTCGTGGGCCGGGAGCACACGGTCACCGTGCACCACGACCAAAGGCCCGCCCGGCAGCCCCAGCTTCGCCTCGAGGGGGAGTTGCTCCAGGCGGTCACTTTCCTCCTCGGCCCACTTCGCCGGCGTGTCGTTGTTGCCGCGCACCGCCACCACCGTTCCTGCCGACGAAAGTCAGCAAGCACGCTCGCTCCGCCGATGTCACCGGCATGGGCGGCGCAGTCGCACTCGCGCACCCTCTCCGCGACGCGCGCATCGAGCACGCCATGCGTCTCAGCGAGGATGGCTACGCGCACGATCAGAGATGCGCACCCACCATCGGTGCGATCCGCGACTTCAGCACAGGAATGTGTCCGCGACGGCTTGACCTGAACAACTCGACGTGTTTAGGAACTCTCGGACACCACGTTGCTTCGGGAAACCAGAAATCCCCTGGACCTGTCGCGGGTCACACGGGTGCAGCCGATTTCGACGGCACCGAGTGCGTTCACGACGGAATGACGGCTCGATTCCGGACCGAGTAGGATGGCAGTTACCACGTCAAGATCACCGATCTACATGGGCAACGACTGGCGTGCCGATCACTCCTTTCGCGTTCCACGCCCGGATCTTGCCGCGCAAACCGATGCGCCTGATGCTTGCGCCACCTGCCACGTTGACCGAAGTTACCGCGACGCATGTCCCGATCGCTGTCCCGAAACTTGCGAAACATCAGTTGCAGCGAGGGCAAAACGGTTTAGATTGCGAAATTGTTATCTTCAACCGCAGCCGCCGTCACGACGGTGTTAGGAATAGCACAGCGCATGAAAACCGAAACGCTGCACCGCCGAGAGATCTGGAGTAAGTGGCTGCGCCTGGCGCATTGGATGCTGGCGCTGTCGACACTCGCACTGATGGCCACCGGCTGGCTGGTGCGCCACACCCCGAGCGTGGCACAGGCGGCTGCCGACTGGCACTACATCGCCGGCAGTATTTTCACACTCGGGCTCGCGCTGCGTATCTGGGTATTGTTCAGCGACAAGCTCATGGGCCGCTGGCAGTTTCTGCTTGCGGATCTGGAGCCGAAAAAAATGCTGCAAATGCTGAAGTTTTACCTCTCTCTCGGCAAGGCAACTCTGCCACGCTGGTATGCCCACAACCCTCTCTGGCTACCCGTTTACCTTATTTTGCTTGTGCTGATGGTCCTGGCTGCCTTTACCGGTCATCTGCAAGGCTCTTATCCGATCGTCTTCGGCATTTATCTGCCGTCACTGCATGCCGTTATTGCCACGCTCATTTCACTGTTCGTCCTGGGGCACGTCATCGCCGTGTTCATGCACGATCTCAAAGGTGGTAGCGACGACGTGTCCGCGATGGTCAATGGCAAACGCCTGTTCGAAGTCAAACCGATACCGACCCAAGAAATCAACGGCGTGCACAAGGGTTCCCTCGATAGCCTCAAGTCTGGCCCGAAAAACCCGCCGCCGTAAGAAGCGATGGTGGGAGGCGCTCGAAGTAGGGGGCCGCCGTCACCCATTCCGAGGCGTTCTCATGCCCGGCGCACGCGATCCGGCCCGGCGAAGTGCGAACGCGGCGGGTCGTTTTTCGGGCCATTCACGGCAAAAGCGCCGGCTCGGGTCTCCCGCAATGCCTCGTGTTCAACAGGCATGGCTGCCGGCGGTGATTCACCGCGTACTGCGGGCGAAGTAGCTCTTCGGGCCGGAGCCGATGACGGTAATTCCGGAGTCACTTACATAGAAGCGGCGACGGTCGGCATCCGGGTCGAAGCCGATGCGGTCCCCGGGCTCGATCTGGTTGTGCCGATCGACGATGACCCGCCGCAGGCGCGCGCCACGACCGATCCGGGTGTAGTCCATGATGATGCAGTCGTCGAGTTCCACGTCTTCCTCGATCACCGCCTCGCGCCGGATGATGGAATTGTGGATCCGTACCCCGTCGTGGACCACCGTGGCGACCCCAAGCAGGCTATTGCGGAGTTCGCCCCCCAGCACCCGCGCGACGGGTCCCTGGTAATTGCTCGAAAAGATGGGCCACTGCGGGTTGAACATGTCGAATACCGGTTCCGCGCCGAGTACATCCCCGTGCGCCTCGAAATAGGCATCAATGGAGCCGACGTCCCGCCAATAGACGCGTTGCTCATACGGCTTGATGCCGGGGACCTCGTTGCTCGCGAAGTCATAGGCGAACAGACGGTGGTCTTGCAGCAGCCGTGGGAGGATGTGCCCGCCGAAATCGGTTTCGCCCTTGGCGTGCGCCTGTTTGAGCGCGGAAAGCAGCACCTCGGTGTTGAAGATGTAGTTGCCCATGGACGCGAACGCCATGTCCGATCGACCGGGCATTGGCGCGGGATCCTGGGGTTTCTCCTGGAACGCGCGGATGCGGCCATCTGGATCGGCGGCGATGACACCGAACCCTCTGGCGTCGGCGGTCGGTACGGGCAGCGACGCAACCGTGGCGTCGGCACCGCAGTCCCGGTGGAACTGGACCATCTGGCGGATATCCATGCGGTAGATGTGATCGGCGCCAAACACCACGACCAGATCGGGCCTGTGTATTTCGATGAGCCCGATATTTTGATAAACGGCGTCCGAAGTGCCCTGAAACCAGTTCTCCCCGCTCATCATCTGTGGGGGCACCACGGTGACGAACTGGTCCGGGAGTAGTGGGGAGATGGTCCAGGACTTGCGAACATGTTCGATCAGTGACTGGGACTTGTACTGAACCAGCAGGTAGATGGTGCGGATTTGGGAATTCACCAGATTGCTGAGTACGAAATCCACGATACGGTAGCGCGCTCCAAACGGTACCGAGGGCTTGGAGCGTGCGGCGGTGAGTGGTTGCAGTCGCGAGCCCTGGCCGCCGGCCATGACGAAAGCGATGATTCGGTCGGATTGCATCACTGAGACCTCCCTGGCCCGAAACGGGCGATGTTGTCATGCGTCCATGTGCCGGTACCGTGGAAAGGGCTTGGGTCCGGCGGCGTTTTCACCATTCTCCTCCACCCCGGGGGCAGGGCGAAACCGGTTGGAGCGCATTTACCCCCCGACGAGGACTTCCTCGCCAGCCACCTGCGTGGCCGCCTGCAGGATGCGCACCGGCAGACGGTAGAGGCGCGGCGCGAGGCGCTTCGTGTAGACCTTTCCACGCTGGACTGATGCCGGTCGCCTATTTCCCGGAACGTCCGAGGGTTTCGAACTACGCCAACGAGGATGGCTGGTTCGAGCCGCTGACGAGCGAGATCTCTAGCCCCGAGGCATGGTTCGAGGGTACCCTGATCGGCTTCGAGCACATGGACGACATGCCAACCCGGATGACACCATCGAGGTGGAGCTGGATTGCGACGTGAACGCGACACGCGATGAGTTCTGAACGGTTCTTGGCCGAGGAGGGCTTTTTGCCGGCCAGCCTCAAGCGAAGCGTTCTGCGCCTCGCGTGGTGGCCCTGCCCACAACAGCCCCTATTGTGGCCCGATACCCAAGGAGCTAATCATGAAGCCCACCCGATCCAGCGTCCGATGGATCCTTTCGATCTGCGCCGCTTTGCTTTCCACCAGCGCCATCGCCGACATCCCTCCAGCCGCCAACGAATGTGTGCCTTATCTTGTGGAAACCACGCCGTCCGCCGATTTCACGGCCCTGGAAGGGGGCGAGGTGGTGCGCCACGAACCCACCGGGCTGGAGTGGCGGCGCTGCGCCGAGGGCATGTCGTGGACCGGCACCGGTTGCACTGGCAGCGCCAACACCTGGATCTGGCAGGCCGCGCTGCGACACGCGGACGCTGTATCCGGGTGGCGGCTGCCCAGCATCAGTGAGTTGCGCACGATTGTCGAGCGATGCAGAACAGGACCTGCCATCAACCAGCAGGTATTTCCGAACACGCCTTCGCCCAGTTTCTGGTCGTCCTCCCCGTCTGCTGAACGTTCGGACCTCGCGTGGGGCGTCAACTTCCACAATGGCTCCGACCTCTGGCTCAGCAAGAGCCATCCGTTCCGGGTCCGGTTGGTGCGCGGCGGATAGTGATCTTTTCCTTGGTTTCCGGGGACAGTAAACCGGTTCCAGTGTCTCTCTGCGGTCCGCGCTGGCGGCATGGTCTGCGGGAGTCGCAAGAAGGTGAGCGATGGCCAGGGGGCCTCGTGTTCAGGAGGGCGATCCGAAGCACGCGGCGCACAGCGGTAATCGCTGCAGAAAGCGATGTATGTTTACTGTCCCCGGAAACCCACGCGGTCAGGCCAGGCTGAGCAGGTGCCGACCGTAGGCCCGCACGTCGTCCCAGTCGGTGTAGTCGATGACGGCCCGCCGGTCCGTCGGGCCGTGCGTCATCTTCATGATCGTCTGGATCATGAGCACGTCGTACCAGGGCCAGGCCGGGTAGTCGACCTTGCCGGCGATCACCTTCGCGTCTTTGGGCTTCCAGGCCGAGCGCTGGAGGAACTTCTGCATGTAGCGGTTACCCTCGACCGTCGCCTTCTCGGGGTTGCGGGCGACCACGGAGACGTTGAAGAAGCTGTTGGGCTTCCCGTCGAGCGCACCCCTGTTATCCGCGACGAACTGGAATACTTCCTTGTCGTAGGTCCCGTAAATCACCGGGGCTCCGACCGCGACCACATCGTAGCGGGACCAGTCCACCCCTTCGTGTGCGGCCTCGCGGACCTCCATCATCTCCGCCCGGTCGCCGTTGGGGGTAATGCTTTCGCAGATCGTCCGTGCGACCCGGGCCGTATGGCCCCGGCGGCTAACGTACAAAACCAGCACTGATTTCATTGGGTGTTTTCCCTGGTGGAACGCTGGGTCCGGACCTCACGGGCTACGGCAAGATGCGCGGCACCAGCGACGCGATGCTGAAGTACGTGTACGACGTGATCTACAATGCCCACGCCTACTTCCCGTGCACCCAGATGCCGCGGATGGGTACGCAAGGTGTGCTCACGCACGAGCAGATCGCCGACATCATGGCCTGGCTGTTGGATCCGGAGTCTCCGGTCAACCAGTGAGTAGGGGCTTATTTCTGACGATCGACATTCCTCCGGGAGTATGTTGAAGCCGCCGGTGGCGACACCGGCGGCGCGGTCACGGTGACGGCTGGCCGCATTGCCGTGGGAGCCGTGGGTCGACTTAGCATGTGACGACCCGGTTCCGGCCTTCGCGCTTGGCCCGGTAAAGAACCTCGTCGAGACGCCTGAGGAGTTCCTGTCTCGACTCGCCTTCTCTTTGAACGGTGACGGCCGAACTCAGGGTGATCCGTCCTGGCCCTGGCCTCGGGGTCTTGGCGACCCGGTTCCGTACCGCCTCGGCCAGCAGCAGTCCCTCGTGTGCATCCGTCTGAGGCAACACCATCATGAACTCCTCTCCGCCCCAACGGGCCACGCTGTCGGTGACCCGAATCCTTTCTTTCAGGGACTCGGCGAAGCGTCGCAGCACGTCGTCCCCAACCGGATGACCATAGCGATCGTTGATCGTCTTGAAATGATCGATATCGATCATGATCAACGCCACAGGGGTGCCATAGCGCTCCGAGCGTGTCAGTTCATGCCGGAGGATGTTTTCGAAGTGATGTCGGTTCGCCAGTCCGGTCAGGGAGTCGTGATTCGCACGATGTCGCAGATCAGCCTCGAGGGCCTTGCTGGCTGAGCTGTCGACGCCTGCACCGGTCAGGTACTGTCGCCCGGCAAGTTCCACACGAAGTCCGGTCAAGTGGTAGGGGGATGCTGGCACCGCTCGGTGTCTTGAACTCTGCATCAATCTCGCAAGAGCCATCGACCCCCGTGCGCAGGCCGCAACCAGGGAGCCGGGAAGGTGTTGCTGGCACGGGCGGACGAGACCACAGCCAGCCGGACGGCGGAGCGTCTCAACGAAGAACGGAAGTTGCTCGATCCCCATAAGGAGTTGGCATTCTGTATGCCGGTTTCCGGCACCGGTGGCATTGGCATCGGGCAGGTACGCAAGGCGCTTGCGGGCGAGCGGGCAGGGAGTACAGGCGACAACGCCCCGCGTGGAGGATGGGGTTCGGTTGCACTCTCATTCTAACGTGATCTCTGAGAGCGTCGCCCCTTCGCGTTTCCAGGACAGGCGAGCGCTGTGCGAAATCCGCCGCTGCCGTTAGTGGCGGTGGTTCCTTCCGTGTTACGGGGTGTCTTCGTCCACTCCTTCCCGCTTTACCGGCAACAGGACCTTGCGATCAAGGCCGAGCATCAGCGCGGCAGCCGCCGCGATGAAGATCGACGAGTGGGTGCCCACCACCACACCGACCATCATGGCGATCGCGAACGTCGCCAATGCAGCACCCCCAAGCGTCAGCAAGGAGACCAGCACCAGCAAAGTGGTCAGGCTGGTCAGGATCGTGCGCGACAGGGTCTTGTTCACCGCGTCGTTTATCACGAACTCGCTGCTCTCCTTGCGCAGGAGGCGGAAGTTCTCCCGAATTCGGTCATAGACGACGATCGTGTCGTTCAACGAATAACCGATCACCGCGAGAATCGCCGCCAGCACGGCGAGGTCGAATTCCAACCGCGTCAGGGCGAAGAAACCCAGGGTGAGCACCACATCATGCGCCAGTGCCAGCACCGCTCCGACGGCGAAGCGCCACTCGAACCGAACGGCCACGTAGATCAGGATGCCAAATAGCGCGTAGATCATCGCAAGCCCGCCCTGTTCGCGCAGTTCCTCGCCGACTGCGGGACCGACGAACTCTACGCGCCGCAACTCGAGTCCAGGCGGACCGCCAGCGGTCAACGCTGAGAGCACCTCGGTGGAAAGCACCGCCTGCATCGGGTCCTCCTCTCGGGGCGGCAGGCGGATGAGCACGTCGCGCGAGGTGCCGAAGTACTGCACGGTCGGGCGCTCGAAGCCAGCGTCCGCCAGTTGCCGCCGGATCGGATCCAGGTCTACCGCCTCGGGGTAGCCGACCTCGACCAGCGTCCCACCCGTGAAATCGATGCCATAGTCCAGACCGCGTGTCGCCAATAGGGTCAGGGATACCAGCACCAGGACCACCGAGATCGCGACCGCGACGCGGCGGTGGCCAAGGAAGTTGATCTTGGAGTCGGCGAAATTCAGATGCGGCAGCATGAAACCGGGATACCGGGCGATGGGCGGGAGCAGATCATGCGCCGGCCGATGCCTCCCCGATAATCAAGGTTTTCTATGGGCGCGGGGGTCGCCGGCTGATGCCAGGGCTCATGGGCTTACCCCATGGCAACACCTGATGATCACGAGTCCTCCGCAGGCCGGGAACATCGCATTGACCGCAGCGAAACCGCCAAAACCTTGGCCTGCAAGGAAGGCTCCTACCAGGGCTAGGACCCGTGGGAGCGCGCCTTGCAGGCGAAGGGGCCCTCTGCGGAGCTTCCGTGATCATCAGGTGGAAACATGGAGTCCGGGCGCTTTTCACGCAGCATTGCAAAGACGTAGAGAACAGTTAGCTGGCTGGCGAAGTATTCAGGGGCCGCCCAATGGCACAGTTCCTGGTGCGATCACTTACCGGGCTGCGGCCACTCGCAGGGCACGGCAGTTCGTCGTCCGTTTGGCGAGCCGATCGCTTACCCTTCGGGCCGTATGCCCGGGGCAGCAACGTGAAGAGGGCGGCCACTGCCAAACTGCGCCGACAGTGGCCGCCCTCAGGTCATCCTCCGGACATCATCCGGACCCGGTGACGACTCAGGGCAGCAGCACCGCGTCGATCACGTGGATCACCCCATTGCTGGCCATCACGTTGGTTGCCGTGATGTCCGCGCCGCCGATTTGCGGCTGGTCACCATCCATGGTCACCTGCAGCGTCGTGCCGGCGAGGGTCTCCAGGGATTCGGCTGCGAGTACTTCGTCGGCGGGCAGGCGGCCCGCGATGATGTGGTTTTGCAGCAGGCGCTCGAGCTCGGACCGGTTCTCAGGCTGCAGCAGACTCTCCACCGTGCCTTCCGGCCGGGCCGCGAAGGCTTCGTCCGTAGGCGCGAACACCGTAAACGGTCCCTGCACCGACAACGCGTCCTTCAGGCCTGCCGCCTCGGCGGCGGCGAGGAGGGTGTCGAACTGTCCCGCACGCTGGGCCACGGTGGCGATGCACGCGAAGCCCTCGGGGAACAGCACCTGCTCCACGACATGGATGATGCCGTTGTCCGCGCCGACGTCGGTCTGCACGATGCGCACCCCGCCGATGCGGACTTCATCGCCCTCCACTTCGACCGCCAGCGGGGTACCCGCCAGGCTCTCGAGCTCACCAGCCTCGATGACGCCGGCTGCGTCAATGCGACCCCCGACAACATGGTGTTGCAGCAGCGAGGCCAGGGTCTCGCGGTTCTCGGGCTGCATCAGGTTGTTCACAGCCGCCTGCGGCAATTCGGCAAAGGCCGCATCGGTCGGTGCGAAGACCGTAAACGGCCCGTTGGTTGCCAGCGCCTCGGCGAGGCCACCTGCGGTCGCTGCCGCAAGCAGGGTGTCGAAACCGCCAGCCGCTTGAGCTACTGCCGCGATGGAATTGCCCGGTGCTGCCGTTTCCGGTTTGCCATCTTTCTGGGGACCGTATCCCCCTTTGCGCGTCGGACCGGCCTTACCGGGGCCGTAAGACGGCATGCCATGGTGCATCGGCCCGTAGGGACCCATTCCCATCATGCCTCTGTGGGGCGGACCGTAGAACCGAGGCGGTGGTGGCATGGGGCGGTAGTGACGCGGATGCATCCCTGGTCCATGCCGATAATGCTGCCAGCGGTCGTAATGTGCTTTGCTGCCCTGATACTGCGTGCCCGCCGCGGAATGCGCGCGGTCGGTGCTGCCGTGCATGCCGTGATAGGCGAATGCAGGTGATGCGAAAAGCGCGAATATGCTGGCTGCGAGAGCCACTCGGTACGACGGTTTCATCCCAGATTCTCCGTGTGGATGTGGGTGTGAAGCGCTGCTCGGGATTGCCCGGACGTTCGGCAATGTCGGTAGGAACCGGCGGTTCGGCTCGTGGTTCCGCGCCCTCTGAGTCAGCATGGTTTCTTATTCTTGGGGCGATGCGTACAGGCTCAGGCTTGGCAGCGATGGCGCGGTCTTTCTCGGGCCGGATCCTGCGGCGGTCGCTCCAGGTGCCGTACACCGCTACCCGGGCCGCGAGTCGGGTGGGCTCAGACCGTTGTCGGCGATGAATGGAGGGATCTGTTGTCGGAAGCGGAAGAAGCCGCGCGGGGCGTGGGGTCAGGCGAGGTCATCCCAAGGGGGAGCGCAGCGGAACCATCTCGGTGCCGCCGCCCTTGAGTTCCGTTGCCAGGCGCTTCAAGCCGTCTGCCAGCGGGCCGACCGGGGCCTCCGGCGCCACAGCGGTGCGCACGTGGGCAGCGGCTGGACAGACCATCGGTTGTGAAACAACGTCCCGTCCTTGCGATGATTGCGCAGTGTCAACTCGACGGGGCGATGTTTCCTGACCGCGGCAGCGAATGCCGGCGCGCAAGGTCAGGCTTTCAATTCGTACTTTTTGCGCGGCTCACGGGTAGGCCGGGTGTCTTCTTCCATTTCTTCGCGCGGCTGTTCGGCGTCACTGAGCTCGTAGCTGTCGGCGTATTTCGCCGGGCCTTTCATCACCATGACAATCCAGCAGCCGATGCCGACCGTGAAGATCGCAGTCCAGAGCGTCACAGCAATGGCGATGGCGGCGATGCCAGCCGACATCACGGTTTTTTCCACGCTGCCGCCGACGGGCACGGGGGGGAAATACAGAACGTAAAGGTAAAACAGGATCGGAATCAGGGTGCTGGCAATAGCCGCATGAGGCAACTTACGCCAGATAGCGCGTTCCAGACCGGGTGGTTCGACGGGATGCTGCGGATTGTCGGCTGGCTGTTTCATGCGCTGGTTCCGACGAACGAATTCACCGCAGGCTACTCCGTTGTTCCGACCCGACAACAAATACAGGCACTGGCATTGCAGGATTTGGCTGCATCGGCCGCCTTCGTGTGTCCTGGTATCGCGGAGATCGATCTTGCCGTAGCGCTGGAGTTCCGCTGCAGAGGAAGGCCGCGGCGCGATGATCTCGACCGAGGTCCCCGGCTCGGATGATGGATCGCTTCTGCGCGCTTGATCGGCGCTGAAAATCGGCCATACGCGGATCGGCCCGTCGCGTTTTCGATGAGCACGGTCACCGCTGCTGATAGACTTGCAGACGGCTTAAAGTCGCGGTTCCATGGGGTCTTTGCGTCAAGCCTACGGTCCGCAGGATCCGGGTATCGGACAACCGACTCCAGCGTCAGGAGGCCCTATGACCCACCGAAGGCTGGTGCCTTTGAGCGAGCGTATCGGGCGCCACGGCATTGAGGCCGTGGTTCGGGGTCTCTACGATCGCCTTGACGCCGACCCGTTGATAGGCCACCACTTTGCGCGCATCGAGGACCGCGAGGCGCATCTGCGTCGCGTGTGCGACTTCTGGTTCCTGAGTCTGGGCGGGAGGTTGGAACGGCCGCCGCAGTTCGACATGGTCGGCAGTCATCGCCCGCTGCGGTTGACGCAGGCCGAAGTGGAGACTTGGCTCGGCCACTTCCGTGCAGTCACCAGCGCCCGGCTCGAAGCCAATGCCGCGAGCGAATGGCAGCGGCTGGCCGACGGGATCGCGGCCCGGCTGCGTGAAGAGGTCGTGACGGACTGAACCCGCGGGTTGCCGTTCTCAGGGGGCGGCTATTCACGGTGTAACCTGGGGCGTCGAAGGAGCCATGCGGATCATTGCCTGCATCGAGGATGCAGGATCAAAAAGATCTTTCACCCACCTCGATGCGAAAGCCCCGAAGCGGGTCGCTCTGATGCGTCCGCCCTGCTGGGCGCCACCCAAGCGAGGGTATTGGACTGACCGGATTTTCCCCATCGATGACCTCAAGGCTGCGATTCCGGCCGGCGCGGTCATGGTGACGGCTGGCATGCCTTGCCGGCATGCACCGAAAAACAGGTTGACGACCATCCTGACGGGTGGTCGAGCGAATCGTGGAAGCTCCTGGTAGCCACGGTCGGTAGGGATGCGGAAAGAGAACCATTTGCGGAAAAATGACTCCAACAGCGCGGAAAAGGCGACGCAACACTCCGCTGGCGCTCGAGCGTTCAAGGATTGGTTTCATAAGCGAAGGGTTTGTCGCCAAACGGTTCACCGTTACCACTGATTGGGAGAGGTCATGCTTATCCAACTGAATGCAGCCCAAGGGGTCTCGATGTCGCCAGCGCTGGAGGAGCACATCAACAAGCAGTTGCAGAGCGTGGACCGGCGCTTCGGCGAGCGGCTCACGCGTATCGAGGTATACCTGGCCGATGTGAACGGTCCGAAAGGAGGCTTGAACAAGCAGTGCAAACTCGAAGCTCGCCCCCGCGGCGGAGACCCGGTAATCGCGGAGTTATTGCACGAAGATGCTTACGATGCGGTGAGCGGGGCCGTAAAACGGCTGGAGTCCGTGCTGAGTAATCATTTCGGTAAACGGGACCGGAGGCCGTCCGGCGGAAGGCGGGCGCAAATGGCCGGCAGTGAAGACGCAGGAGAGTAATCGGTTTATTGCCCAGAGGAGGAGGCAGCGGGGCCGTTGACCGGCTTCGGGGCTGTCGAAGACCCCGCTGCTGACGCCTTGTTCGCAAAATCTCCTGGAATCAATGAGCGATGCCGCGTTTGTGCGCGAATACTGATGATCGCCTCTGGCCTGGCGCCTGCGACCATGACGTGCGCAGGGCTGGATCCGATGAATCGTTTAGGGTCCCGGCGGATTCGAAATCGGCTGAACCGTCTCCGCCACCGGAGCCTTGCTGCGACCCAGCACCTCGAGAGCAAGCCCTTTGCTCGGAAAGATGTTCTGAAGTCCGATTTCGTCGAGCAGTCCGGCGCGTTCCATCGCCTCACGGACCGGCTTCTTTAACCCACTGAACATCAGCGTGCAGTTGGCGGCTTTCAGGTCCGTGATCAGTGAGCGGACCTTGTCGATCCCGGTTTCGTCGATCCGGTTGATGCTGTTCCCAAGCACCAGCAGCGCCCTGGCGTTGGGGTTTCGCGCCGCCGCGTCCATCACGGCTTCCTCGAAATGGGCTACGTTCATGAAGACGAGGGAGGCATCGAAGCGCAGGACTACGAAGTCCTCTCCGGCGGGACGCAGGTGGTGGCTGACCGCGCCCGCCAGTACGCCCTCGGGCGTGAGACCCTGGATTTCCGAGCGGGGGCGCACGGTGCCCATCAGGAATAGCAGTGTGGCCAGCACGACTCCGACAATCACCCCCATCGCCAGATCCGGAGCCATATACAGCGTCACGACGAAGGTCAGTACACCCGCTGCCCCGTCGGCGCGGTGGATTTTCCAGGCCTGGAAGAGGGTCCGGAAGTCGAGCAGACCGAAGACCGCGGACATCACGATGGCCGCCAGCACGGCGAGCGGCAGGTGATACAGGTAGGGGGTCAGGAACAGCATCGTCACCAGCACGCCGAGCGCGCTAACGATCGCGAACAAGCCGCTTTGCGCCCCGGAGCGGGCGGCGACGGCAGAGCGGGAGAACGAGCCGCTGACGGTATACGACTGGAAGAAACTGCCGACGATGTTGGCCAGGCCCTGGCCTACGAGTTCCTGGTTCGCGTTCAGCTTCTCGCGGCGCTGCGCGGCTAAGGCGCGGGAGATCGAAGTGGCTTCCATGAAACCGATCAGGGCCATCACGAAGGCGGCCGGAAGCAGTAACGGAATGACCTCCCAGTCAGGAGCGGGCAGCTGGAACGCGGGCAGTCCCTGTGGAATGGTTCCGACCACGCGCCCGCCACTGGAAAGCAGAACCGCATCGGATCCTGCACGCACCAGGCGCCAGGCCGGACCTTCGTCCCCCTCCGTGCGCGCACGGAATACGCCGCTTTCGGCGGTCTCTTCGTGCGTTAACGTCTTGCGATGCGCTTCGACGCGCAGATCGCTCAGCCGTTCCTTGAGCCGCTGTTCCCTTACCCTCAGCCGCGCGACCTGCACTGCGAGCTCGGCCGTATCCGCTCCGTAACGCTCCGCTCTTTTGAGTTCCCGGCTGGATTCGCTCAACGTGTCCGAGACCCTCTCCAACTCATCGCGCGTCTTCGCGACATCCACAAACAGCGCGCGCACCTCTTCGGTGGCGATGTTCTCGAGGGTGACCGTCTCATTGCGTTCGAAGCCCACCAGCGCACTGATCAGCGTGCCGGCGACGACCACTACCAGTACGCCTGGCAGTTTCGGAATGATTCGGCTCATCGCGACCAGTGCGATCAGGGTGCCGAGCCCGAAAGCGACGGTCGGCCAGTGCACGAATCCCAGCTGCCCAAGTACGCCAATAAAATCCGTCAGGAACGCACCGGTATCCGGTTTCGGGACATTGAAGAACGTATTCAGCAGGGACAAACCGATGATCAGTGCCGCGGCGTTCGTGAAGCCGACCATCACCGGATGGGATACGAAGTTCATGATGATGCCGAGGCGGAACAGGCCCAGGAACAGGCGCATCAGTCCCACCATCAGCGCGAGCAGGATCGAGAGCTGGATGAAGTACTCCGTGCCCGCGACGGCAAACGGCGCGAGCGACGCCGCCGAGAGCAATGACAGCATCGCGACCGGGCCTGTGTGCAGGAATCGGGAGGAGCCCCACATCGAGCCGATCACGACCGGCAGCGCGGCGGCGTAAAGCCCGTACACCACGGGCAAACCCGCGAGCGTTGCGTACGCCATGCTTTGGGGCACCAGAATCATGGCGACGCTGATGCCGGCGATGATGTCGGCGCGCACTCCGGTCGCCGACATCGGGAACCAGGCGAGAAAAGGGAACACGCGCTGCAGCACGTCCTTCATCGGCGTGAATTCCGCTCAGGGTCGTTGAGAAAGGGCATTAAACGCTGCACGAGCGAACCCGCTGGAAGGGTGCGCGCAGGGCAGGCAAGTTTAGCGCAGGATCTGGGTTTGTCTTGCATTTCACCGGCCGGGAGTCGGTCAACCCGGTGGTGGTGGCGATCCTTGGGCGATCGACCAGGAAGCAGGACGAGGCGGCTCATTTCCGAAAGGTTCTGCGTTCGATCGGGTCCCGGCACGTCCCATCAAGGATTGCACCAGTCGCAGACTGCCGGATCGGCATACTGGCCAGGGTCCGTGGGCCGCGTTTCGCGGTATGGACATTGAACGCAGCCGTATACCTCGGCGCAGGCCTCCCGCGTCGGCGCGCCACAATCGGCGCAGTGCAGACCCGGAATCCGCTCGACGAGCCAGAACCCGGGCGACCCGCACGCCGGACAGAGGGAACCCAGTCTCGCGAGCAGATCCTGGGTGGCAAGGGCGATCATCTGCATGCGCGTCGGATTGCAGTGGGCACGGAGGTCGGTTTCGACGAAGACCCGTTTCATCACCGACTGCTGCAAGGCCCAGGCACAGGTCCGCTTCAGTGTATCGACATCGCCGACGCCTTTGACGATGCGCGGATCGCTGTCGTTGTCCGGGCGCAGCACCAGGTGGTGGTCGGGGAAGCCTGCTTCTTCGGCGAATGCCAACAAGCCCGCCCAGTCAGTCACGGTGCGATGGGCCTGTCGTGCGGGTCCTTGTGCGCGACCCACCAGTTCCAGGCCACGCGCATCGTCGAGCAGGATCACGTACTCGACATTCCACGGAATCAGGCCGATCCCCGGATCGGGACCGAACGCGCCCTCGCTCGCGA
>SKJG01000147.1 GCA_007116035.1 Thioalkalivibrio sp.
AACGTGGGCGGGCTCTTCCGGGCGATAGCTCTCCAACAGCCGAATGGCCTCCAGCACCACCTCGTGGATCTCCACCGCGCGGGCGATCACCGAGTGGAACATGTTGCGGCTGGGCAGCTGCAGGCCGGTGGCATCGAGCGCAGCGCGCGCCGGTGGCGACAGCCGGTCGTGATTGAGGTTCAGGCGCGCCAGCGGCCCAACCAGGTAGGGCGCGCCGTCCAGGTGGGCATACAGGGCCGTGGAATGGGCGACGTGGGATTCCTGGAAGTGCTTCGGGTAGTCCTCCACCGCCAGGTCCAGCCCCCGATCCGAGACGATCCGGCCGGAGTACAGCGGATACTCGCTCTCGTGGCGCAGCGACACCGAGGTGAAGTCCTGATCGTCCTGCGGCAGGTCCAGCGAGGCGGTGAACGCGACCAGGGCTTCCGCTTCCGGTCGCGCCGCGCGCAGTTCTTCCAGCAACGTGGCAGCGCGCTCCGGGTCGGGCGCACGATGGAAACCGCCCACGCGCATACCCACCGGATGCACCGACCGGCCACCGAACAACCGGATCAGGTCGTTGCCCAGCCGCTGCAGGCGCAGGCCGCGGCGCACGGCCTCCGGGTGCCGCGCAGCCATCGCAATGCCGCTCTCGAAACCGAGGAAGTCCGGCAAGGCCAGCAGGTGGATGTGCAGGGCATGGCTCTGCAGCCACTCTCCGCAGTACATCAGCCGCCGCATCCGAATCACCCAGGGCGAGGCCTGCACCCCGAAGGCCTGCTCCAGGGCCTGCACGGCGGTCATCTGGTACGCCACCGGGCAGATGCCGCAGATGCGGGCCACGACATCCAGCACCTCCTGATGCCCGCGGCCCTCGAGGAACTTCTCGAAGTAACGCGGCGGCTCGAAGATGCGCAGGCGCAGCGTCTCGATCCGGCCACCCGACGCGCTCAGTTCCAGCGCGCCCTCGCCCTCGACCCGGGCGAGCACCGGCACCTCGATGCGGATCTCGCGGTTCTCGCTCATGATCCCTGCTTCCAGGCCAGCCACTCGGAACGAAACGCAGGCGCGTGGCTATTGATGAAGTGGAACCGCCGCGCGACCGCCTCGGGCATCAGCCCCAGCCCTTCGAAGCGCCGCGCCAACGCCGCCGTATTGGGGTTCTCGGCCGGGCCGAAGCAGGCGTAGCAGTCGCGCCCGAACGCGGGACAGAGCGCGCCGCAGCCGGTGTGCGTGACGGGGCCCATGCAGGGCTCGCCCTTCGCAACCAGCACGCAGACATGCTGCTGGCGCTTGCACTCCACGCACAGCTTGTCCTTGTCCACCACCGGCGCGACACCGAACAGGAGTTGGCGCAGGGCCTGGAAGACCTGTCGCGCGTTCACCGGGCAACCCCAGAGCTCCAGGTCCACCTTCACGTGCTCGGCCACCGGGGTCGCGGTATCCAGGCTGTCGATGAACGCGGGTTGGGCGTAGATGGCTTCCGTCCAGCCCTTCGCACCGTCGGCATTGAAGTTGCGCAGGGCCTGCAGGCCGCCGGAGGTCGCGCAGGCGCCCAGGCTCACGAGGTACCGGCTGCTCGCGCGCACCTTACGGATCCGCTCGGCCTCGTCGGGCGTCGAGATGCTGCCCTCGACGAAGGCCAGGTCCACCGCGGCGTCCGGGTCCATCGGCCCGGCCTCGGCGAAGTGCACGATGTCGACCAGCTGCGCGAGCTCCAGTAGGGCCTCGCCGGCGTTGATGAAGGCCAGCTGGCAGCCGTCGCAGGAACTGAACTTGTGCACCGCGATGCGCGGCCGGGGGTTCGACCGATCGTTCAGCCGATCCAGGGCGTCGGTCTGGTTGCGATTCTGGACCGCCATCGTCGCGCCTCCTGTCAGAAACCGGTGACGCCCAGCCAGGGGCGAAGTTCCGGGTAATGGAAGACCGGCCCGTCCTGGCAGACGAAATACGGCCCCACCTGGCAGTGGCCGCAGTGACCGATACCGCACTGCATGTTGCGCTCGATGCTGAGCCACATGGATTCAGCCGGCACGTTCAGCGCCAGCAGGCGGTCGATCGACGCCTTCATCATCGGTTCCGGCCCGCACAGCATCACGATACTCTTGTCCGGATCGACGCCGGCCTGGCTGAACAGCACCGTCACCTTGCCGACGCTGTACGGCCAGTTCGGCCCGCCGACATCCGCAGCCAGCAGGACCTGGGTGTCCGGCATCTGCTGCCAGCGCTCGTACTGCCTGCGCCAGATCAGGTCGTCGGTGTGTTTCACGCCCTGCAGGATCACCAGCCGGCCGAAGCGCTCGCGGCGCTGCAGGACGTAGCGGATCATCGAGACCACCGGCGCACAGCCAAGCCCGCCGGTCACGATCACCACATCCCGACCCTCGGCCTCGTCCAGCGGCCAACCCCGGCCGTACGGCCCGCGCAGACCCATGCGGTCGCCGACCTTCAGTCGTTCCATGCCCCGCGTGACCCGGCCCACCGAGCGGATGGTGTGCTCCAACGGGCCCTCGAAGTCGGGGTCGGAGACGATCGAGATCGGGACCTCGCCGACCCCGAACAGGTACAGCATGTTGTACTGCCCCGGCAGCAGCCGGTAGGACGCCGCCACCTCGGGATCGGTGAAGCGCAGGTGCAGGGTGTAGATGGAAGGGGTCTCCTCGACCCGATCGACCACCTCGACCTCCACCGGCCGGTCAGGATTGTGCATCGCCGGACTCCAGCAGCGCCGAGACCTCGGCCGTGATGTCGATGCCCACCGGGCACCAGGCGATGCAGCGACCGCAGCCCACGCAGCCGGAGCGCCCGTACTGCTCGTGCCAGGACGCCAGCTTGTGGGTCAGCCACTGCCGGTAGCGCAGGCGCGTCTCCTCGCGAACCAGGAAGTGGCCCATGTAGCTGTGCACGGCGGTGAAACAGGAGTCCCACTGCCGCAGGTGTTCGCTGGAACTGCCGGTCAGGGCCGGTTCGTCCTGCTCCGCGTGGCAGAAACAGGTGGGGCAGACCGCGGTGCAATTCCCGCAGGACAGGCACCTGCGGCCGACCTGGTCCCAGTGGGGATGTTCGAGTCGGGCGTACAGGGCATCCTTCAGGTTGCGGCTGGGAAGGCTGCGTGTCTGCGCCGCAGCCGCTGCTTCGATCTCGCCGTCGGCCTGCGCGCATTCGTCCGGGCTCGCCGGCGACAGATTCAGCAGGGACAGCACCCCTCGACCGCGCTCGGTACCGGCGGTCACTACGAAGCCGTGGTCCAGTTCCGACATCGCCAGGTCGTAGCCCGCCTCGGCGCGCGGCCCGTCGCCCGTGGAGGCGCAGAAACAGGTGTCCGCCGGATGACTGCAGTGAACCGCGACCAGGAACAGGCTCTCGCGGCGCGCCGCGTAATGGGGGTCGGGGTATGGCAGCTTCAGGAAGTGCCGTTCCTGGATCCGCAGGGCCGCCAGGTCGCAGGCCCTGACCCCGAACACGGCGGTGGGTGTCGGGGCTAAATCGACGTCCAGGAAGCTGAGCTGGCCATTGTCGTCCAACTCGCAGCGCCAGAGCGTCTCACGGGGAGCGAAGGTCAGCGGCTTCAGGGCCTGCGGGCCATTGGCCCAGGCGAAGCGGCGTTCCCCCTCT
Organism: Thioalkalivibrio sp.; assembly: GCA_007116035.1. Classification (GTDB taxonomy): domain Bacteria; phylum Pseudomonadota; class Gammaproteobacteria; order Ectothiorhodospirales; family Ectothiorhodospiraceae; genus Thioalkalivibrio. The sequence continues at coordinate 3,595 of SKJG01000147.1, forward strand.
TCCGGCTCCAGCCGGTACTGTCCCGGCGCCTGGCGGTCACGCAGCCCTTTGGGCAAGTCGTCGGCAGAGGCGATGCTGGTATAGGTGATGGCACCGTGGCGCGCCACCGGCCCCAGCACGCGCGTGAAGCCCCCGCGCCGGATCGCTTCGAGCAGCGTATCCAGCGATTCCCGGGGCAGGAACGAGGCAGACGTCTCCATAGTTACAGAGAGTAGTCCACGCAGGAAATCCATGAGATGATCCAGATCAGTACATGCGGCGGGCGCGGCCGGCAATGCGCCCTCGTCGCCGGGCCGCAAATGGCTTGCCACCGGCCTTTCCGGGAAATCCCTCTAACGGGTTCTGGTAGTCTTCCTTTTGGGTTAGGATTCTGACTACACTCGGAGCCATGACGATGCACGCTTCAGGTTCCTGCGATCAGTGCTCACTGAAGCTCCTGTGTCTGCCCGTCGGGCTACCCGAGAACGACCTCTGGCAACTGGACGAAATCGTTCAACGCCGGCGCCCGATCTCGAAGGGCCAAGTCCTCTTCCGTATGGGAGCCCCATTCGCCTCCGTCTTCGCGGTCCGCACCGGTTCATTGAAGACCGTGCTTCTGTCGGATGACGGCACGGAACAGGTCACGGGCTTCGCGTTGGCGGGAGAACTGCTCGGACTGGACGCGATCAATCAGGGCGAGCATCCGGTCAGCGCAGTGGCGCTGGAATCCACCAGCATCTGCGAGATTCCGTTCGACAAACTCGACGTTCTCGCCGGGCAACTGCCCAGCTTCCGTCAGCATTTCATGCGCACCATGAGCCGGGAAATCGCCGCCGACGAGTCGCTGCTCGCCCTGCTCGGCCAGCGCAATGCCGAGCAACGGCTGGCCGCCTTCCTGCTCAGCCTTTCGACGCGCTTCCGTGCTCGCGGATTGGTTGCGGATCGTTTCAGTCTGAGCATGTCCCGAGCGGACATCGCCAATCACCTGGGCCTGACGCAGGAGACCATCAGCCGCCTCTTCACGCAGTTCCGCAAGCAGGGCCTGATCGAGATCCACACGCGCGACCTGAGACTGTTGGACATGGACAGCCTGCACCGCATCGCCGGCATCCGGTTTGTGCCCCTCTCACAGACTGCCTGAACCCTGCCCCAACGACGATTCCCCCGGTGCCAAGGCCTTTTGGGTCTTTGCCCATGCCGCGTGGGAGCAATCCGAAGCCCGGGAGATCCTGCTGCGTTGGCAGGACGAGCGCGGAATCGACGTGATGTTCGTGCTGTTCGCCTGCTGGTATCCCTGCCGCCTGAGCGCCGATGAGTGGGACACCCTGCGAAGTGGCGCGCGCGACTGGAACCGGCGCATCACCCGCCGCGTCCGGGCACTGCGCCGCCGCATCGACCGGCTAGATTGGCCGCAGGGATACCAGGCTTGTCTGCGCCTGGAACTCGGTGCCGAGCGCATCGAGGCGGCGTGGCTGGTAAAGGCGGGAACCGTACACACGCCAACCGACCGCCCAAAACACGACCTTCGACGCCGGCTGCACCGACTGTTCCCCGAACTCCCCGCCTCGGAGATCGACACCCTGCTCCAAGCCCTGACAGGCAAGCCCTGAACTCCATGGAGTGCGGGAGCTCGCTCCCGCTTTCGGGCGCGGGTTCTCCACTCCCCGAACACCCTCCTCACCGCTACGGGGTGTAGGCGCTGCTTCACCCCCGCGGGTAGTATCGCGGTGCGCGACACACTCAAG
>SKJG01000137.1 GCA_007116035.1 Thioalkalivibrio sp.
AACTCGACCGGGTCGTCGACCGAGTGGAGCGGTCCGGGCAGGGCCGCGTGCTCGCGCGCCTGGCCTGGGATCAGAGGGGGCGCGATTTTCACTCGACATCGTGGATACGCATCCAGGAAGGTCGGTATCTCGGGCTACGGGAGGATGCGGGCGAGGAACCAGAAGATGTTTCCGAAGGCGGCCTGCGCCCGCTCAGGCCGCAGCAGGAACGCTACGAACTGGAGGGGCGGCTGCGGGTCTGGGTGGGACGCTTCCTGCATCTGGAAACGGACCTCGTCTACCACGTACCGCACGCGATGGGGAGAGACCCGGGCGTCCTTCCCGGGGTACCCGTGCGGGGCAGCCAGCGGATGAACTCCGGCGACGACCTGTTCTATCTGGACAATCCCGCAATCGGCATCATCGCCCGCGTCACGCGCCTCGACGACTGACTCCCACATGGCCCACTAGCAGCCTGTCGGACTTGGGCTGCTCCTACTGCGCCGGTGGGAGAGCGGTGCATTTTTCCCCGATTTCTCGTTGCATAGAACCACTATGCGCCTCGAAATCAGGAAAAACTGCCCTCGCTCTCCCACACGGCTCGCTACGGGCACCCAAGTCCGACAGGCTGCTAGCGCCACTGCGGAGCGGTCTCCCAGTTCAGGATGCGGTTGCCGATCGCGACACCGAGATCGTCGAGTAGCAGCTGCAGGGCGGTGCGCTTGGGTTCGAAGACGACCATCCGCTCGATCCCGATCACGTCGCGAGCCACCGTGCGGTCGTCGCCGAGGCCGTCGATCAGCCCCAATTCAACCGAGTCGGCACCGGTCCAGACCAGCCCGCTGAACAATTCGCCGTTGTCCTGCAGCCGGTCTCCACGTCCCTCGCGCACGACGTTGATGAACTGATCGTGGATCTGGTCGATCACGCCCTTGACGTGCTCGACCTCTTCCTCCTGCAGAGGAAGGAATGGATCCAGGAAGCCCTTCTTTTCCCCGGCCGTGAACAGACGCCGTTCGATCCCCCACCGCTCCATCAGACCAACGAGGCCGAAGCTGTCCAGTCGCACGCCGATCGAACCCACGATGCTGCCCTTGTCCGCGTAGATCTCGTCCGCCGCGACGGCGATGTAGTAGGCACCCGACGCACCCACATCGGAGATCACCGCGTACACGGGAATGTCCTCATGCTGCGAACGCAGACGGCGGATCTCGTCGTGAATCATGCCGGCCTGAACCGGACTGCCGCCACCGCTGTTGATGCGCAGCATCACAGCCCGGGTGTCGTCATCCTCAAAGGCCTTGCGCAGGGTCTTGTTGATATCCTCCGCGTTCGCACTGGTGGCACTCGCAATCAGTCCCTCGATGTCGATCACGGCCACGTGTTCGGTCGGCTCCTTGTCGCGATCCCACAGGTCGGCGAGTCCCAGATCCGGGCCGCGTATCAGCAGCAGAAGCGCGAACAGGTAGATGAACACCAGGAGCTTGAAGAAGATGCCCCAGCGGCGCGTCCTTCGCTGCTCGGTCACCTGGGCCAGGACCAGTTTCTCCAGGGTCTCCCGTTCCCAATTCGATTTGTCCTGCGCGTTCCAGAGAGCCATGCATGAATCCTTGTGTTGACATTGGATCACCGGCGGTGCCGGCGGGTCTTGATGCCTGCGTTTCGGGCATCCTTAAGAAGATGCCGTTAGCAGTCCCCGTGAGAGACATCGGGGCGCTGCCGAAATTCAGCCGGAATGGCCGCGCTGACCCAACAGCGGCGGCAGCTCCGCGAGCTGGTCGATCAAGGCTGCGGGACCACAACGGCGCAGACGTGCCGCATCGTGGGCCCCGTGGGTGATCCCGACCCCCGCGACGCGCAGGTTGTTTGCCATCTGAAGATCGTACGCGCTGTCCCCCACCATGATCGCATCCCTGGGGTCGACCCCAAGCCGTTCGATCACATGCGTGAGCATGGCCGGGTTGGGTTTCGACGGATGTTCGTCACTGGTCGCCGTGGCGTCAAAAAAGCGCGAGATGCCGGTGCTGTTCAACGCCTCATCGAGACCCATGCGCGATTTACCCGTGGCGATCGCCAGCAGATAACCCCGCTCCGCCAATGTGACCAGCATCGTTTCTGCGTCCGGGTAGAGCGGTGTCGGCGTGGTGTCACGCTCCAGGTAATACAGCCGGTAGGAACGGCTGAGGGCGTTCATCAAGGCATCGTCGGCTTCCGGGTACAGGGCCTCGGTTGCCTGGCGCACGCCCAGGCCGATGATATCGCGCAGCTGAGCATCGCTGCGCGGCTCCGCGCCGATCTCGGCAATCGCGAGATGCAGGCAGCGGACGATCCGTCCGATCGAATCCATCAGCGTCCCATCCCAGTCGAATACGACCAGGGCCAGGGCGTCGCGGTCGCTCCGCGGAATCATGGTGCCTGGTCCGAAAGTGCCTGCAGGACTTGCTCGAGATCCGCCGGCAGGGGTGCGGAGAAGAGCAGCGAGTCGTCCTGCCAATCGGGAAAACGAATCGCCTGAGCGTGCAGGAACATGCGCTTCAGGCCCAAACTCCGCGCAAGCCGATTCGCTCCGGCATCGCCGTGCTCGTGGTCCCCAGCCACTGGGTGACCCAATGCCCTGCCGTGCACACGGATTTGATGGGTCCGGCCAGTCCCGATGTCGACCTCCATCAGCGTGAATCCCGGAAAACGCTCGATCGGGGCAAACAGGCTGGTCGCCCTGCGGGCCGATTCCGCCGAGCCCTCGATGGCATGGCCCTCCAGCGCACGTATCTGCCGCCGGCCGGTCTCGTCGCGCTCTAGGGAGATTGGAAGGTCACAACGCTGTGCCGGACCCTCCCATCGACCGGCAACAAGGGCGAGGTAACGCTTGCTCACGTTCCCGATACGCAGCGCATCGTGAAAGGCGGTCAGGCCGCGACGACTCTTGGTCAGGACGAGGCAGCCGCTGGTGTCGCGGTCCAGCCGGTGGCCCAGCTCCAGCGTTTCACCGGGGTACAGCAGCCGCATGGCCTCGATGATTCCGTACGCCAGGCCGCTCCCGCCGTGCACCGCCACGCCGGCCGGCTTGTCCACCACAAGGTAATCATCATCCTCGTGAATCACGGACTGGCGCAGGGTGCGCAGCATGCCCTCGGGCACGTGGATCGTGCGGGCACCGACTGCCGTAGCCTCATGCGGGCGGTCCAGCGCCGGTACACGCACCTCGTCGCCACCCGAAATCCGATTTTCGGCCTTTGCGCGCCGGCCATTGACACGAATGGCACCCTTGCGCACCAGCCGATAGACAAGGCTGCGGGGAACGCCCTTGAGGTGCCGCAACAGAAAATTGTCCAGGCGTTGCCCCTGCGCTGACGCGGGTACGGTCAGCAGATGCGGACCCTGATCCTGATTCATCCCGCGATGCTAGCCGATTCGGGGGCACCGGAGAAGCCGGGAAGCAGAGTGCCGGACCAGATCTCGAGAATGACGCTGCATCGGCCGGGTTTACAAGCCGGATACTCTTGCAGCCAAAGTGCGGGCATCCTCCGCCCGATGGCAGGCCGCCTCCAGGGTGTCGGGTTCTCCGTATAGAAACCCCTGCATGACCGTACAGCCAAGCGTCTTCAGGTAATCGAGTTGCGACTCGGTCTCGACCCCTTCGACCACGATGTCCATCTTCAGACCCAGCGCCATCGCGATGATCGCGTTCACGATACAGGCCCCCTCTTCGCAGCTCTTCAGCCGATGGGTGAAACTGCGGTCGATCTTCAGGGTGTTGATGGGGAGTTTCTGGAGGTAGCTCAGCGAGGAATAACCCGTACCGAAGTCATCGATGGCGATGCGGATGCCCGCTTCACTCAACCTGTGCAGTTTGTCGAGCACGTCCTGGCGATCACTGAGCAGGAGATTCTCGGTAATCTCGATCTCGAGCAACTGCGGCGGAAACGATTCCTGGTGGAGTGTTTCCAGCAGTGTCTGGACGAAGTCCTCGCGCGACACCATGATGGGCGATATGTTGACCGATAGGCGCAGGTCCCTGCCGGAACGCTGCCGGTACCGGCTCACCTCCCGGGCCGCGCGCCGCAAGGTGGACCGATCGAGTTCCACGATCAAGCGGCTTTCCTCGGCGATGGAGATGAATTCGGAAGGTTCCAGACGACCCAGTGTCGGGTGATTCCAGCGTACCAGCGCCTCGACCCCAACAACCTCCCCGCGTGCGGCATGCACCTGCGCCTGATACACGACGTCGAACTCCTGATGTGCGAGTCCCCGGTGCATCTCCTGTTCCAACTGCAGCCGGCGGGTGGAACCCGCCATGTCCGGCGTGAACAACTGGAAGCCATCGCGCCCGGTGTTCTTCACCCGGTACATCGCAATGTCGGCATTCTTGATCAGTGCATCCATGTTGGCGCCGGCGGCGGGGAACATTGCGATGCCGATGCTGGCCCCGATGAAGATCTCGTGGCCGTCCAGACGGAACGGTGCGCGAATGCTCGCGAGTATCTTGTCCGCCACCTGGGCGGCGGATTCCCAGTCGCGGACCTCAGGAAGCAACAGGGTGAACTCGTCCCCGCCGAAGCGGGACAGCGTATCGCCCTTGCGCACGCAAGCCTGCAGCCGCTGGCTGACAGCTTGCAGTAGACGATCGCCGATGGTGTGTCCGAGCGAGTCGTTGATCACCTTGAACCGGTCGAGATCAATGAACATCACTGCGAGTTGATGGCCCTCGCGGGCGGCCTGGGTCAGGGAAATGCCCAGGCGGTCCTTGAACAACGCCCGGTTGGGTAGCCGCGTGAGCAGATCGTGGTAGGCCTGAAAACTGATGAAGGCCTCCGCCTCCATCCGCTCCGTAATATCGCGCGCGGTTCCGTAGGTCCGATACTGGTTACCATCCTGCAGCGGCTGCTCGTCGTCCTGCATCGGCCAGATAATGAGTTCGAAATGACGGCGCGAGCGCCCGGGGACCTTGGGCCTCAAGGCGACCTCCAGGGACCGAATCTCGTCATAAGGCTGGCGCGCCTGCTCCAGGAAATAACGCCCCTTTTCCTGCTGGTCCTCCTCCATCAGGTCGAGCAGGGAAATACCCATCAGTTCATCCGGGCTATAGCCGAGCAGCTTGGTCACGGTCGAATTGAGAAAGCTGAAACGCCCCAGGTGATCGAGGATGTAGACGATATCGGGGGAGTGGTTCACGATCAGGCGGTGCAGGCGTTCCGAGCGGTTCAACCGCACCTGGATCACCTTGTGGCTGTCCTCCAGGCGTTTCCGGCGCACCGCATTGTTGACCGTCGCCAGCAACTCCTCGGGCATGTAGGGCTTTTTCAGATAATCGTACGCGCCCGCGCGCAAGGCCGTGGCAATGCCGTCGATGCTCGTGTTGCCGCTGATGACGATGGTCATGGTCGCGATGTCCTTTTCATTCATCACGCGCATGACTTCGTGCCCATCGACCTCGGGCATGCTGAGATCCAGGAGCAACAGGTCGTAGTGTCCCTGCTGAAGCATCTGAAGCGCCTTGCCGCCACCCAACGCGACGTCCACCTGGTAATCGTGCATCTTCAAGAGGTCACGCAGGCTTTGCAGAAGCCGCGGGTCATCGTCCGATAGCAGAATCCGGACATCCGCCTCGTGCGCCAGGTCTTCGGCAACCCCGATCATGCCGGGCCCCGTGCGGGCGCTGCGCCGATTCCGTTCTGGGGAAACAACAACTGGATACGGGTCCCCATGCGGTCACTTGAACTCACGATAATACCCCCCACCTCGTCCATCAGATCCTTCACTGTCGCCAGGCCATCGTGGCGCTGCCGTCTCTCCCCCCGCGCCGCAACGGACGCGAACAGCCTCTCTCTGGCCTCACGCGGCAATCCCGGTCCATCATCCGAGATCTCCAACTGTACATAACCGCGGCCGTTCACGTTCACATCCCCGCGCGTGGCCATTCGGATCCCACTTCCCGGGTCCAGTGCTTCACCCAAGTTCCGCAGCAGTGGCCCGAGGATCTGTGGCAGCGTCCTGGAATCAATTTTCAGCCGTGGTGCGGCTGGGTCCAGGTCCATCGTCAGCCGGATGCCTCGGGATTCGAGATGGGCCGCACCGAGGGTGTCCGCAACCTGTTCGATCGCGTCATTCACGCTGGAAACGCCCACCCGGGACGTTTCCAGCAATTGTGGCCGCAGCCGTGCGAGAATGCCTCCGATGCGGGCCGTCTCTTCGCGAATCAGGGCCAGATCGCTTTGCGACGTGGCGTCGTCGGCCAACCTGAGACGAAGCATCTCCACCTGGGAGCCGATCACGCTGAGCGGCGTGGACACATCGAGCAACACTTGCTCCAACGCGGCGTCCGTATCGCTGCCGGGACCATCATGGCGTGCCGCCCAAGCCTTTGCCGCCAGCGCCTTCCCAGCCTCTTCCGCGAACAGGCGCGCGAGATCCTCGAGGCGCGAGGCCGGATCCGCGCCGGCATCCGGGATTCCAAGCGCAAGGACTCCCATGCAATCGTGGCCTTCACGCGCGTCGCCGGACAACGGCAGGCACCATAGCGCCGGCGCCCGGAGCAGACCGGCAATCTGCCGATCCACCACCGAGACGCCGCTGCCACGCTGTGGCTCCCGCGTGAGCGCGGCATCCGCGACCAGACTGCGTCCAGGCACCAATGGCAATACGAAGGCCGGGTGTTCGCCCCCATCCAGCCATGTGCTGGCGCTTTCGCGGTCTGCATCCACCAGGAACAAAAGGTTCCGTTCGCTACCCAGGAGCAGGCGCGCGGCACCGCGCACTGCTTGATGCAGCGCGGATGAGGAATCGGCACGTGCAAGTTCAGCCCTGACCTGGGTGAGATGAATCAGCCTTTCCAGTCGCCGCCCCAACTCGCCTTGAGCCCGATGGAGGCTCTCGGCTGTCTCGAGCCCCATGCCGCCCATACCGAACGAGTGTGCGATGTGATCGATGTCCGCATTGACCCGACGACTCAATTCCCGGGTCAGATCCTCCTCCAATCCGAAGAGCATCTCGGCGGCCTCAAGGGCACTGGCAGAGGGCTCAGGTGCCTCGGCCAGCAGGCGCGCCAGGCGGGCGACCTTCACGAGATGGTGGGCATCCCGAACCTCCTCCACCGCCGCATCCTGATAGCGCACGGCATCGGCCATGAACGGATCGACGCACCAGCGTTCCACCCAGCCCGCCCCGGTCTCGAATCCCGCTGTGTCCGCTCCCGTGTGCGCCGGGTCCTTCCGCGTCTGTCTGCGGGCGATGGAGTCGAATCGGCCCGCGTCGAGGAGCAGTCCACAGAGCAGGGCCTGGTCCGGATCCCGAAAGCGCGTCAGGGTGGCGAGAACGTAGGCGATCTGCGCCGTGGCCATCGAACGCCACCAGGCGTCTTGCGAGGAACGGTATGCCGACAGATCGAAGGGCTCGAGGAACTGCCGGAATGCGGCAGTCACCACCAGATTACGAACGACATCGATGCCCACGGTGGCCAATGCGTCTTCCACCGATGGGCAGGCAGGAGACTCCGCGGGGCTCCCCGCCCCGTACGCCGCATCGAGCACGCGTGCTGCGGTGACGGCATCCCTTCCCACCACGTCGGCGAGCGCGCGCGCATCGAGTCCCTCCTGATGAATGCCGTCCAGGATGCCCACGAGAATCTGCGGCGGCGTCACCAGACGATCGAAAGGCGTGTGTTCAGCAGCCATCTGGCTCCACGTCTCAGTTTTGAATTGGCCGACGGGATGCCGGATCCCAGCCACGCACCCTTCAATCGTCATGCTTGAAACAGGCACATTCCGCGACGCACCCACCGGGACCCAGTATATACGCAAGCACCACGCGGGACTTCGCAGCACGGACTAGACCCTTCGATTTCGAAAAGAGTAGATCTTGCGTGCCCTGATGCTGAGATAAAGCGCCGCGCGCTTGCCTTGTCAAGTATGCAGTTGTCAACCGGTTTTCTGCTAACCTTAAAAGGTGGAAGGCAAGTCGGGCGCGTCGCCACGGCCCCTTTCAAATTTCCGGCCCCGGGCATTCGGAGGGCGCTTCGTGTCACTTTCGGAAACTCGATCACAGGTCTACACGGGCTCTGCGTCGCCGCCCGTGGTAGCCGTTGTCAGCGGCAAGGATGGCGTGGGAAAATCCAGCATCGTGGTCAACCTGGCCCTCACCCTGGCCAAGGCGGGGACCCGCGTCTGCCTATGGGACTTCGACCCAGGCCCCGGCAATACCCTCTTCCTGCTGGGCCTGCAGCCGGAGTACCGGCTGGAGCACCTCCTGATCGACTCCCGGACCCTGCCTGACATCATGGTCGAGGCCCAGCATGGCCTGCGGCTGGTTCCCTGCGCGACAAGCCTCGCTCGACACGGACCCTTCTCGCCCGTGCAGGAGAGGCACCTTGCCGACCAGATGGCAGGGCTCGAGGAGCAGTTCGACTGCATCCTGCTCGATGTTGCCGCGAGCGGAGGAACCCCGCCCGCGTTTGTCGCGGCCTCGGACATGGTGCTTCTCGTGCTCACTCCGGAAGCCGGGTCCCTGTCCGATACCAATGAACTGGTGCAGCTACTCGAGCAGGAGCGTCGCGCTTCTTACTACATTGTCGTAAACCGCGTCTCCAACCAGAATGAGGCTTGGGAGGTTTTCAACCGTTTCAGTAGCCTCGTGCAGGAACAGAGCGATGCACCGATGCGGCTGCTGGGCTTCGTGCACCGGGATGAGAGCCTCAGTGCGGCCGCGATGTTGCAGCGCCCGGTGGCGCTGTTTCCCGAGAGCGATCCGTCTGCGCGCACCTTCATCCGTCTTGCCGATGCCCTGGAGCAGTCGTTCTTGCGTCTTCCACCCCGGTCACCGGCGATCGATCCGTGGATGCGGCGCCTTCGCCTGCTGCCCCCGCGCCCGAGGCCAAAAGGGCGAAGTGTGGTCCCGGGCCCGGTGGCGAGGGTCGATCATCAGGCTTGCCAAAAGTCGGGCGTGCTCGATGTGGAGACGGAACTCGAGGCCCTACGTGCGCGCGGAAAGGCCCTGCTGGGCGCATCCCATGAACCCCAGCGCATCCGTTCCTGGATCGACGCGCTTGCTTCGGACTACTGGGATCAATGTGGCGAACCGGCCATCGACCTGGTAAGGGCGATCAAGCGCCTACGCGAAGACCCGAGCCATGACAGGACGATCCAGGAACTGCGGGCTTTGCTTGGCACCACTGCCCTGCCCGCGCAAGAGCCCGCTCGGGAGCCCGCGCTGACCGGTCCTGCAGCGCCGGCGGTGCCGGCAGCGACGACCTCGGCGTCGATCCGCGCTTTCACGCCGGCATCCATCGAGGGTCTGCCAGGACGTGGCGGACGAACCGGGGCCTCGAGCGCGCCACGCGAAGCGCGAAGGACGGCCGTCGCGCGGCGGGCGCACACCATCGATGAGAAACGCTTCGGGCCGCAACAGGGCATCATCGACATGCTGCGCCGGACTGCGCCCGACGACGAACCCCTGTCGGAATGGCTCCGGCGCTTCGGATCCACCGACACCTGACCCGTTTTCGCTTGCCAGTCAGCGGCTTTTGCCCTAGATTGTGCCGCGGGACGTCGCGTTCACTACCCGCGCCTCCCCAACTGGATTACCTGTTGGCATGGCCGATATGGCTGGCCAACCCTCGCCGAAAGCGATCTGTGATACCTATCCTGACAACCCAGTCCTGTCTTTCACCGGCGCGCGCCTGCAAGCATCTCCTGATGCTGCTTCTGGCCGATGCCTGGCTGTTGGGTGCCCTCCCGCCTCCGCATGGCGGTATTCGGCATTCCTCGCCGGCATCCGGGCCCCGGAGCGCCCTGCGCGCGTGGTCCCGTGGGAAAGACGGCGACATCCATACGAGTTCACTGAATGAAAAGGATTCTCATCAATGCCACGCAGCCGGAAGAGCTGCGCGTGGCGATGGTCGATGGCCAGCGCCTCTACGATCTTGATATCGAACTTCCCTCTCGGGAACGCAAGAAGGCCAATATCTACAAGGCCCGGATCACCCGGGTGGAACCCAGCCTCGAAGCGGTCTTCGTCAATTTCGGCGCCGAGCGCCACGGATTCCTCCCCTTCAAGGAAATCGCTCGCTCCTCGGTCGGCGCGCCGGAAGACACCGACAAGCCGATCCGCGATTTCCTGAAGGACGGCCAGCAACTGCTGGTGCAGGTCGAAAAAGAAGAGCGCGGAAACAAGGGCGCCGCCCTCACCACGTACATCAGCCTCGCTGGGCGCTACCTGGTGCTGATGCCCAATAACCCCCGGGCCGGCGGTGTGTCGCGCCGGATCGAGGGCGAGGACCGCAACGAATTGCGCGAGGCCCTGGCTGATCTCAAGATCCCGGACGGCATGGGTGTGATCGCCCGCACGGCGGGCGTTGGCCGGACCACCGAAGAGCTGCAATGGGACCTCGATTACATGACCGCGCTCTGGGCGGCCATCCTCGAGGCCGCGGGTGAGGCCCAGGCCCCCGCCCTGATCCACCAGGAAAGCAACGTCATCATCCGCGCGCTCCGCGACCACATGCGCAACGACGTCGGCGAAGTCGTCATCGACGATGGGACCGTTTACCGGCAGGCCATGGAGTTCGTCGAACGGGTGATGCCGAGCAGCCTGCGCAAGATCCGGCACTACACGGACCCTGTCCCGCTGTTCAACCGGTTCCAGATCGAAAGCCAGATCGAGAGCGCCTTCGATCGCGACGTCGTGCTGCCCTCCGGTGGTGCCCTCGTCATCGATCACACCGAGGCACTGATCTCCATCGACGTGAACTCGGCCCGCTCGACGAAGGGTGTGGACGTGGAGGAAACGGCTTTCCACACCAACCTCGAGGCGGCCGAAGAAGTGGCCCGGCAACTCCGGATCCGCGACCTTGGTGGTCTGATCGTGATCGATTTTATCGACATGAGTTCGAACAAGCACCAGCGCGAGGTCGAGAACCGGCTGCGCAAGGCCCTGGAGATGGACCGTGCCCGTGTCCAGGTCGGCCGAATCAGCCGTTTCGGGTTGCTCGAGATGTCGCGCCAGCGCCTGCGCTCTTCCCTCGGCGAGTCGAGTCACATCACCTGCCCGCGCTGCCAGGGGCACGGCCAGATCCGCGGGGTCGAATCCCTGTCCCTCTCGATCCTGCGCCTGATCGAGGAGGAGGCGATGAAGGAGCGGACCAGCCTGGTGCTGGCCCAGGTCCCAGTGGACGTCGGGACCTTCCTGTTGAACGAGAAGCGCGAGTCCCTGAATGACATCGAGGATCGCCACGACATCGACGTGAGCATCGTCCCCAGTACACAACTGCTGACGCCCCATTACCAGGTCCGGCGGATCAAGGACGATGGGCGCGAGGACGAGTTGGCAGGCAAGAGTTCCTACCAGTTCATCCCCGAGACCGATGCCGAAGAAGAACTCTCGGAGATCGAACGCCGCGGCCGCCCAGACCGGCCGTTGGTCAAGGGCGTAGTCGTGGCCGCGCCGCCGCCCGCCCCGGCTCCAGTGGGTCAAGATCCCCTGGCCACGCCGCAGTCGGTCGCCCAGCCCGGGTTTTTCGGGCGTATCTGGTCGTCGCTCTTCCCTAACGCCCGCACCGAAGAGGAGGCGCCATCCCCCTCAACGGAGCCCGCCGGCGACAAGCCACCCGCATCGCGCGGCCGTGGCGGCCAACGAAGCGCAGCCGGGGAATCGGGTTCGGGCGGTCGCCGACGCGGACGGCGGGGTGAGGGAGACCGCAGGGACGCATCCGCATCCGACGCCAAACAGGTCGAAGAGCCGCGTGGCGGGCGGTCCAGTGCACCGGCGAAGGACCAGGCACCGCGCGCGGACAAGCGTTCCCAAGACAAAATGCCGGCGGTCGACGATGCGGTCGCTGCAGAAAGCAAGGCACCGACCAAGGGCCCTGAGTCCGACGAAGAGACCGGCGGCGAAGCTGGCCGTACCCGCAGCCGTCGCTCGCGTCGAGGTGGGCGACGCCGCAACCGCAGCAGAGCGGGAGGAAACGGTCAGGAATCCGACGCCTCCGAGGATGGCGGAGGCGCCGCGGGTCGCCCGGATGTGGCAGCAGAGGCCAGTAAAGCGGATACGGCTCCAGCAAGCCCCGTGAAGCCGGACCAGGAACCGAGGCCTGAAGCCGCCCGCGCACTGCCTGCATCGGCGGCCGGCGCGTCGGCGGACCCTGCGCCCTCCACTGAAGCTGGCGTCCCCAGAACGCCGGCACAACCGGAAGACGCAGCACCGAATGCGGCAGAGATCCGCCAACGGCAGGCGCGTGCGGCATTGGCGCGGATGGCGGCCTCGATTCCCGCCACCCGTTCCACCTCGGCGTCCGGGAGCTCCGAAGATCGTGAGGATGCCACGCCGGAACCGGCGCTTCCCGAGGGCGCGGCTCCCCGACCTGCTTCCGTCAGTGCCGAGGGCGAAGCTCCCACGACGCACACGGCCGCTGACGACCAAGTGGCTTCGGACCGGTCCGCCAAGCCCGAGGTGGAACACCGTCCGGCTGCGGCCGTGGCGCAGGGCGTCGTAGTCCCAGAACCGGAAGTACCCACGGCCCCTGTCTCCGAAACCCGCGAACCCACGGCAGAACAGGAAGCCACGGCCACGGTCGCGGTCGATCGGAAGGCCACCGACGGGACTCAACCCGTTGCAGAAGCGCTGGAACAGCCGAAATCGGAGGCTCCTGGCCCGCAAGACACGCAGGAGGCTGAGGGTACGGAGACCGAAAAACCCAAGCCGAAGCGGACCCGGAGACCACGCAAGCCTCGCGGAGCGGCCCAGGGCGGCGCGGAAGAAGCGAAGGCTGAGGAGACCCTCACGGCGGCGGAACCGAGCATGGCCGAGCCAACCGCGGGAACCGCCGGCGCCGATGCTACCGAGCCCTCTGATGCCGGAGCAGCCGACGACAAACCGGCAAAGGCTGCGCGAAAGCCAAGGGCCCGCCGTCCCCGGGGGGCAGGCAAAAAGGCGACGGAACAGCAGAACCCCGCAGAAGAGGCTTCGGCCGGCCCGGCACCGGAGGCCGTGCCGGAGCCCAAAGACAGCTGAGGCAGGCTTTGCGCCGAGACCCTGCCCGGGGGTGGCGATCCCTCGCCACCCCGGGGTTCGGTTGCCTTAAAGGGGGCCGTCGAAGTTGCTTCGGCGGCCTCCCCCGCCGGACCGCCTCAGAGCCCGTGCCGTTGGCGGAGATGCGACAGAAAGCCCGTTGCCGCCTCCTCGACCAGGTCCATCACCGTTGCGAAACCCTGCGATCCACCGTAGTAAGGATCGGGTACCTCGCGTTCTGGGCGGGATCCAGCGAACTCCAGGAATCTGTGCAGGCGCGCCGTGCCGTCGGTGGGTTCTAGTGCCCGGGCGTTGCGAAGATTCTCGTCATCCATGACCAGGAGGTAATCGAAGTTCCTGAAGTCGTCCGCTTCCAGCCGTCGGGCACGTTGACCGCTCAGCTCGTAACCGCGCGCGCGCGCCGCTGCCTGGGCCCGCCGATCCGGGGGCTCGCCCACGTGGTAGCTGTGGGTCCCGGCGGAATCAACCTCTACGGCTTGCTCGAGACCCGCTTCGCGTATCCGTTCCGCGAACACCCCATGGGCCATCGGCGAGCGGCAGATGTTACCCATGCAAACCATCAAAACTCGTATCTTTGGCATGAAGTCCTGTCTTTTACTGAGTGATCCCGTCGTGCTCCAGGTGATGGAACGCGTCCCATCCCAATGGCGCCGGAGGATCCGAAGCCGTTGTGCCGGGACGGATCCCTGTGCGCATCGCGCGACCTATCCTACCCATGCGCGGGCATTTCGAAACAGTCGCAGCCAGGGACCGTCTTCGCCCCAGGACTCCGGATGCCAGGAGTGCTGAACGGTTCGAAAGACGCGTTCGGGATGCGGCATCATGATCGTGACCCTGCCATCGCTACTGGTGAAACCGGTGACGCCCTCGGGAGACCCATTGGGATTGGCCGGATACACGGTTGCGGGGGTTCCGTCCGCCTCCACATAACGTAGCGCCACCTGCCCCGCCGTATCCAGTCGCTGCAGATCCGGTGGCTCCCCAAAGCGCGCCCGCCCTTCTCCATGCGAGACCACCACCGGAAGGATGGACCCGGCCATGCCGGCCAGAAGCACCGACGGGCTGTCCTCGATCCGCACCAGCGACAGGCGGGCCTCGAACTGCTCCGAGCGGTTGCGCACAAAACGCGGCCAGTGCCCGGCACCAGGAATGAGCGGTGCCAAATGCGACAACATCTGGCAGCCGTTGCAAACTCCCAGCGCGAAGGTCTCCGGACGTTCGAAAAAGGCCTGGAACCCATCGCGCAGCGCGGGATTGAAGAGGATGGTCTTCGCCCAACCTCCGCCCGCGCCCAGGACATCGCCGTAGGAGAAGCCGCCGCAGGCGGCCAGGCCGCGGAACCGGGCCAGGTCCTGACGACCGGCGAGGAGGTCGGTCATGTGCACGTCAACGGGTTCGAAGCCGCTTCGTTCGAACGCCGCGGCCATCTCGACCTGGCCATTCACGCCCTGCTCGCGCAGGATCGCGACCCGCGGGCGCTGGCCGGTCGCCACGTAGGGCGCCGCGACATCCTCGTCCGGGGCGAAACGCAGGTCGGCCCGCAGCCCGCCGTCGTCCGCCACCCGCTCGAGTTCTTCGCGGGCGCAATCGGGCTCGTCACGGAGGCGCTGCATGTGGAAGCTGGTCTCCTGCCACTGGTGCTGGAGGCTCCCGCGATCCGTGTCCAGCAGTAGCGTCTCGCCCTGCCGGACGCGCACGGCCCCGGAGGGATCCAGTGTCGCCACCAGGCGGACGTGCGCCTGCAGACCCAATGCCGCGAAGGCCTCGCGGACCTCCGCCTCGGCTCCCGGCGCCAGTTGCACCACGGCGCCGAGTTCCTCGTTGAACAGCCAGGGAAGCGCCGCGTCCGCCGCAGGCACCGTGATGTCCAGGCCACAGCGCCCGGCGAAGGCCATCTCCAGCAGGGTCACGATCAGACCGCCATCGGAACGGTCGTGATAGGCGGTGATTCCTCCCCGAGCCTTCAGGTGCTGAATGACTCCAAAGAATCCGCGCAAACGCTCGGCGTTCACCAGGTCGGGCGGTGACTGGCCGATCTCTCCGTGGACCTGCGCGAATGCGGAACCGCCCAGCCGCAACTGCCCCTGACCCAGGTCGATGAGCCACAGCGGCCCGGCCGCTTCGGTATCGGGCAGCGGGGTCAGGGTCCGGCGGACGTCGGCGACCGGCGCGAACCCCGAGACGATCAGGGACACCGGGGAAATCATCTGCCTTGGCACACCGTCCTGTTCCCAGACCGTGCGCATCGACAGTGAATCCTTGCCCACCGGGATGCTGATTCCCAGGCGCGGGCACAGGTCCTCGCCGATCGCCCGCACGGTGTCGAACAGGGCCGCGTCCTGGCCCGGCACCCCCGCCGCCGCCATCCAGTTCGCGGAGAGCCGGATCTGGCCGGTATCCGCGATATCGGCCCCGGCGAGATTGGTGATCACCTCGCCCACGGCCATGCGCCCCGAGGCCGGCGCCGAAAGGATCGCCAGTGGCGTCCGCTCGCCCATGGCCATTGCCTCGCCGGTAAACACATCGAAGTCGGTCAGCGTGATGGCGCAGTCCGCGACCGGCACCTGCCAGGGGCCCACCATCTGGTCGCGTGCGGTGAGTCCGCCGACCGAGCGATCGCCAATGGTGACCAGGAAGTGCTTGGCCGCCACCGACGGCAGACGCAGCACGCGAGAAAGGGCATCAGCGAGGTCCGCGCCAGGCGACAGGGCGGTCTCTCGCCCAGGCAGCCGGGAGTCGACCCGGGTCATCCGCGGCGTCTTCCCCAGCAGCACCGACATTGGCAGGTCTACCGCCGGAGCGCCCAACAGTGCGTCATCCACGCGCAGGTGCGTCGCATCGGTGGCCTCGCCGACGACCGCGAAGGGCGCCCGTTCCCTTTCCGCGATTGCGAGAAACGTCGGGAGTCGGTCCGCCGCGATCGCCAGGACGTAGCGCTCCTGCGCCTCGTTGCACCAGAGTTCCAGCGGCGAAAGCCCCGGCTCTGCCGACGGCACCTTGCGCAGTTCGATCACGCCGCCCCGCCCGGCATCGTCCAGGATCTCGGGAATGGCATTGGAGAGGCCGCCGGCACCGACATCGTGGATAGACAGGATCGGGTTTGCGGTGCCCTGCGCGGTACAGCGGTCAATCACCTCCTGGCAGCGGCGTTCCATCTCGGGATTGCCGCGCTGCACCGAGGCGAAGTCGAGTTGCTCCGCGCTGGCACCACTGGCCACGGAAGAGGCTGCGCCGCCACCCAGCCCGATCAACATCGCCGGCCCTCCCAGCACGATGATGGGCGTGCCGGCGGGCAGGGACTCCTTGTGTACGTGTTCCCGGCGGATCGACCCCAACCCCCCCGCGATCATGATCGGCTTGTGGTAGCCGAACAGCATGCGCGCATCGCCGCTGCCCGCTTCCAGCTCCAGGGTGCGAAAGTATCCTGCCAGCGCCGGCCGCCCGAACTCATTGTTGAAGGCAGCGCCACCGATGGGACCGTCGATCATGATACCCAGCGCGCTCTCGATCCGGGCTGGACGTCCGAAATCGACCTCCCAGGGCTGCTCGAAATCGGGAATCCGGAGATTGGAGACGCTGAAACCGGTCAGGCCGGCCTTGGGCTTGGAACCGCGCCCGGTCGCTCCCTCGTCGCGGATCTCGCCACCGGAACCCGTCGCGGCCCCTGGGAATGGGGAAATCGCGGTCGGATGGTTGTGCGTCTCCACCTTCATCAGGATCGGCAGATCGACCTCGACCCGGCGGTACGTACCGGAATCGGCATCGGGAATGAACCGCGTGCCAGTGTGCCCTTCGATGACCGACGCGTTGTCGCAATACGCGGACAGGACGCCCGCGGGGTGCTGGTTGTAGGTATGGCGGATCATCCCGAACAGGGTCCGATCCTGTACCTCGCCATCCAGGACCCAGCTGGCGTTGAAGATCTTGTGCCGGCAGTGCTCCGAATTGGCCTGGGCAAACATCATCAGTTCGGCGTCGGTGGGCTCGCGGCCCATCGACCGGTAGGCTTCGGCCAGGTACACGATCTCGTCAGCGGACAGCGCCAGCCCGAGTTCGCGGTTCGCCGCCTCCAGGGCGGCGGCCGCATCCGGCTCCAGCTCCACCAGGCCCAGGGGCCGCGGCGTCTCCTCGCGAAACAGCGCGGCCGCCCCTGCGAAGTCGGCCAACACCGTTTCGGTCATGCGGTCGTGCAGGGGCGCGGCCAACACATCCAGTGGCAACGCCCCGATGGAAACCCCTTCGACGAACCAGTGGATTCCACGTTCGATGCGGCGCAGCGCGGACTCCAGGCCGGCATGAAAGGCGATCTCTGTCGCCTTCGAGGACCATGGGCTGATGGTCCCCATCCGGGGGATCACGAACAGGGACCGCCCGGGTTCGAACGCCGGCGTCGTCCAGGGATCGCCCTCGCCCAGCAGCAGGTCCGCGAGGCGCGCATCCTCTTCGGCTGTCAACTCCCGGCGCGTGTCCACGAAGTAGATGAAACGGGCCGCCAATCGCCCCACTTCCGGGAATCGCTCCTGCAGACGCGCCTCGCGCTGCCGGATTCGGAAGGGCGACAAGGCCCTGCCCCCCTCGAAAACTCGCATCAAATGTCCCCGCAGCCCAAAATGAGGGGCCATTGTACCCAAGCCGGACGCATTGCTGATGGCAGGGAACTGGAATTCCGGTAGACTGTCATACCAGTACCAAGGGGACGACATGGTTTCGACGTGGGTCACAAAACCCGAGGTGCATGCCGAGGCTGTAGCTGCCCTCGTAAAAACAGCTGCAAACCAATAGTTGCCAACGACGACAACTACGCACTCGCTGCTTAAAAACCAGTAGAGTGCCGTCCGACTGGAGCCGTGCCTGCGCGTCCAGCACCGGGCGTCGATCTCGCAGGATCGTGGAGAAGCTTCCCGGGGCCGATCCACTAAAACTCAACCGGGATCGCTTGTGGTTGTCCCTGCCCGTCGGGTAGCCACCGGTTAAAACAAAGACGCGGATAAGCATGTAGAGCCGAAGGCGGAGGTCTTGCGGACGCGGGTTCGATTCCCGCCGTCTCCACCAGACTA
>SKJG01000186.1 GCA_007116035.1 Thioalkalivibrio sp.
AGCAGCAGCGCGCCGGCGCCGGCCAGCAGGATCAGCGTCGTGTTGAGTTCCCTGGACCGGGCGACCTGGCCTTTCTCCCTCGCCTCCCGCAGCCGTTTGGGAGTGGGTTGTTCGGTTTTTTCCTGGGAGGTGTCGTTTTCGGCCATGGCCCTAGCGTCCGGTGATCCCGCCCATCAGCCCGAAGGCCTCGGCCAGGAGTTCGGTGAACTGGGGCAGCAGCACCGGCAGCGTGAGCAGCAGGAGCAGGAAGCCCAGCAGGATCATCATCGGAAAGCCCACCGCGAAGATGTTCAACTGCGGTGCGGCACGGGTGACCACGCCCATGGAGATGTTGACCACCAGCATCGACGCCACGGCCGGCAGCGCCACCAGCAGGGCATACACGAACATCGTGCTGCCCCAGTTCACGAGGTTCCAGAGGTCCGCGCGAACGATGCCGTCGACGGCAATCGGCATCGTGTGAAAGCTCATCAAGGTCAGTTCGATCAACGCGACGTGGCCGTTCAGCGCCAGGAAGATCAGCGTCGACACGATCACGAAGTAGGTGGAAACCACGGGTACCTGGACTCCCTGCTGGGGATCCACCATGGAGGCGAAGCCCAGGCCCATGGACAGGGCGATGGTCTCGCCGGCCTGGGTCATCGCGCTGAAGACCATCTGCATCACGAAGCCGATGGTCAGGCCGATCAGGATCTGCTGCACGCTGATCACCACGCCTGCCAGACTCAGGGGCTCCACCGCCGGGGGCAGCGGAATCAGGGGTGCCACCACCAGCGCCAGCAGGAAGGCGAAGCCGAGCCGGATCCGCACCGTGACCGTCCCGGCGCCGAACAGCGGCGCGGCCACCAGCATCGCGCCGATGCGCAGGAAGGGCCAAAGGATAGACCCGACCCAGGCAGTGATTTCGGCGGTTGTAAAGTACATATGCGTTTTCCCCTGCCACCCCGACGACCGGGTGCGACCGAATCCTTCCCGGCTACCCGATCAGCCCCGGTATGCTGTCGTAGAGGCGCAGCGTGTAATCGACGACCAGCCCCAGCATCCAGTGCCCGGCAATGATCAGGGCCGCGAACATCCCCAGCAGCTTGGGTATGAACGAGAGCGTCATCTCCTGGATCTGGGTCGCGGCCTGGATCATGCCGATCGCAAGGCCGATCGCCAGGGCGGTGAGCAGCACCGGCGCGCTGAGCAGCACGACGACCATCAGCGCCTGTTGTCCAACATCGACGACCGTCTCGGGGGTCATGGCAGAAGTTCCTTGCGGGTTGTGGCGCAGGGCGATGTCATCGCGGCACGCCGGTTCAAGTGAAGAAGCTCGCTGCCAGGGTGCCCATGATCAGCGCCCAGCCATCGACGAGTACGAAGAGCATCACCTTGAAGGGCAGCGAGATGATCAGCGGCGAGAGCATCACCATGCCCATGGACATCAGCACGCTGGCCACCACCAGGTCGATGATCAGGAACGGGATCAGGATCAGGAATCCGATCTGGAAGGCCGTCTTCAGCTCGCTGGTCACGAACGAGGCGATCAGCAGCGTGAAGGGCACGTCGTCCGGAGACTCGAAGCCGTCGCGTCCGCTGATGCTGGCGAACATCGCCAGGTCGCTCTCGCGCGTCTGCGACAGCATGAATTCCCGGATCGGCCCGCTGGCCTCGAGCACCGCCTGCTCCGCGGACAACTGCTCCTCCATGTAGGGCTGCACCGCTTCGACATGAATCTGGTCCAGGACCGGCGTCATCACGAACAGGGTCAGAAACAGCGCGAGGCCGATCAGGATCTGGTTGGAAGGCGTCTGCGTGGTGCCGAGGCCCTGCCGGAGCAGGGCCAGCACGATGATGATTCGGGTGAACGAGGTCAGCATGATCAGCGCTGCCGGCAAGAGGCTCAGCAGCGTCATCAGGATCAGGATCTGCAGCGTCACCGAGTAGGTCTGCTCACCCTCGGGACCCGTAGTGACGTTGAGCACTTCCAGCCCCGCCTGGCCCCAGGCCGGCTGCAGTGCCGATCCCAGCAGGACCAGACCCGGAACTGCGACGTGGCGGAACTTCATGCTTTCTGGTCCCGTTGGAGAACCGACCGCAGGCTCCGTGCAAAGGGACTTTCCCCCTGCGCGTCGACGCCCCGTGCCGGTCCTTCGGTACGAATGGGTTCGTCCAATACGTGCAGCGTCTGGACCCGGCCGGGCGCCACGCCCACCACCAGCTGTTTCCCGCCCACCTGCACCAGCAGCATGCGCTCCCGGGATCCGAGCGAAATCCCGCCCAGAACCCGGAACTCGCTGCCCAGGCGTGACTGCATCCCGCCGACCCTGCGCATGAAGAAGGCCAGCACCAGGATCGCCGCGACCACCAGCACCAACCCCACCAGCATCTGGGCCAGGTAGGCGGCGTTCATGCCGGCACCTCCCGCGATCGGCCAGCCACCCTGAGCCGCCTCGGCCAACAGGGCTCCGGGAAAAAGGCCCGTGGCGACGGCCGCCGGCAGGGCTGCACGACGGAGCAAGGTCGGTGAATGCAGCTTCCGCCCGGGGCTGTCGTCGCCGTGCGCCTGCACGTCATGCGCTGCGTCCCTGCGCGACAGCTTGTCATTCGCCGGTGCCACTACTTGAGCTTCTTCACGCGTTCGGCGGGGCTGATCACGTCGGTCAGACGGATGCCGAACTTCTCGTTCACCACCACCACCTCGCCATGGGCGATCAGAGTGCCGTTCACGTAGACGTCGAGCGGCTCGCCGGCCAGACGGTCCAGTTCCACGACCGATCCCTGGTTGAGCTGAAGGAGGCTGCGGATCGGAATCCGCGTCCGTCCGATCTCGGTCGAGAGGGTAACGGGGATGTCCAGGACCACGTCCAGGTTCACATCCTCCCGCTCGGCCGCCGCGGAGCCATCGCGCGACAGCGACTCGAAACTGGCCTTTTCCACCGGCTCCTTCTTTCGGCCCTGCGGCTCCTTGGCCGCAGCCTGCGCCCTCTTCTGCCCCGCTGCGGGCTCGGCAACGTCCGCTGCCGGCTCCCCTTCGACGTCCTGCTTTCTGTCTTCACTCATGGTTCGTGATCCTCTTCGTGATCAGTTCGGACGCGAGACGCGCTCGGTCACCTGGATGGCGTTCCTTCCCTCGGAGATGCCGAATTTGCCCCTGGCCACAGGGATGCCCTCGGCGCGCAGCAGCACCAATTTGGGGAGTTCCAATGGAATGATGTCCCCCGCCTTGAGCTTCACGACCTGCGCAAGACTCAGCGTGGTCTCGGCGAGGACCGACGACGCCTCCACCTCGGCGACCTTCAGCTCCTCGCGCAGGCTGCGGATCCAGCGCTCGTCCGCCTCGGGGCGGTCACTCTGGATGCCCGCGTCCAACAACTCGCGGATCGGTTCGATCATGAAATAGGGCATCGTCACGTGGAACTCGCCGCCGCCGCCGTCCAGGTCGATGTGGAACGAGGAGACCATCACGACTTCAGAGGGGCTGACGATGCTGGTGAACTCGGGGTTGACCTCCGAGCTCACGTACTCGAAATCCAGCTCCATCACCGGGGTCCACGCCTTTTTCAGGTCAACGAAGACCTGGTCCAGCGTGACCCGGATGACGCGCAGTTCCGTGGGCGTGAATTCCCGGTCCTCGATCTTCGCGTGGTAGCGGCCATCGCCGCCGAAGAAGTTGTCGACCAGGATGGAGACCAGGCTCGCATCGAGCACGAACAGCGCGGTCCCCCGCAGCGGCCGGACCTTCACCGTGCTCAGGCTGGTGGGCACGGACAAGGAGTGCACGTACTCGGAGAATTTGCTCATCTTGACCCCGCGCAGCGTGATCTCCGCGGAGCGGCGCATCAGGCGGAACAGGCTGACGCGCAGGAACCGTGCGAAGCGCTCGTTGACCATGTCCAGCGTGGGCATCCGGCCGCGCACGATGCGGTCCTTGCTGGTGAAGTCGTAATCACGGGCGATGCCGTCTTTCGCCTGCAGGTCGGTGTCGGTGTCGACGTCACCGCTGTCGACCCCGTGCAGCAGGGCATCGATTTCTTCCTGGGAAAGCAGTTCGCTGGGAGCCATGATCGACCTACTGCATCACGAAGGAGGTGAAATAGATCGATTCGATGCCCGGGTTCCCCGTACGGTCTTCAAGCACGCTTCGGATGGCGTCCAGCATCTCCCGGCGGGTCCTTTCCTTGCCCTCCGCCGTGTTCAGCTGCTCGTAGGTTTTCCCGCTCAGCAGCATGATCAGGTCGTTCCGGATCACGGGCGTGTGTTCGTCCACGGCCACCAGGACCTTTGGATCCCGGGTCGCCATCACCACCTCCACCTGCACGAACCGAACGCGTCCAGGCCCATCGATGTTGCCAAGCAGCGCCGGCTCCAGCGCCCTGTAGATATGGGGCAATTTGGCGACGGCGGCGGGCTTGTCCTCGGCCGCCGGCTCGCCACCTGCAAGGAGGTACCAGGCACCGCCGGCGGCGCCCATCATCACCAGCACCGTGACCATGATGATGACCACGAGCTTCAGCGTGCCGCCGCTGGTCTCTTGCCGGCCCAGATCCAGATCTTGCTTCGCTTCTGCCATGTCGCTTCCACCCCGGTTCTTTCCTGCAGGGACTGGAGCAAATGCCGTGCCACGGGACGATTAACTTTTTTTCTTAATTATTTCATCATCTTAAAAACAGAAGATGGCCGCGTGCCGAGCTTTTGACGGGTCGAAGCCACGGAGAACGTCGAAAAGCCGCCACTGGAGCGAGCAGCCGCTCTGTCGGGGCGTCGATGGCTGGGGGGGTCGGGGTATGGCCAATGCAGCATTGGCGGGGGGACTGTAGGATTCGGCGTGCCCTGTTGGTGCAGGGGTTCCCCGCGCGGGCCGAACCGGGGGACGGCGCGGCCCGCGACAGGGGTTCAGGCGTAGTAGTCCACCAGCCCCTGGCTGACAGACGTGCCGCTTTCCCGGCTGGTGCCTGGCTTCGGTTCGGCGTCATCGGAACCGGCTTCCGCGCCTGCGTGGTGGGCCTCGCCTTCATGGCCCGAACCACCCCGGCCGGTGTTCTCCTCGCGGACGTTCACATCGCCCAGGCTCATGCCGCTCTCCGCGAACATCTCGCGCAGCCGCGGCAAGGCGGCTTCCACGGCCTCGCGGGTGGCGGCATGGGGGGCAAGAATGTTGATGTGGGTGCGGTCGCCGTCGACCTGCAGCCGCACCTCGAGCGGCCCCAGGTTCGGCGGGCTGAGCCGCAGTTCCGCGACCTGAACACCCTGATTGGCCATCCAGCGCACCTGACTGCCCAGGGCCCGATCCCAGCCGGGCTGGTGCAGGGGAACATCCAGGTTGAACAGCCTGGGTCCGGTCGGGTTGGTCGAAGGCGAGGTGGAGCCGGAACCGGATTCCGCGGCCATCAGCGTAGCCGCCGGAGCCTGACTCGTTTGCGGCGCGGCCTCCGCTATCCTGGCATTCAGCGCCGCCAGTTCCAGCGGGCCTCTTTCGGAGGCCGCCGCCGAGGCGACGGCGCCAGGCATCTGACCCATCAAGGACATCTCGCTCATCCGGGCATCGAGTCCCGCAAGCTCCGGGAACCCGCGCATGGACTCAGCCGGTAGCGCGGCTCCCGGGGGGGGTTGGGCAGCGAGCCGGGTCTCCGCGATCCGCGCATTCAGGGCCGCCAGTTCCAGCCCGATCCGTCGGAACGTCTCCGGGCCATCGGAAAAGGGCGTTGCCGCAGCGGCGCGATCCCCGCTTGCGACCGCGTGCACCGCCGCGGCCAGGAGATGACCCGGATGAAATGCCTCCGCATCGCCCTCGCTGCCGTCCGCGCCGTCGAGCGTCAGGCCGGGGGGAAGCGGCAAGTCCTTGCCGGCCCCCGGCAAGCCGTCGCCCCCCAGCCCGGCGGCCAGCCAGGCCGCCAGATGGTCCGCGTTCATCTCCTGCGGCAGGGCTCCGGCGACCGCCTCCATCTGTTCCAGCTGCGCGGCAAGGCGCTTCCAGAAATCCCCGCCGGCCGCATCCGGAGGCCCATCCGGCAGGATGTTCAGGTCACCCAGGGCCTGCAGGAGCCCGGACGGCAGATTCAGGGGCGTAGCCGATGCTTGCATGTTTGTGTCCCTTTGTCCCGGCCGGATGTCGCCGGCCGCGTGTCGTGATTCATCGTCCAATCTGCTGGAGCTGACCCTGCAGCATCCAAGTTTCGTGCCAGTCCGTCCGCGACGGCCTCAGGGTTCCCGCCGGCGCGGGCGCTGCCCCAGTTCATCGTTTTCGGCCTGCTCCCGCCGGTCCTCCTGCCGCCGCTCGTCCGCCTGCAGCCGGTCCACCGCCTTGTCCACCGCATCGCGATGCACCCGGCACCGGGTCCAGTGTCCGCGGCTCTGCTCCAGATCCGCGCGCACCCGTTCCACGCGCGCCGCCTGTTCCTCGATGGCCTGGTTCAGGCGCGCCAGGAACACGCGGTACTCCCGCACGTTCAGGCCGGTCCACCCGGCGCCATCCTCGAACTTCCGGGCATATTCGCCGCGGTATTCCTGCAACTGGTCGAGCCGGCGCAGCTGCTCGTCGAGGACCCGCTGCCGTTCGCCCAGGAGGCGTGCCGCCTCCTGCTGACGGCTCTCGGCGACCTGTGCCACGGGTTGCATCCGTTTTGAACGCGTCATCGGTTACCGTAGTCCCCTGCTGTCCTGTGCGGCGGGCAGACCCTGATCGGCGCGGGGTGGGGCGAGGCCATCGTCCTGACCGGTCAGCACATCCAGCGCCCGGCGGCTCTCCCGGAAGTCCACGGGCTCGCGCATATCCTGCTGCAGATAGGCTTCGAGACGCGGAAAATATTCGATCGCGGCGTCGATGCGGGGGTCCGCTCCGCGCTGATACGCGCCGACGCTGATCAAATCCCGATTGTGCTGGTAGGTCGCATACACCTGCTTGAACAGACGTGCCGCCTTGATCTGACCCGGGTCGGCGATTTCGTTCATCAGCCGGCTGACCGAGCCCTCGATGTCGATGGCCGGATAACGCCCGGCATCGGCGATGTGGCGGGACAGCACGACGTGCCCGTCGAGGATGGCCCTGGCTGCATCCGCGATCGGGTCATTGTGGTCGTCTCCCTCCGTCAGTACCGTGTAAAACGCGGTGATCGAGCCTTCACCCCGCTCCCCGTTACCCGCCCGTTCCACCAATTGCGGAAGGCGGGCGAAGACGGAGGGTGTGTAGCCTTTGGTGGCCGGCGGCTCGCCGATGGCCAGCGAGATTTCCCGTTGCGCCTGGGCGAAGCGGGTCAGCGAATCCATCAGCAACAGCACGTTCTGGCCACGGTCGCGGAAATACTCGGCGATGGAGGTGGCCAGCATGGCACCATGCAGCCGCATCAGCGGGGAATGATCGGCGGGCACCGCGACGACCACCGCCCGCGACATCCCCTCCGGCCCCAGGATGTTCTGAACGAATTCGTTGACCTCCCGCCCGCGCTCGCCGATCAGGCCGACCACCGTCACGTCGGCCTCGGTATAGCGCGTCATCATGCCCAGCAAAACGCTCTTGCCGACGCCGCTGCCGGCAAACAGTCCCATCCGTTGGCCGCGGCCGACGGTCAGCAGTCCATTGATCGCGCGCACGCCGACATCCAGCGGCTCATGAATCGGATGACGTGCCAGCGGATTGATGGCCCGACCATCCAGCGACACCCGATCCTCGCAGGGCAGCGGACCGCGGCCGTCCAGGGGGCGCCCGGTGCCATCGAGCACGCGGCCGAGCAGCGCGTCTCCCACCAGGACCTCGCGGTTGTGCTGCGTGGGGATCACCCGGGCGCTGGGCGTCAGTCCACTCAGCTTGCCAACCGGCATCAGGTACACCCGTTCACCGGAGAAGCCCACCACCTCCGCCTCCACCTCGGCGCCGGCGGCGCCGACCACGCGGCAGCGGCTGCCCACCGGTACCTGGAGGCCCTCGGCCTCCAGGGTGAGACCCACCATGCGCACCAGCCGGCCCTCGGCGGTGAGCAGCCTGGCGCGCTCGGCACGGCGGCGATAGTGCCCGAGAGAGTCCCGCAGCGCATGGGCGCGAAGTTCCGGATCCAGGGCTGCGGGCAGCGTCATGAAGCACCCCCGTCCCCGCCATCCCCACGGGTCCGCGCGACGGTTGTTCGCTCGTCGTCGCGCCGTTCGCCGCCCCACATCTCGGCGATCACCGCGTTGAGCCGGCTCTCGACGGTGGCGTCCACCCGGGACGTGTCCGTCTCCAGCCAAGCGCCGCCGCGGGAGAGCGTCGGGTCCTCGATCACCTTCCAGGGCTGCTCGAGTTCGGAGAGGTGCAGCGCCTCGCTGACGATGCGGGCATCCTCGGGGTGCAGGTGCAGGCGCACACGCCGATCGGAACTGGGCAGCACGGCCAGGGCCTCGCGCACCGCGGCCACGATCTGCCCGGGATCCATGCGCAATTCGCGGCGCACCAGTTGCCGCGCCACGGTGGTGGCCAGAACCACCAGTTCCTGCTCCAGGCTCTGATCCAGCCCGGCCGTGAAGGGAATCATGGAATCGAGTACCCGCCGCAGATTTTCCGCCTCCTCCAACACCGCGGCGGCACCGGCCTGGCGTCCTTCCTCCGCGCCCTGCCGGAACCCCTCCTCGCGGGCCTCGCGCTGGATCTCGTCGATCTGCTCGATGGTCAGCGGCGGTGGCGCCGGTTCGGCAGGCGGCGGGGGTGCAGGTGGCGGATGCGCAGGTGCCTGTGGCGGCTCGGAGGGCGGGACGGGATCGGCGGCGGCTGGTGCGGGACGTGGCCGTCCGGGGACGTCCACCTCGGGTGCACGCCACCGGCGTACCTGACCGCCGGAGTCCCCACCCAAGATGCGCCGGCTCACGACCCCGACTCCGGGCAGCGGGGCGCCGGAACGCGACACGCGGACCTATCGCAGCGCCTGCGGTCGCGCCCGCCCTTGGCTGCCACTGGATCACGGTTACACAAACTCTTCTCCTCCCTGCCCGCCCAACACGATCTCGCCGTTCTCGGCCATGCGCCGGGCGACGTTCAGGATCTCCTTCTGCGCGCCCTCCACCTCGCTGAGCCGGACCGGACCCTTGGCCTCCAGGTCGTCGCGCAGCATCTCCGCCGCGCGCTTGGACATGTTGCCGAAGATCTTTTCCCGGACCTTTTCGTCGGCGCCCTTGAGCGCCAGGATCAGCGACTCGCTGGTGATCTCGCGCAGCAGAGTCTGAATGCTGCGGTCGTCGACCTCGAGCAGGTTGTCGAAGACGAACATCAGGTCCTCGACCTGCTGCGAGAGGTGCTGGTCCGTCTCGCGGATACGCTCGATGATCGCAGCCTCCTTGGACGGGTCCATGAAGTTGAGGATGCTGGCCGCGCTCTTCAGTCCGCCCACCGCGGAATCCTGCGCGGAACCACCACCGGCGAACTGCTGTTCCAGGATCTCGTCGAGTTCCTGCAGGGCGGTGGGCTGGATGCCGTCGAGACTGGCCACCCGCATCAGGATGTCCGACTGGGCCTTGTCGGGCAGGAGGCTCAGCACCTCGGCGGCGTGATCGGGCTCGAGGTAGGAAAGCACGATCGCGACGATCTGCGGATGTTCCTGCCGGATCACGCCCGCGACCGCGCGGGGATCCATCCGCTTCAACGCCTCCAGCCCCTTGGAGTTGCGGCCCAGCATGATGCGGTTGATCAACCCCCCGGCCTTCTCTTCGCCGAGTGCGGAGGTCAGCACGTTGCGGATGTATTCCTCTGAGCCCACACCCAGTGCGGTCTCATCACCGATGGCGCGGATGAATTCGTCCAGCACCTCGGCGACCTCGGTCCGGGACACGCTGCTCAGGTTGGCCATCGCGGTACCCAGGCGCTGCACCTCCTTGGGCCCCATGTGCCTGAGAACCTGGGCGGCCGCTTCCTCGCCGAGGCTCATCAGGAAGACGGCGGCCCGCTCGCCTCCCGTGCGCTCGCCACTCTCATCCAGTTGCGCCATCGCTCGCTATCCAGTTCTTCATCAGTTGTGCCACCCGCTTCGGGTCCTCACGCACCATGCTCCGCGCGGCTTCCAGGTTGGTCTCGTAGGACTTGTCGCCGCCCGCCGGAGCGCTGAGCGCCTTGTAGGCATCGTGACCGATGCCCGGGCGTTCTCCGCCCTCTTCGCCCTGGGTCGCTGCCAGCCGGGCCTGTTCCTGCTCCCCCCGGCTTCCCGCGCCGCGCTCAGCAAGGCCGCGCAGCACGGGCCGTACCACCGCCAGCGCGATGACCAGCACCACGATCACGGCGAGCAGGGCCCGCGCCAGGTCCATCATCCAGGGCTCCTGCCAGACCGGCGGCTCGGGCAGCGGCTCGGGCAGCTCCGCCGGGCGGAAGGAGGCATTGATCACGTTCACGCTGTCACCGCGGCGGGCATCGAAACCCACGGCCTCGCGCACCAGCGAGGTGATCCGCGCCATTTCCTCTTCACTGAGCGGCACGCGTTCGACCACGCCCTCCTCGTTGATCCGGCCCTGGTGGTCCACGACCACGGCCACGGACAGGCGCCGAAGCCCTCCGGGCGCCTCGCGGATATGGCTGATCGTACGATCCAGTTCGAAATTACGCACCGTGCGCCGGCTCACGGAACCGGGGCCGTCCCGGCGATCCTGGGCCGCCTGGTCCAGCTGCTCGCCGATCATGCCCGCTTCCGGGGGCTGGTTGGTCAGCGCACCCGGAACGCCCCCCATGCCGGAACCGCGCGTCTCGTCCTCGGAAATCTGTTCGCTGCGCACCGATGCCACGTCGGGATCGTAGGCCTCCGTGGTCCGTTCGATGCGGGAAAAGTCCACGTCCGCCGCCACTTGGGCACGGATCGCCTCGGGGCCGACAATCGGGGTGATGATGTCCATGATCCGCCGGACGTAGCTCTCTTCCAGCCGCCGGGTGAAGTCCAGTTGGTGGCCGGTGGCGGCCATGCCGTCGACATCACTGCTCGGCCGCGTCAGTAGGCGCCCGCGCTGGTCGACGACAGTGACCTGCTCGGGTTCCAGGTCCGGGATGCTCGACGAGACCAGGTGCACGATGCCAGCCACCCGTCCCTCGTCCAGCGTGCGGCCCGCGTAGAGATTGAGCAGCACCGAGGCCGAGGGTTTGGTGCGGTCGCGCACGAAGACCGACTGCCGCGGCAGGGCCAGGTGCACTCGCGCGCTCTCGACGCTGTCCAGGGTGGTGATGGAACGCGCCAGTTCGCCCTCGATGGCCCGGTGGTAGCGGGCATCCTCGATCAGCCGGCTGGTGCCCAACCCCTGGTCCTGCTCCAGCAGCTCGAAGCCGAATCCGGAGGCCTTGGGCAGACCCTCGGTCGCGAGCTTGAGTCGGGCTTCGTGCAGCTGTCCGGAAGGGACCTGCAGCGCCCCGGAGACCGGGTCCAGCCGGTACGGAACGCCGTTTCGGTCGAGTGCCTCGAGCACCTGCGCGCTTTCCCGCTCGGGCAGGTTGGGATACATCACCACGTAGTGCGGACGGGTCAGCCACAGCACCAGGCTGACGACCAGGGTCAGCGCCGCCGCCGCAGCCAGGATCAGGCCGATCTGACGTTCCAGCGGCAGGCTTGCAAGCCCGCGGAACTGGTCGTTGATGGTTGCCAATGAAGTCGTC
Organism: Thioalkalivibrio sp.; assembly: GCA_007116035.1. Taxonomy (GTDB): domain Bacteria; phylum Pseudomonadota; class Gammaproteobacteria; order Ectothiorhodospirales; family Ectothiorhodospiraceae; genus Thioalkalivibrio. Next base: position 11,570 of record SKJG01000186.1, read on the forward strand.
ATGTCTTGGATTCCGCCCCGTTCAGACCGGCATGCTCATGATTTCCTGGTAGGCGGAGAGCAGGCGGTTGCGCACCTGGTTCACCGCCTCGAAGGACACGCTCGCCTTCTGCATCCCCACCATCACCTCGGCCAGGCTGACATTGGGATCACCCAGCTCGAAGGCCGTCGAGAGTTGACGCGAGGCCTGCTGCGTCTGGTTGACGTGATCGAGGCTCTGCTTGAGCAGATTGGCGAAATCCGTCGTACCCGGTCCACGCGGCGCAGCCTCCCCGACACCGGAGTTCTGCGCCAGCGCACGCATCTGGGCCAGTACCTGGTTGATCTGCATCTCGCTCATTTTATGTTCCTCGAAGAGATCATCGCAAAGGGTTCATTACCCGATGCCAACCTGTGACAAAAAACCACTTCATTCGGCCCGGCCTCGTCCCGGACCCGGTGCCGCGCAAGCCTCTCCGCGTGGCCGGGCGCCGGGGTCCGGTCCGGGTTCAGGGGATCGCGAGGCCGGCATCGCGGAGCCGGGCCAGCTTGTACCGCAGCGTGCGCGGGCTGATGCCCAACCGCGCGGCCGCATCCTTGCGGCTTCCCCGTTCGGCGTGCAGGGCGCCCAGAATCATCTGTTCCTCCCGAGAGCGGAGACCCTGATCCAGCACATGGCCATGGTCGGACGCGGCAGGGCTGATGATGCCCATGCCGCGGTCGCCCGCGCCCACCGTCTCCAGACGGATGCTGGTCGCGTCGACGCCGGGGCCGTGGCGGAGGATCAGGGCCCGCTGCATCACGTTGTCCAGTTCGCGGACATTGCCGGGCCAAGTGTGGCTCAGCAGCTGCATGGCCGCGCAGGACGTCAGTTCGGGCGCCTCGATGCCGCGGCCGTGACGGGCCAGGAAATGGCGCGCCAACGGCAGGATGTCGCCAGGCCGCTCGCGCAGCGGCGGGATGGTCAGGGGGAAGACGCTGAGACGGTAATAGAGATCCTCGCGGAACCGGCCTGCCTGGACCTCCGCACGCAGGTCTCGGTTGGAGGTGGCGATCACGCGCACGTCCAGGCTCAGCATGCGCTTGCCGCCCAGCCGCTCGACCTCGCGCTCCTGCAGGACCCGCAGCAGCTTGCCCTGCAGGCTCAGTTCCATCTCGGAGATCTCGTCGAGCAGCAGGGTGCCGCCCTGGGCGAGTTCGAACTTGCCGGGCCGAGACTCGTAGGCGCCGGTAAAGGCGCCCCGTTCGTAGCCGAACAGCATCGCCTCCAGCATGTTTTCCGGGATGGCCGCGCAATTGATGGCCACGAAGGGCTGGGACGCCCGGGACGAGTGGGCGTGCAGGTAGCGGGCAAAGACCTCCTTGCCGACCCCCGATTCGCCGTTGAGCATCACCGTAACCTCCGACGCGGCCACCCGGGATGCCAGCTCGAGCAGTTCCAGGCTGCGCGCGTCCTCGAGCACCAAGCCGTCGGCCGGACCCTTGCTGCCATGGGTGAACTGCCGGATGCGCTCGGAAATCGCGTTGACGCCAAAGGGCTTCACCAGGAAGTCCGTGGCGCCCTCGCGCATCGCCGAGACCGCCGCCTGGACACTGCCGTCGGAACTGGTGAGCACCACCGGCAGCTCCGGCTTGCGGCCCCTGGCCTGACGCAGGAATTCGATCCCGCCCATCGGCTGCGCCTCGCGGCTGGCGAAGACGATTCCCACCGGCTCGCGTCCCAGGCAGGTCAGCGCCGCCTCACCGTGCTCGGCCTCGAGCACCCGGCAATGATCCCGGGACAGGTGCTCACGCACCCTGGCGCGCAGACCCGGATCCTCGTCCACCAGCAAGACCGTCGGGGTGTCGATCATCAGGCACATCCTCTCTCGTCTGTCGGGCCCGGCGGCGACGAAACCCTGTCGCCCGAACCGGTTCACGGGAGAGTAAGCAGAAATGATGCCAGATTGTTTTTTTCGTTCAGAATCAGAGGGAAACCGGCCAAACGAAACCGGTCCCGTCAATTATCCGGCACGTCCTCCGGACGCTGGATGCCGAATTTGCGGATCTTCTCCACCAGGGTGGTCCGGCGCATGCCGAGCAGCTTGGCGGCATGCGCCACCACCCCGGATGCATCGTCGAGCGCCCGTCGGATGAGCCCGACCTCGAGCTCGTTGAGGTATTCCTTGAGGTCGATGCCGTCCTGGGGGAGAGGCGTCTCGGTACCCGGCCCCGGGTCCGCGATCTGGGGAGTGTCGGAATCCTCGGGGGCCCCGGGCTGTCCCTGCCGGAACTTGGCCGGCAGATCCTCGGCCTGCACCGTTTCGCCGGGGTGCAGGATGGCCAGGCGCTCGATCAGGTTGGCCAGTTCCCGCACGTTGCCCGGCCATGGATAGACCGAGAGCACGCGCAGGGCGGACGGCGCGAGCCGGACGGTCCTGCGCCCCTCGCCTTCCATCCGCGCCGTCAGTTCGGTGATCAGCAGCGGCAGATCCCCGAGCCGCTGGCGCAGGGGCGGCATCTCGATCGGGAAGACATTGAGGCGGTAGAAGAGATCCTCCCGGAAGTGGCTGTCCTCGATCGCCACCTCCAGATCGCGGTGGGTGGCGGCGATGATCCGGACGTCGCAGGCGATGCTGCGATTGCTGCCCACCCGCTCGATCGTGCGCTCCTGCAACACCCGCAGCAGCTTGACCTGCATCGGCAGCGGCATGTCGCCGATTTCGTCCAGAAACAGGGTGCCGCCCTCGGCCATTTCGAAACGGCCCTGGCGGGCGGTCAGCGCTCCGGTGAAGGCCCCCTTCTCGTGGCCGAAGAGCTCGCTCTCCAGCAGATCCGCGGGGATCGCACCGCAGTTCACGGCCACGAAGGGACGTCCGCGGCGGCTCGAGGCGCTGTGGATGTTGCGCGCCACGACCTCCTTGCCGGTGCCCGTCTCGCCGAGAATCAGAACGCTGGCGTCGGTGGCGGCCACCTGGGTCATCAGCTTGCGGATCCGCTGGATCGCGGGGCTGCTGCCCACCAGGGACCGGAACAGTTCGACGGCGCGGCTGCCGCCCTCCAGGCCGCCATTCGCCACCGCGTGCCGCGCCGAGCGCAGGGCGTCGGCCAGTTCCGGGTAGCGCACCGGAAAGCCGACGCGCCGGACCACCTGGGCCTTCGCAGCCTTGGTCAGCACCGGAAAATCCGCCTCCTCGCCCACCAGCACGATCGGCACGCCGGGGACGAAATCGGGTAGATCGTTCAGCAGGTCGAACAGGGCGTCGCCCAGGCAACTGCTGACGACGCAGGCCAGCCAGCCATCCCCCGCGCGCACCTCGCCGGGCCCCGGCGCCGCGCGATGGACCCGCGGCTCGCACTCGAGGAACTCGAGCACGGTCTCCAGACGCGCGGCACGGTCGGTGTCGCCCGCGATCATCAGCACACGGCTCGGCAATGGACTCACGCCGCCAGCGTCGGGATCACGGGCCGTCTTCTCTGGAGCGCTCATAGGGTTCCGGATGTCGCGCCGGCCGGGCCGGGGCACGTCGAAAAGCCCCGCTCAAGACGACTGGGGGCCGGGTACGGTCGGTATGGTAGGGGTTTTCCAGCGACCATGCCAGGAAGGCGCGGCCAGTCCGGGAGGAGCGGCGCCGTCAGTCGTGGTCGACTCCGACGCGCAGCTGCCCGCGAAGCTGGGCCACTTCCCGCCGGTGCCGCCGGAAGACCAGCCGTTCCAGCCCGTCGACGACGCCCGCGGACAACGCGAGGAACCGGACCAGGGTCACGCCCTCCGGCCCGCCGTCCTGCTGCTGCACCGCGCGGCCGTACAGCACCAGGGGCTTCGGGAACGACGGACACACGTAGAGGGTCAGGCGCAGCGTCGTGTCCGGCGGCGGGGTCTCGGGGGACTTCCAGGAGATGCCGTGGCCGTTGAAGCGCAATGGCAGCGCGGGCGGCAGGTCGCCCTGACGGCTCAGCCAGTCGGCCAGCAGCTCCAGCACCAGGTTGAGCTTGGCGTCCAGGCGCTGGAACTCCTGCGCCAGTTCGTGCGATTCCTCGCTGCCGCGAAGCGGTTCCTCGAGCCCTTCCCCTGCCCGCAGCAGCGCCTCGTTGGCGGCGTTGATGGTGGACAGGCGCTGCACCGGGGGCAGTGCGTCCACCACCTCCCAGCTCAGGGGCAGTTCATCCTCGTAAACGAGGGCGTCTTCGAACGGGTCATTGGCCATGGCTGCGATTCGAGCGAGTCAGCAAACGATGCGGCATTGGAGCAGGACCCCCGGCCGCTGGCAAGCTCTCGGCAGCCGTCGGGGCATCATGCGTTGTTCTCATACGCCCGGGCACCCTGGCGGCCCCGCACCGACTGCCGGCGGGCCTCGACCAACCGCTCGCGCTGGGCCTCGGCCAGCAACAGGAGACGGTGGTGCCGCCCCGAGAGTTGTCGCAGGCCTTCGGCAAGGGGAGCGGGATCCTCGCCCGCCAGCTCGTCGACCACGTCGCGCGAGGCCTGCCGGCAGCGGGCGTCCAGATCGGCCACCCGCTCCCACTCGCCGGCCTCCGCCTCGACCAGGGCCTCGCCCAGGAGCGCCAGGGCCCGGTCGAGACACGCGGAGGCCGAATGCATCGACATGAAGGGATCAGCCGTTCGCGCTGCGGAAGCTGCGGGCGGACGGCTGCTGGGGGATCGCATCCCAGCCGCTCTTCACCTCGCGCAACAGATTGGCGACCTCGTCGAGAATGGTGATGTCGTCGCGCAGGTTGGCCTCGGCGAGCCGACGCTCCATGTACTCGTACAGCGACCGCAGGTTCGCGGCGATCTCACCGCCCCGTTCCAGGTCGAGGTGCGCCCGCAGTCCGTCGATGATCGTGATCGCGCGACTGATGCGTTCGCCCTTGACCGCGACATCGCCCTGGCGCATCGCTCCGCGGGCGATGGCAATGCGGTCCAGCGCGCCCTCGAAGAGCATCTGGACGAGATGGTGCGGATCGGCCTCGTTCACCGAAGCCAACGGACCGGCATTGCGGTATTGGTTGAGAGCCTGCTGAATCCCCGTGTGGTACATGGATCGATCCTCTTTATTGATAATGTGATTTATATATCGACTCTATACTGCTGTTGTTATTACCAAACCGAACTTCACAAAGCCCTTAACCTTTGCGGCCCTGATTGAGCATCGCGTTCAGCGCACCCAGCTGCTGATCGAGAAACTGGCTGGTGTTCTGGAGCTGGCCCACCAGGGAGTCCATCGCGCCGAACTGGCGCACGGTGCGGGCCTCGAACTGCTCCATGCGCGCGTCCAGCATCTCCCGCTGCCGGCCGATGTCCCGCATCCGGGTGCGCAGTCCGTCGGTTCGGGCGTCCAGCAGTCCGCCGGACTGCGTGAATCCCTGCACCGTGTCGCGCAGTCCGCCGCTCACTTCGTTGACGAGGCTGATGACACCCTGGAAGTCCTGGTCCATGGCCCGGTCTAGGGCCGCGCTGTCGAGGCTCAGCAGGCCGTTGCGATCAGAGTTCACACCGAGATTCACGAGGCTGGTGAAGACCGCGTCCGCGCCACCGCCGACCTGCTGCAGTCCCTGGACGAGACGGCCGCGGATCGCGCGCAGGGTGCTGTCGCCCACCAGCACCGAGCCTTCCCGGGACTCGGGGTCGTACCGGGTCAGATCGCGAACGGTCTCGACCACGCCGTTGTAGGCCTTGACGAATTCGTTCAGCGCGGAACGAGCCGCGTCCCTGTCCTGACCCACGGTGACGGTGATCGGTGCACCCGCTTCGGTCGTGCCCTTCAGGTCGAGGGTCAGGCCGTCCAGGGTCTGGTCGAGACTGTTACTGGGGCTGGTGACCGTCAACCCGTTGATCACCGCCTCGGCGTCCTGCGGCGCCATGGTCTGCGTCAGATTGGCGCTGGCGAGACGCGCGAGACCGTCAGAGCCCGAAACCGTCGCCGAGATGGTGTTCGCGGCACCGGTCCGGTTGGAGCTCAGCACCAGGCGCGAGCCACTGCCGTCGTTCACGATGCTGGCCTGCACCCCCGCATCCGCCTGGTTGATGGCGTCGCGGATGCCGCGCAGGCTGTTGTTGCCGTCGTCGATGACGACGTCCAAGGCCGGCCCGTCGCCCACGCGGAGGGTCAGCGTGCCCGTGCCGACGGGCCCATCGGCATCGTCGAATCCGGCACTGGCCAGGGTCTGCGCGGTCGCGAGACGGTTGACCTGGATGCTGTAGTTCCCGGGTACGGAATCCGCCCTGGCGCTGACGCCCATCCGCGTGCTGTCGGAGGACGTGGCGGTGCGGCCCTGCTGGATGCTCGCGAGCTTGCCCAGTGCCGTCTCCAGCGCGGAAAGCCCGCCACGGATGGAACCGAAGGCGGACAACCGGGCCTCGATCTCGGCCT
>SKJG01000094.1 GCA_007116035.1 Thioalkalivibrio sp.
CTGCCATGCGGGCGTTGCGGCCCGGGCGGATCAACGCCAGAACCTCGAACGGTTACGCAGATACATCAGCCCGACCGGCAATCGCCGAATGGCGCGGTCGCTCGAACAGGCAGAAATTGAAAGGCTGCACGGCACCGCCGGGCGTCGTGTGGTGCTCAGTGGTATGCCGGATCAGTCTCAAATCCTCACCCAGCACCGCATGGAGGCTTTCGGGCCCGTAGCGCATCACCGACAAACCGCTGCAACGCTAGACGTGGCCATGATCACCCACCCACCAGGCCGCAGACTCCGGTGCAGGCGGGTCACATACGCCTGCCGGTCCGATGCGGTTGCCAGAAAATGAAACACGGCCCGGTCATGCCAGAGATCAAAGCGCGCTGGGGCGAGATCGGCCTCGGTGATGTCCTGCTCCAGCCACGATACCTTGCCAGCGGCGTCACCCAGACGGGACCTGGCGGTTTCAAGAGCCTGACGCGACAGATCCAGCACCGTGAGATCGTCGTATCCCGCCGTCAGCAATTCATCCACTAGCCGAGAGGTTCCGCCCCCTACATCGATGATACCAGCGGATGGCAACAGGCCGATTTCCCGTATCCACTCCAGCGACAAACCACCGCCCTGCTGATACCAGCTCAGCGTGTCACTCGGTCGACTGGCATAGACTTCATCCCAATGCGCTCGGTCAGTCATGGCGGTTACTCATTCATGGCGATCCGTTTGCCGTGTTCTGCGTCTGCGCTGCGCGAGCGGCACCGGGCTAGCCGTTACCCCCCGCACCGGAGTCGATCACGATCCTACACGATGTCTCGACGGAGACGGCCCCGCGTTCAGCGGTGCTCCAGTTTTGCGCATTGCACTAATATTCGTTCGAGTTTGCCAGTAAATCGGCTGAGGCATCGGTTTGTGGCGATCCGGCCATGAATGCAATCGAATCCCCCTTGAAGACCCAGTTGTTCACCCACTTCGCCCGCGTAGCCAAGGCGCTCGTGAGCCCGGTACGCCCGGAACTCCTTGAGGCGCTGGCACAGAGCGAGCATAGCGTGGACGAGCTCGCGCGCGGTCGGAGCACCCATGGCCAACGCCTCCCACCACCCGGCGGGGGCTGGAAGCAGGCTATCCCGAGTGGAAAGCCGCCCACCTGCCCCGTGGCCCGAGCGACGCGCTATTGAGCCGCAGAGAGCACCGGCGGCGATACGGGCGGCTCGTTGGCCCTCCTGCAGGGTCCTCTCCTAACGGAGAGCCGGATCCCGCCGCCTACGGCTCCCGGTACGAAACCGAGTGCCCGATTCCTGGATCGATCCCGCTGGGCGGCTTCCTGGTCGTGGCCCGGCGCATCGCGCTCGATTACATTCCTGTCCGCTCCGTTGCTTTACTCACGGACTTGACGGACCCGACCCATCCCGGATATCGTCAAAGCCTTGTTTGACTATATGCGTTTCTGAGATTCCTGAGGAGAGTGGTGGTGGAATGGTTTCTGGAACAGGAGCCGATCGTGCGTCTGGGCTTTCTGTTCGGCATGGTCGCCATCATGGCGAACTGGGAGTTCCTCGCGCCACGTCGGGCCCTGACGATCGGCAAGGCCTACCGCTGGACCAACAACTGGGGCGTCGTGATCACCAACACGGTGCTGACGCGCCTGATCTTCCCGGCCGGCGTGGTGGGCCTCGCATTCTTCGTCGAGAGCCAGGGCTGGGGGCTGCTGCAGGTGCTCGATCTGCCGTTCTGGCTCACCGTGCTGATCGCGCTGGTGATTCTCGATTTCGCGATCTGGGCGCAGCACGTGATGTTCCACGCGGTACCGGCGCTGTGGCGTCTGCACCGCATGCACCACGCCGACCTGGACTTCGACCTGACCACCGGTCTGCGCTTCCACCCGATCGAGATCCTGCTGTCCTTCGTGATCAAGGCCGGCGTGATCGTGATGATCGGGGCCCCGGCGGTCGCGGTGCTGATCTTCGAGATCATCCTGAGCTCGCTGGCGCTGTTCAATCACTCGAACGTGCGCATGCCGACCGGTATCGACCGGGTGCTTCGATGGTTCATCGTGACGCCTGACTTCCACCGCGTGCACCACTCCTGGTATCCGCACGAGACCAACTCCAACTTCGGCTTCAACCTGTCGCTCTGGGACCGGCTGCTCGGCACCTACCGCGCGCAGCCGGAGGACGGCCACGAGGGCATGACCATCGGCATCAACCTGTTCCGGGAGCCCTCGTGGGAACGCCTGGACAAGATGCTGGTGCAGCCCTTCATCGGTCCCGCGGATAGCTACCCGATCAATCGGCGGCCGGAGGGCGAGGTCAAGGACTGGCCGCGCACTGCGGGGGGCTCAGGCACTACGCCCGGGACTGCACGATGAAGCCCTGGCCATGGTTCCGGATCGCACTGGCCTCTGTACTGCTGGCCGCGATCGCGGCTGCCGTCGCATTCCGTGAGCAGATGGACCCCGCGGCGCTGGAGGCCTGGATCGCCGGCTTCGGCATCACCGCACCGCTGGCCTTCGTGATTGTCTACGCGCTGGCCTCGGTGCTGTTCCTGCCCGGCATGGTGATGACTCTCGCCGGTGGCGCGCTGTTCGGGCCGGTCTGGGGCACGCTAATCAACCTGTTCGGCGCGACGCTGGGGGCCACAGTGGCCTTCCTGGTCGCCCGTTACCTTGGGGCGGACTGGGTGTCGCGCCGCCTCGGCGCACGGCTGAAGGATCTGGTCACCGGGGTCGAGGCTGAGGGCTGGCGCCTCGTCGCCTTCGTTCGTCTCGTCCCGCTGTTCCCCTACAATCTGCTGAACTACGCGCTGGGCCTGACCCGGATACGGCTGCTGGCGTATATCGCGGCGACCTTCGTCTTCATGGCACCCGGGGCCTTCGCCTACACCTATATCGGTTACGCCGGGCGCCGGGCGATCGCCGGCGGCGAGGCGGCGATCCAGACCGGGCTGATCGCGCTCGCCCTGCTCGGCGCCGTGGCCTTCCTGCCGAGGCTGGTCAAGCGCATGCGCGGGGCCACTGCTTGGCTCGGCGCGGATGCACTCGCGGTGCAACTGGCCGATGGCACCCGCCGTTCGACCCTGGACGGGTTGACCCCCTGGACCGCAGCCGCCGACAGGGTCCTGGTGTTCTGATCGCGTTGCAACCGAAGCGGTTCACTGTGGGCCTTTCCGCGAGTCGTCTGTGGCACTGTCGCTGAGGGGCTGAAAATCTTGGGTTCTGACACAGTCTGGGTCGGCTCCGGACCCTGTCCACGACCCGGTCCACAACCCCTACCAGAACACGGGATTGTTCAGCGCTTCGACACAGCGGGACGGGCCTTTCAGCGGTGCCAACACCCGTTCCGTCAACGGCTGTGCCATCCAGCCTTCGGGATGATTCAGCGGGAAAGGCGCTTGTGCATCCGCCTCCCTGGTCGGCAGGAAGCCGACCTTGGCATAGTAATTCGGATCGCCATAGGTCACGACGATGTCGACGCCCGCGCTGCGCAGCGAAGTTAGGCCATGAGTCAGCAGTCTCTGCCCGATGCCCTTCCCTTGCAGATCGGTCGCCACGGCGACGGGAGCAAGAACGAATACGGTCCGCTCATCCTGCTCGTAGGTCAGCCGCGAGAAGACGATACCGCCAACGGTCGTGCCGTCGTTCTCGGCAGTGAAGACGACAAGATCCTTCTCGTCCGTGCTGTCCAACAGGTTGCGCACCAGTTCTCCGATTAGCGCGCCTTCTTCCGCGCCCTCGGACGCGGCGAAGGTCACTGTGAAGAGATCAATGATCTCGGCTTCGCGCCCTTTGTGTCCTGTTTTGAATTCCATGACTTCATTACCTGTTGAATGAAATGGCACATGCGGCCCGGATATCTCGACTCATTTAGAACGCCCGGGGTCAGCGGCGCTCCAACACGAACATCTCGTAACCGAACTGCCATTCCCGTTGTGGTAGGCACGGAGCTCCCGGTGCAGGTCTTCCAGCACCCGCGTCTCCTCCATTCGGTTTCCGGGGACAGTACCCGACGTCTACATTCCTGTCGGCGATTGCCGCGCTGCTTCACAAAATGCGGCTAACCGGGACGGAACACGAGCCACCCGAATCATCGCTCTCCTTCTCAGAATTCCACAGATGATGCCGCCCAGACTGACCCCCGAGAAATCGGTGCACTGTCCTCCGAAACCGTTGCGGACGGGTGACCAACGTAGTCGGTGGCATGGCGGCATGGGACGCTGCCGGTAGGGAGGTCGCGGACCGCTTGCGCGACGCAGCCTGAGGGCGCCGTGGGCTCGCCGCGTTGCGCGGCCACTCCGCGGGACCCACCGCAGACACGACGGGCTCCTAAGGGCCCGCTTTTACTGCCTGGGTTCTGCTGCCTAATGGCGCTGTATCGATCGTGCGTTGGCTTGTTCCGCCCCTCGAGAAAAAGCGGCGCCCCAAGGGCGCCGCAAACTGCGGAGGAGCAAGGATGGGCGATCAGCCCCAGATGTCGGCGGTGATCCCGTCGTACCAGCCCTTGGTGTAGATCGCCTCGAGCCTACGGACGTCGGCCGTGGCATCTGCCGGGCTCACGCCGCCCGATCCTGGCACCAGCACCATCTGTCCATCCTCCCACTCCCGCTCCCCGGGCTCGAACTCGTAGATGCCGGCGACGCTGATCGCGTGGTCGGGCGTGACCAGGCTGTAGCAGGTGTTCGCGGCCGGAGTGGCCTTCGGTTCGACGCCCGCGAGGTCACGGACGACCGAGGCGGCCGCGACCTTGCCCTGCCCGTTCGCGGAATGGCCCGACTTCGGCATTGCGCCGGCGACACAGGAATCCCCGATCACGTAGATTCCGCGGTGGACCCTCGACTCGAAGGTCATCTGGTTGACCGGGCACCAGTGGCCGACGGCAAGACCGGCGTCCTGCGCGATCTTCCCGGCCTGCTGGGCCGGTACGTAGTTGAGTACGTCCGCCTTGAACTCGTTGAAACCACCGTCGGAGATCGCGGTCAGGTTCGCAACGTCCACCTCCTCGACCATTCCGCCGCGGGAGCTCGGAACCCACTCGATCATGTCCCCGTAGTGTTGCTTCCAGCCGGACATGAACAGGCCCTGCTTCGAGAAGTTCTCCTTGTTGTCGAGAATCAGGATCTTCGACTTCGGCTTCTCCTTCTGGAAGTAATGCGCGACCATCGCCGCGCGCTCGTATGGCCCCGGCGGACAACGGAACGGGTTTCCAGGCACCACCATCACGAACACGCCGCCGTCC
>SKJG01000093.1 GCA_007116035.1 Thioalkalivibrio sp.
GCGGGTTCTTCCGCGACCTGTACGTGAACATGGGCGAGCCGCTGCCGGGCAACGCCTGGGTGATGCGGGTGTACTACAAGCCGTACATGAACTGGGTCTGGGCGGGGGTCATCCTGATGGGTCTGGGCGGATTCCTGGCCGCCACCGACCGCCGCTACCGGGTGCGCGTGCGCCGCGAGGAGGACCTGCCGGACGCGGTGGGGGACTCCTCCAGCAAGACTTCCGCGGCGCCGGTGTAGGAGGGGCGATGCGCGTTCGTTCACTGCTTCCGTTCCTGCCCGTCCTGGTGCTGGTGGTCCTGGTCGGCGCGCTTGCGGGCGGGCTCATCTGGAACATCGGCAATGTGCCCGAGCCGCTGGTCGGCAGGGAGGCCCCCGACTTCGATCTGCAGCAACTGCGCGACCCGGAGGCGAGATTCACCCGCGCCGACCTGCTCGGGGCGCCTGCATTGGTCAATGTCTGGGCGTCCTGGTGCACGACCTGCCGGCAGGAACGCCGGACCCTCGTCGCACTCGACCGCATGGGCATCCCGGTCTTCGGCCTGAACTTCCGTGACGACCGGGCACAGGCCGTGGCCTATCTCGACAGCGGAGGGGATCCTTTTGCCGCGGTCGGATTCGATCCGCTCGGTCGCGCCAGTGCCGACTGGGGCGCACACGCGACGCCGGTGACCTTCCTGGTGGACCGTCACGGCGTGGTGCGCTTCAAGCATGTCGGCCCCCTGCACAGCGACCTCGTGAACCGGCATCTCATCCCCCTGTACCGGCAGCTGCAGGCCGAGTCCTGAGCAGTCCCGCCTGTGCAACGATTTTGCCCTTGGCGGCAAGGTCCGCCAACCGTCATGGCCGGCGACCAACCCTGACGATGAAATGCCGTAAACCGTAGGTCGGGTTAGCCCAAAGGGCGTAACCCGACGGGCCTCGCGCCCACTCATGGCCGCAAGGCAGCGTCGTCCCCGGTAAGTCGGGTTACGCTACGCTAACCCGACTTACAGAACTGGGCAGTAACTTTTACGTTAACCCTATTTGATCCGCGGAGTCCCGAATGACCCTGTTCTACATCCTTGCCGCTGCCCTGGTGGTCCTGGCTCTGGCGTTCCTCTTCGTGCCCCTGGTTCGCCCGCGCCGCAATGTCGACCAGCCCGTGGGAGAATCACGAGCGGCCACGGGCGTTTCGGTCTATCGAAGCCAGTTGGCGGAACTGGATGCCGACCGCCGGAACGGCGTGATCTCCGAGGCCCAGTACAACGCGGCCCACCTGGATCTCCAGCGCAGCCTGCTCGAGATGTCCGAGAACGAGCGTGCACGCGGCGGAGCCGGGCGTTCCTGGCGCTGGCCTGCAGGGCTCGGGACGCTGGCGTTGCTGCCGGTGCTGGCCATTCTCATCTACCAGGGCTTCGGTGGCGGCCCGATGGCGCTGGATCCACCCCAGAGCGGCGCGCAGCAGGCGCCCATGGCCGATACCCCGGCGGACATGGAGATGATCGTCGCCACATTGCGCGAGCGGCTGGATCAGTCACCCGACGATCCTGTCGGTTGGGCCCTGCTCGGGCGTGTCTACAAGGCGATGGGCCAGAACCGGGCGGCCGTACAGGCCTATGCCCAGTCCATCGAGCACGGGGGCAACCACGATGCGGAGATCCTGATCGACTACGCGGATGTCCTCGGAAGTCTGGCCGGCGGAAACCTGGAGGGGCGGCCCCGGGACCTGATCCGTCGTGCCTTGGAAATCGAGCCGAATCACGTGACCGGACTCTGGCTGGCGGGCACCGCAGACTTCCGTGCGGGCAACTATCACGGCGCCCGCGAGCACTGGGCGCGGCTGGCACGCCTGCTTCCGGCCCAATCGGAGAACGGCGCGATCATCCGGGCCAACCTGGCCGAGGTGGACGTGCGCATTGCGGCTCAGGAGTGAGGCCGCGCCGTCGAGTGCCCAGGGAGAAACGAACCGTGGAGAGACAAACGACGGCGAAATAACCATCTATGATTGGGGTCTGATACTCCGTTTGGACAGGCTGGGCGCAACGGCCCGCTGATGTCCGAGGGTCCCGATGATTGGTGGAATTGACCGGTCGCTGCTCTGGCGCATTGGCCTTGCCCTTTCGTTGATCGCGGCGATGGCCCTGCTCGGTATCACCTCTTCGGTGGTGATCGCCGAGAAGGTGCGTGGCGCGGCCACGGCGATCAACCACGCAGGAACGTTGCGCTATTCGACCTACGACGCAACGACCGCCGTGTTGAGGCCGCAGGGTGCGGACAGTGAGGCGCAGCGGCACGAGATCGAAAGGGCCATCGACCGGTTCGAGAGGCATTATTCGGGCCATCATCTTGCGCGCATGGTGCCAACGAGCGCCTCGCACCCTGCGCGATTGGCCTACGAGGAGATTGGCGGCATCTGGGAGGCGGACGTTCGCCCCATGCTGCTGGGCGCAATCGGCCGCACCCCGGACGCCGGCTCCTATGACGAAATGCGCGAACGGATCGATGACTTCGTGCAGCGGGTGGACCGCATGGTCTTCCTGCTCGAGCAACGTACCGAGGCCCAGGTGCAGTGGCTGCGTATCGTGCAGGGCACCGGTCTGCTGCTGACGCTGCTGATCCTCTTCTTCACCGTGTGGTTGCTGCGCCGTGACGTGGTGCATCCGCTGCAGGATCTCCTTGCCGGTGCTCGGGCGATGCGCACGGGCGATTTCAGTCGGAGGATCAGGCATACGGGGGACGACGAACTGGGTCAGCTCGGTGGTGCGTTCAACCTGATGGCGCAGGATCTGTCCCGTTCCTACGACGAACTGGAACAGCGGGTGCAGGACAAGACCCGTGCCCTGGAACACAGCAACCGGGCACTCGAGTTGATGTATCGGTCCCTGAGCCACCTGCACGACGGTACGCTGTCGAGGGCCAACTACACGGAAACCCTGCGCGAGATGGAGAAGCTTCTCGGTTTTGGCAGCGGCAGTCTGTGCCTGCTGGAATCGGATGGTCGCAAGGGCTTCCGCCTGGCTGATTCCGGGCACGAACCCGGTTTCATCGGCCCTCTTTGCCAGCGGCATTGCTGTGCGGATTGTGTCGGGATGACGCACGGCAAGCTGCATCTCGGGGCGAAGAGTAAGGAGGCCGGCGGGCGGATCCTGTCGATTCCCCTCTTCGACGGCGCGGAGGTCCTGGCATTGCTGCAGATGGAGGTGCCCAAAGGTGTTACGCCGGAGCCATGGCAGTTGCAACTGGTCGAGGCCATTGCGCGGCACCTCGGGATCGCCATTGCGAGCCAACGCAGGGCGATCCAGGGCCGGCGGCTGGAGTTGCTGGAGGAGCGTACCGCCATTGCCAGGGAACTGCATGACTCGCTGGCCCAGGCCTTGAGCTACCTGAAGATCCAGGTGACCCGGGTCCATGCGGCCTCGACTTCCAAGGATACCGCTGAGGTCGACGCGGCATTGCGGGAGCTGCGCGACGGTCTCAATGGCGCCTACCGGCAGCTGCGCGAACTGTTGACGACCTTCCGCATCGGCCTCGACGCGGCTGGCCTGAGCTCCGCGCTGGAGGAGACCGTCGCGGGAATCACGGCGCGTGGGCCGCAGTACGTGGAGCTGGACAACAAGCTGGCGGATGGCGAGCTCGGCGTCAACGAGGAGGTGCATGTGCTGCATATCATCCGCGAGGCCCTGTGCAACGTGCAGCGCCATGCCCACGCCACCCGGGCGCGGGTGTCGCTGGACTGGACCCCCGACCAACGCGTGTGCGTTGCCATCGTCGACAATGGCATCGGCCTGCCGGGTGAACCGGGCAAGGCAGATCACTATGGGCTGTCGATCATGCTCGAGCGGGCCGCCCAGTTGAACGGTGAGCTGGAGGTCGGTGCGGCTCCCGAAGGTGGTACGCAGGTCAGGCTCCTGTTTCGGCCGGTTGGTCTGGCGGAACCGGAAGGGGATCTTCGTCCAATCGCAGAGGAGGTCAGCTGAAATGCCGGTACCCGTGCGTCTCTTGGTCATCGATGATCATCCCCTGTTCCGCCGGGGTGTTCGTCAGCTGGTGGATATCGAGGGCGGTTTCGAAGTGGTGGGGGAGGCCAGTTCCGGGCCTGAGGGCATCGATCTCGCGCTGCGGCTGCAACCCGACCTGGTGCTGCTGGACCTGAACATGGAGGGCATGGATGGGAACCAGACCCTCCGCGCACTTCGGGCGGCGGGGTGTGCGGCCAGGGTGGCGATGTTAACCGTCTCGGACCAGGAAGAAGACCTGGTCGAAGCGCTGCGCGCTGGTGCGGACGGCTACCTGCTCAAGGACACCGAGCCCGAGGAGTTGTTGCGGCAGCTGCGGCACGTCGTCGATGGGCGCCTGGTCCTGACGGAAGGGCTCACGGAGCACCTTGCGCGCGCAATGCGGCGGCAGGGTCAACCCGCACCGACCGGGCAGCCCAGGTTGACGCCGCGCGAGCGGGAGGTGCTGGACCTGATCGCCAGTGGTCTCAACAACAAGCTGATCGCGCGGGAACTGGATCTCAGCGAGGGCACCGTGAAGGTGCACGTCAAGCATCTGCTGAAGAAGCTCGGTCTGCGTTCACGGCTCGAGGCGGCGCTCTGGGCAGTCGAGCAACAGCAGAAATAGCCGTTGTCCGCTATCGCTCAAGCAGCGGATCCTGGCAGGTGGGTCGCGATTTCGGGGGCGCGCCGGTGCGGCTCCTGGTGGAAATAATCCGCGAGTTGGCGGTAGATCTCGGGCAGTTCCTCTTGCAGGTAGCCGGGCGCGAAGAAGAAGTACTCGCAGGCCACCGCCAGGAATTCCGCAGGATCGGTGGCGGCGTAGGGATCGATCGCCGGCTCCCGGCCGCGCTCGAGTTCGTCGCGCAGGTGTTCGTAGGCTGCGCTGAAGGCGGCGGTCCAGTCCGCTGCGGACATGCTCTCCGGCAGTGGCGGAAACCCGTTGACGTCGCCATTGCCGGCATCCAGGGTGTGCGTCATTTCGTGGACGATCACCGCGCCGTCGGCGGCGATGTCGTTCCAGGACAGGACCACCGGGCCGCGTTCCCAGGCCTCGCCTGCCTGCGGGACGACCGCCTGGTGATGCACGCCGGCCTCGTCCACCCACTCCTGCTCGGGGGCGAAGGTGTCCGGATAGACCAGCACGGTCTGCCAGTCGCGGTAGGCGTCGATGCCGAGGTGCAGAATGGGCAGGCAGGCGTAGGCGGTGATCAGGTGGCGCTGCCAGGGCAGCA
>SKJG01000071.1 GCA_007116035.1 Thioalkalivibrio sp.
ATCGAGCTGGTGCGCTTCGACATGTCGGAGTACATGGAACGGCACACGGTCTCACGGCTGATCGGCGCGCCTCCGGGCTACGTCGGTTATGACGAGGGCGGTTTGCTGACCGACTCCATCCTGAAGCATCCGCACGCCGTGCTGCTGCTCGATGAGGTCGAGAAGGCCCATCCCGATGTGTTCAACCTGCTGCTGCAGGTGATGGACCACGGGACCCTGACCGACACCAACGGGCGCAAGGTCGACTTCCGCAACGTCATCGTGGTGATGACCAGCAATGTCGGTGCGGAAATGGCCAGTCGGCCCTCGATGGGGTTCACCCAGCAGGACCATTCGACCGACGCAATGGAGGTCCTGAAGCGCACCTTCAGCCCGGAATTCCGCAACCGCCTGGACGGAATCATCCAGTTCGCCCCACTGGACGAGGCGACCATCCTCGGGGTCGTGGACAAGTTCCTGGTGCAACTGCAGGCCCAGCTGGACGAGAAGAAGGTGGTGCTCACGGTGACGCCGGAAGGCCGTGCCTGGCTGGCGGAACACGGGTACGATGCCAAGATGGGCGCGCGTCCCATGGCGCGGACCCTGCAGGAGTACATCAAGAAGCCGCTGGCCGAGGAACTCCTGTTCGGGCGGCTGATGAAGGGCGGCGGGGAAGTGGTCGTCCGGCTGGGTGAGGACGGGCTGGTACTGGATATCCGGGAGCCAGCCGTCTCTTGATGCTCAAGCGGATCCGGGGAACCGGGTCCGCTTACTTGTTGCGGTAGACGATGCGTCCCTTGCTGAGATCGTACGGTGTCATCTGAACGATCACCTTGTCACCCCGCAGGATACGGATGTAGTGCTTACGCATCTTTCCCGAGATGTGTGCGGTGATCACGTGCCCGTTTTCCAGCTCGACGCGAAACATCGTGTTGGGCAGCGTCTCGACAATGGTCCCTTCGAGTTCGATCTCGTCTTCCTTCGCCATGCAGTTCCTCTTCGATGTGACACAGGAGGCGACATTATGCGGATGCGTGGCCGGAACTCAAGCGGGATGCCTTTGTAGCACGGTTTTTTCCGGGGTCCATCCCCTTCACGGCAGTGGCATGGGCCCGCGGGAGCTACCCCGCCGACCCATCCGCCGCCGGGAGCATGACCGGTGTTTGCCGCTCGGGAATTGATGGGCATACACTACGCGGGTCTTGAACGGATCAGGTCAGCCATGGAATCGCATTGGGCAGTCATGTTCCCGGGTCAGGGATCGCAGTCGGTGGGCATGCTGGGCGAACTGGGCTCGAAGCATCCCATCGTTCGCGAGACATTCGCGGAGGCCTCCGATGTCCTCGGCATGGATCTCTGGGGCCTTTGCCAGAACGAACCCGCGGAAACCCTAAACCGCACGGAATACACCCAGCCCGCCATGCTCGCGGCCGGGGTTGCTGCCTGGCGCGTACTGACCGCGGCAACGCAGGCCCGGCCCAGCATGCTGGCGGGTCACAGCCTCGGCGAATACAGCGCCCTGGTGGCTGCGGATGCGCTGGATTTCCCCGCTGCAGTGGGCTTGGTTGCCGAGCGCGCTGCAGCGATGCAGGGAGCCGTGCCCGAGGGGCAGGGCGCGATGGCGGCCATCCTCGGCATGGAGGATGCCGCCGTGGTGGCCTTGTGCGCATCGGAGGCGGGATCCGACGTGCTCGAGGCGGTGAACTTCAATTCGCCGGGACAGGTGGTCATCGCCGGTTCGGTCGCCGCGGTCGAGCGCGCCATTGCCGCCGCGCCGGGTGCCGGCGCCAAGCGGGCCCTGCGACTGCCAGTCTCGGTGCCTTCGCATTGCGCTTTGATGCGGCCCGCGGCAGAGCGGCTGATGGCGAAGCTCGAAGCGACCGAACTTCGCCTGCCCCGGATTCCGCTGCTACACAATGTCAGCGCCGGCACGGTCGATTCGACCGCCGAACTGCGCGCGATCCTGGCCGAGCAACTGTTCCGTCCGGTGCGTTGGGTCGAGACCGTCCAGGCGATGCGCGCGCGTGCTGTGCAGGTGCTGGTGGAGGCCGGGCCGGGCCGCGTGCTGACGGGGCTGGCCAAGCGCATCGACCGAGACCTGCTGTTGCTCGAGGTCAGCGACGAAGCCAGCCTGACGAAGACCCTCGATGTGCTGGGCGCCTGATGGGCGTCGGCGCGGCAACGATCAACCGACGACACGAAGCGAGAAGGAAGACGACAGATGTCTGAAACTAGAGGTGCAGCCCTGGTCACCGGCGCGAGCCGTGGCATCGGTGCCGCCATCGCCCGGCGTCTGGCCGAGGACGGCTGGAAAGTTGTGGGAACCGCCACGTCGGCCAAGGGCGCGGAGGTCATCTCGTCCGCGCTGGCCGATGTCGGCGGGCGCGGACTCGTCCTGAACGTCACCGATTCCGCTTCGGTGCAGGCGGCCCTGGAAGACATCCAGGGGCGCGAGGGCTCGATCGAGGTGCTAGTCAACAACGCGGGCATTACCCGCGACAACCTGTTGATGCGAATGAAGGACGAGGAGTGGGACAGCGTCATCGAGACCAATCTTTCCGCGGCGGCACGGCTGACCCAGCGCCTCCTCAAGGGCATGATGAAGGCCCGGCGCGGCCGCATCATCCTGATCGGCTCGGTGGTTGGTTCCAGCGGCAATGCCGGCCAGGCGAATTACGCGGCCGCCAAGGCCGGGCTGGCGGGATTCGCGCGCGCCCTGGCGCGCGAGGTGGGCAGCCGCAACATCACCGTGAACACTGTGGCACCAGGATTCATCGATACCGACATGACGAAGGAGCTGCCCGAGGCGACGCGCGCCAAACTCCTCGAGGGCATTCCGCTGGGGCGTCTCGGGCAGTCTGGGGAGATTGCCGCGGCCGTGTCGTTTCTTGCCTCTCCGGAAGCCGGTTACATTACGGGGGAAACGCTTCACGTCAACGGTGGCATGTTCATGCATTGATGGTCGTCCCGGGGATTTTCGGACCGGTTCGGTACCGGCACCAACCGTTGCCCGGGTGGGTTGCGGAGCGGGGCGGGGCCATACTGGATCGAACCGGGTCTTTTCACTAGAATGGCGCTCGCAAATTGACCGCCACACACCCAAAGGGGATGTCGTACATGAGTAGCATTGAAGAACGCGTCAAGAAGATCGTCGTTGAACAGTTGGGTGCCAAGGAAGAGGACGTCACCAACACGGCCTCTTTCGTCGATGACCTCGGCGCCGATTCACTGGACACCGTCGAGCTGGTCATGGCCCTCGAGGAGGAATTCGAAACCGAAATCCCCGACGAACAGGCGGAAAAGATCACCACCGTCCAGCAGGCCATCGATTACATCCAGGCGAATATGAAGGACTGAGGAACGCCGGCCCCCGGCCGTTCCAAAGGACTGAAAGGCCAGGGCCCCTCGCTTCCGACCGAGTGGCCCTTGCTTTGTTTCGTTTTGAGGGAGAAATCAATTGTCTAAGCGTCGTGTGGTGGTTACAGGGCTGGGTATCGTTTCCCCAGTGGGCTCCACGGTAAAGACGGCCTGGGAGAATATCGTCGCAGGCAAAAGCGGCATCACGCCGATCGATGTCTTCGATGCCTCGGCCATGCCGGTCCGTATTTCCGGGGCGGTCCGGGACTTCAATGCCAACGATTACGTCCCCATCAAAGAGCAGAAGAAGATGGACACCTTCGTGCTCTACGGTCTCGCGGCGGGTATCCAGGCACTGGACGATTCCGGGTTGGAGGTCACCGACGCCAATGCCGACCGCATCGGGGTGGCGCTGGGTTCCGGTATCGGCGGCCTGCCGTACATCGAACGTTCCTACGCAGCCTATCTGAAGGGCGGTCCGCGCAAGATCTCTCCGTTCTTCGTGCCCAGTGCCATCATCAACATGGTGGCCGGAAATCTTTCCATCATGCGCGGGCTCAAGGGTCCAAACATCTCGATCGTGTCGGCCTGCGCCACCGGGACCCACAATATCGGCGACGCCGCGCGCATGATCGCCTACGGCGACGTGGATGCGATGCTTGCGGGTGGTGCCGAGATGGCAACGACCCCCCTGGGTATCGGCGGATTTGCCGCGGCGCGCGCACTGTCGACTCGCAACGACGATCCCGAACGCGCCTCGCGTCCCTGGGATCGCGATCGGGACGGATTCGTGCTCAGCGACGGTGCCGGGGTGATGATGCTCGAGGAGTACGAACACGCCAAGGCGCGCGGTGCACGAATCTACGCGGAGCTTGCGGGTTTCGCCTGGAACTCCGATGCCTATCACATGACCTCGCCCTCGCAGGGTGGCGAGGGCGCGGCGGCCTGCATGGTGAAGGCCATGAAGGACGCCGGGGTGGAACCCTCCGAAGTGGGCTACATCAATGCCCATGGGACCTCCACGCCGGCCGGCGACCTCGCGGAGACACTCGCGACGAAGCTGGCGATGGGTGCGTATGCGAAGAAGGTCTTCGTGAATTCCACAAAGTCGATGACCGGTCACCTGCTCGGAGCCGCGGGCGGGATCGAGGGGCTGTTTTCCGTGCTGGCTCTGTATCACAAGGTCTCGCCGCCCACGATCAACCTCGACAACCCGGGTGAGGGTTGTGATCTGGACTACGTCGCGCATGAGGCGCGTGACCTGGATACCAGGGTGGCGCTGTCGAACTCCTTCGGGTTCGGAGGTACCAACGGGACCCTGCTGTTCCGCACGATCTAAGGGCAACCATGTCCGTCTGGCCGCTTGCGGCGGGCGTGGATCTCCTTGCCCTGGCCCGGGCCTATCCAGCGCGCTATCCGCACTTTCTGGATACCGCGCTGATCGGCCAGGCGCCGGCGCGATTCTCCATCCTGTTCGCGTTCCCAGGCTCGACGATCGTCGGCGGCGGGGCGACGGTCCTGGACCACCTGCAGCAACTCGGTCCCTTCGACGCGATGCAGGCGGAGGCGGGGCCCCTGGAATTGCCGTTCCTGGGTGGATGGTTCATCTACCTGGGGTACGAACTGGCATGGGACATCGAGCCCACATTGGGGCAGTGTACGCAGGACCTGTGGCTTCCGACCGCCCTGGCGACCTATTTTCCGGCCGCGGTGATCGAGGACCACAGGGAAGGCCGAGCCTTTTTCGTGGACGATGGGTCTGTACCTGGACGCTGGGAACAACTCCATCAGGACCTGTCTGCGCTGAGCAAACCCAGGGAGCCGGGGCCGCAGCCCGGTCTGAGCGTGACAGAGGACGATCCAGAGCGCTATCGCGCCGCGGTTCGCCGCGCCCTGCGTTACATCCGGGACGGTGATTGTTTCCAGGCCAATCTGTCGCGAGAGTGGCGCATCCACGCGCTTGACGGCATGGACACGTCGGATCTCTATCGGCGGCTCCGGCGTGCCAATCCGGCGCCATTCGCAGCTTGGCTGCGCCTGCCCGGAGCCGAGGTCATGAGTTCGTCGCCCGAGCGCCTGGTCAGTGTGCGCGAGGGCATGGCCGAGACCCGGCCGATCGCGGGCACGCGGCGCAGAGACCGGGAAGTGATCAAGGACCAGGCATTGGTAAACGACCTCAGAATCAACGCGAAGGAGAAGGCCGAGCACGTGATGCTGGTCGATCTGGAGCGGAATGACCTCGGCCGGGTCTGTCAGCCCGGGACGGTCAGCGTCCCCGAATTCATGACCATCGAGAGCTATCGGCGGGTCCATCACATCGTGTCCGCGGTCCGTGGGCGTCTGCGCGCCGGGACCACACCGGCGGATCTGATCCGTGCCACCTTTCCCGGCGGCACCATCACCGGCTGTCCGAAGATCCGTAGCATGCAGATCATCCAGGAGTTGGAGGGGCGCGCGGCACGGGGCGCCTACACCGGTTCCTGCGGTTACATCAGCCGGCACGGGGCGATGGACACCAACATCCTGATCCGAACGCTGGTGGTCCGGGGTGGAGAGATCCGGTTCCGCACCGGGGCGGGTATCGTCGCCGACTCGGACCCCGAGGCAGAACTGCAGGAGACCCGACACAAGGCGCACGGACTTCTGGATGCGCTGCGGCGATGACGATCCTGGTCAACGGCGAGCGCGGCAACCGGATCGATCCGAGTGATCGTGGCCTCCAGTTCGGTGATGGGGTGTTCGAGACGCTGCGCCTCGACGCCGGCCGCCCCGTTCTATGGGACCGTCACTGGGCCAGGCTGTGCCGGGGCCTCGAGGGCCTGGGCATCCCGCTGCCGCGCGAGCAGGATTGCCTCGATGACCTTCGGGAGGTGGCCGGATCTTCCCGGGTCCTGGCCAAGCTCATCGTTACGCGAGGGCCCGGTCCGCGCGGCTATGCGATACCGGAGCGGGTCCAGCCCACGCGGATCGCGATGGGGGGAGCCCCGTTGGCGATTGCCGACGAGGGGCACATACTTCGCCTTGGGGTTTGCCGCACAAGATCGGGCCGCAGTCCTCTGCCCGGCTGCAAGCATCTGAATCGCCTGGAGAACGTGCTGGCGCGGCGCGAGTGGGGTGCGGACTGGGATGAAGGTCTGATGCTGGACGACCTCGGCAACGCGAGTTGTGCCACCCAGAGCAATGTGTTCGTCCTGGAGGGCGGTTGCCTGCTGACACCGCCCGTGGACGAGTTCGGTGTCGCGGGGACGCGGCGGGGCTGGTTGCTGGAAGACGCGTCGCGGGCCGGGCTGGTGGTGCAGGAAGCAAGATTGTCCCTGGAACGCGTGCGGGCTGCGGAGGCCATCTTCCTCAGCAACAGCCGGATCGGGCTGAGACGTGCCCTCCTGGTCGGGCAGCGTGATAGGGTGGCCGGCGGCGGGCCGGCGTCGGCGGCCCTGGCCATGGTGTTTGAGCTCGGAGCGGAATTGAATGCGTTGGCTTAGTCTTGTTTTTCTTTTTCTGCTGATCGTCGCCACGATCGCGGGCGCCCACTTCGTGAGTACCTATCAAAAAGAGTTGTTTCAGCCCCTGGGACTCGAGCGCGATGAAATCCTCGTGGTAGGTCCGGGGCAGGGCTTCCGCCAGATCAACCGGGAACTCGCGGACCGGGGTTGGGTACGTCACCCGTGGATGGTCGAGATCCACGCCCGCTACCATGGGATCGCGAGTCGCCTACAGGCGGGCGAGTACGAAGTGCCTGCCGACATGACGTTGGCGAAGCTTCTCGACAACATGGCGCGTGGTGTGGTCGTGCGGCACAGGTTGACGGCCCCCGAGGGGTGGACGGCCCGACAGTTCCTGGAGGCGGTCCAGGCGCATACGGCCCTGCGACCCATGCCTGAGCCCGCAGACCTCGAGATGGTGATGGCGGAGCTGGGCAAACCCGACATGCATCCGGAGGGCTGGTTCCTTCCCGATACCTACGTCTTCGGTCGCGACACGCCGGCCATGCAGGTGCTGAAGATGGCTCATGAAGCCTTGAACCGCCAGCTCGAACAGGCTTGGGCTGCCCGTGTCGAGGATCACCCGCTGGAGTCGCCGTACGAGCTGCTCATCCTCGCGTCGATCATCGAGAAGGAGACCGGCCAGGCGGAGGAGCGCGGCCTGGTCGCCGGTGTCTTCGTCAACCGGGTGCGCCGCGGGATGCGCCTGCAGACAGACCCGACCCTGTTGTATGCGCTGGAGCCCGGCACGACCCGGCTCACCCGTGCGGAATTGCGGCGCGATCATCCCTACAACACCTATACCCGGGATGGTCTGCCGCCGACGCCGATCGCGCTGCCTGGCCTGGCATCGATCCGGGCTGCCGCCAATCCGGCAGAGACCGAGGCGCTTTTTTTCGTGTCCCGCAAGGACGGTACGCACGCGTTCTCGAGCACCTACGCGGAACATCGGGCCGCCGTGATCAAGTATCAGCTGGGTGGCGACGCGAGCCGCTACGGGGCGCAGCGGTGAAGCCGTCGGGGCGCGGTCGTTTCATCACCTTCGAGGGCATCGAGGGCGCGGGGAAGTCCACGCAGCTCGAACGCATGCACCGTCGGCTGCGGGACGAGGACAGGCAGGTGGTGCTGACCCGCGAGCCCGGGGGGACCCCGCTCGGCGAACGGCTGCGCGGTCTGCTGCTCGATCCCGAGGTCGGTGCGATGGCGGCGGAGACCGAACTGCTGCTGATCTTCGCCGCGCGCGCCGAACACCTGCGCGAGGTCATCGAGCCGGCGTTGGCGCAGGGCGCCTGGGTCCTCTGTGACCGCTTCACCGACGCCAGTTTCGCCTACCAGGGCGCGGGAAGGGGCCTGGGGGCGGAACGGGTCGCCGTGCTCGAGAACTGGCTGCAGGGCGATTTTCGTCCGGATCTGGTGCTGCTGCTCGATGTGCCTCCGAAGGTCGGGCTGGAGCGGGCCTTGACCCGGGGGAAACGGGATCGCATCGAAAGTGAGGACATAGCGTTCTTCGAACGTGCCCGCAGCGCATACCTGCAGCGGGCCCGTGCCGACGTGGGACGTTACCGGGTCATCGACGGTGGGGCCGACCTGGAAACGGTGGCTGCCCAGGTCGATCAGGCTTGGGAGTCCTGGTGGCGCGGGATCGGTGGATGACGGCCGAACCATGAACAGCCCAGTATCCGACGGCGAACCGGTTGCGTTTCCACCCTGGCTACGCGCCCCGCTGGCGGGCCTGGTCGCGCTGGTACAGACGCGACAGCCGCCCCCGGGGCTGCTCGTGGTGGGCCCCGAAGGCGTGGGCAAGGGGCTGCTGGTTCGGACCTTCCTGCAGCGAGTCGCGTGCAAGACGGCCTCCAAAGACGTCTTCCCCTGCGGAATCTGCAACGGCTGTCGTAGCTTTCTGAGCGCCAGCCACCCCGAGATGCTGGAGATCACCCCCGAGGAGGCCGGCAAGGAAATCCTCGTCGACCGTGTCCGCAGCGTGATTGATTTCCTCTCTCTCAGTCACAGCGGCCCGGCGCGGCTGGTGTTCATCGAACCCGCCGAGTCGATGAACGTGAACGCCGCGAATGCCTTGCTGAAGACCCTGGAGGAACCGCCGGAAGGAGCGATGATTCTGCTGGCCGCGGCGCGCCCGGCGCGGCTTGCGCCAACGATCCGCAGCCGCTGCCAGCGCCTGCGGATTCCATCGCCGGATCCCGCTCTGGTGCGCGAGTGGCTCGCGCCGATGGCCGGACAGGGGCTTACGGTGGACGAAGCACTGCCGGCCAGCCTGAATCGGCCGATGGCAGCGCGTGCGCTGCTCGATGACCCAGGCGCGATCGAGATCTGGCGCCAGGATCGTGAGGCCCTGGGAATGCTGCTGGAGAGCGCATCGCCGTTTCCCGTGGCCACACGTTTCCAGGCCTGTGATCTCGGCTCGCTGCTGCCCCGTTTGCAGCGGTTGCTGGTTTCCGCTCAGACGTATCTGCTCACCGAACAACCGGATTCGTTCGGGCGACTGTTCGAACAGGGGGCGCTCGAGAGCTTCGCACGTCATCGCGGCCTGAAGGAACTGTCCCGGCTGTTCCAGGACTCGCTGCAGTGGCACCGTGATCTGTCGACCGCGTTGAATCCGCAGTTGCGCTGTGAGCACATGGTGCTGCGCCTCTGGCGGCGGGGCTCCTGATGGCATTTTCGCATTGCGTTCGCTGGGACTGGCACTACGGGAAGCAAAACGGCCATAATCCGAAATTAGGGTCGGTTCAGGTGTATCGCACCGAGCGGTCCCGGCGCAATCTGGTGACCGTAATGTACAGTGATGTGGTGGAGACGAGATGACGGCACCCACACGAGGCCGCATTCTGACCCTGGCGATCCGGGAGAAATCGGCGCTGTTCGCAGCCTACATGCCCTTTGTGGCCAATGGTGGCCTGTTCATTCCCACCGAAAAGCCCTTCAGGCTGGGCGACGAGGTCTTCGTGCTGCTGTCCCTGCTCGATGAGTCCGAGCGGATTCCGGTGCCTTGCCAGGTCGTCTGGATCACCCCTGCCCGTGCCCAGGGCAACCGCTCCCGCGGGATCGGCGTCCAGTTCAGCTCGAGCGACAAGGGTGCGACGCGGCGCCTGATCGAGACCCACCTGGGCGGCATGCTGAAGTCCACCGGGCGTACCCACACGCTCTGATCGAACGGGCCTGCCCAGGCACTCGTCCCTCCCTACCCGGACCCCGCACCCTCCGCCACCAGCGCCAGTGCCTCGTCCAGGGCATTCATTGGCAGATAGAAATGTGGCGAGAAACGGATGCCGCCGCCCCGTTGTGCGCACAGGACCCCGGCGTGCTGCAGTCGCTGGAACATTGCTTCCGTCTCTCCGCGAATCGGGCGGAAGGTGAGGATGCCAGCGCGCCTTGCCGGCGGGGTCAGGATCTCGCAACCCAGTGACCGGAGCCCATCGTGCAGGTGCTGCCAGCGGTCGTCGATCGCCGTCGCGATTTGTTCCAGACCCACCTCGAGCAGCAGTGATAGGCTGGCATGCAGGGCATGGATGCCCAGCAGGTTGGGGCTCCCGGGTTCGAACCGCCGCGCATCGTCGGCAACGGTGAGCACTTCGCTGCTGTAGTCGCCCGAATCGGCCAGCATGTGCCAGCCGAATTCCTGCAGGATGAGGCGGTCCCGTAACTCGGGACGGACATAGAACAGCGCGATGCCCTCGGGTGCGAGCAGCCACTTGTGCGCATCGGCCATCACGAAATCCGCCTGCATCGCCCGGGCGTCGAAGGGCAGGGCGCCCAGATGCTGAATGGCGTCCACGCAGAACAGGATGCCCCGGCCGCGCAGGGATGTGCCCAGGCGGTGGAGGTCCATACGCAGCCCGCTGGCGAACTGCACCGCGCTGCAGGAGAGCAGCGCGGTCCGGTGGTCGCAGGCCGCGAGCAACGCATCCTCCGGAGGATCATAGGAGAGATCGACCTCGCGCACCTCCAGCCCGAAGCGCTCCGCCGCCATCAGCCAGACCACGCGATTGGAGGGGAACTCGCCGCGCGGGATGACGATGTTCTGGCCGGCAGACCAGGGCAGGCCGAAGGCGACGATGGACAGGGCCTCGGAGGTGTTCTTCACGAAGGCAATGTCGGCTGCATCCTCGGCACCGATGAGGGCTTGCACGAGCCCGCGTGTCGCCGCCTCGACCTTGAGCCACTGCGCATAGTGGCGCGATCCGGAGATCGCGTTTTCCCGTGCGAAGGCCGTCACCGCCTCTGCGGTGCGCAACGGCCACGGGCCCACCGCAGCATGGTTGAGGTGGATGATGTCCTGATGCGGAAACTCCGGATGCATGACGGCCTCCAGTGGATTTCCAGACAGCCTGTCATATCCGGCCCGCAGGTCAAGCGGAACCCAGCCGGGGGCCGATTTCGGGTTCTTCGCCCGCTACGATCCCGAGGCCACCCGGCTGGATCAGTTGCGTCCCGCCTTCGGCGAAGAAAGGTTCTTCTTCGAGGGCGAGTACGCGTCGATGCTCCCCGCTGCCTGAGCCGGAGCGTTACAATCCGCGCATGGATGCGCTCACGTTGAAACGCCGCGATCTCGCCGCCCTCTGGCACCCCTGTACCCAGATGAAGGACTACGGGGAAGAAGGCACCCTGCCGATGCTGGCCATCCGTCGGGGTTCGGGGGTCTGGCTGGAGGACTTCGACGGGAACCGGTATCTGGACGCAATCAGCTCCTGGTGGGTGAACCTGTTCGGGCATGCGAACCCCACGATCAATGCCGCGATCCGGGACCAGCTCGATCAGCTCGAGCACGTAATCCTCGCCGGCTGCACCCATGAACCTGTGGTACAGCTCTCTGAGCGCCTGATCGCGTTGACTCCCGAGCCCATGAAGCGCTGCTTCTTCGCTGACAATGGCAGCGCCGCCGTCGAGGTGGCATTGAAGATGAGCTTCCACTACTGGAAGAACCGCGGGCACCCGGAGAAGCAGCGCTTCATCTGCCTGAGCAACGGCTATCACGGCGAGACCCTGGGTGCGCTCGCGGTGGGTGATGTCGAGTTGTACCGCAAGACCTACGCACCGCTGATGATGCCAGTGATTACGGTACCCGGCCCGGACTGCTTCGAGCGCGAGGCCGGGGAGACCTGTGCCGACGTGGCCCGGCGCCGGTTCGCGCTGATGGAGGCCACGCTGGCCGAGCACGCGGACGAGACCTGCGCGGTGATCGTCGAACCGCTGGTGCAGTGCGCGGGCGGGATGCGCATGTACGACCCCGAGTACCTGCGCCTGCTGCGTGCCGCATGCGACCGTTACGGCGTGCACCTGATCGCGGACGAGATCGCGGTCGGCTTCGGGCGTACCGGAACGATGTTCGCGTGCGAGCAGGGCCCGATCAGTCCGGACTTCCTTTGTCTCTCGAAGGGCCTGACCGGGGGCTATCTGCCACTGGCCGTGGTGCTGACCACAGACGAGGTCTACGACGCGTTCTATGACGACTACGAGAAACTGAACGCCTTTCTGCACTCCCACTCCTACACCGGCAATCCGCTGGCATGCCGCGCGGCACTGGCGACGCTGGACATCTTCGAGGACGAGCCGGTGCTCGAGCGCAATCGGGAACTCGCGCGGCACATGGAGCGAGCGCTCGCGCCGCTGCAGGAGCACCCCCACGTCGCCGAGGTACGGCAGACCGGGATGATCGCTGCGGTCGAACTGGTGCAGGACAAGGCTACGCGCACACCTTTCCCCTGGCAGGAACGCCGCGGACTGGCGATCTACCGCCACGGCCTTGAGCGCGGCGCATTGCTGCGGCCACTGGGAAACGTCAGTTACCTGATGCCGCCGTATGTGATCACAGAGGACCAGATCGACTTTCTAGTGGAGGTGATGCGTGAGGGGATCGAGCGTGCGGTGTCCCGGTGAGCCGACCCGTGCCAACGGGACCCGGCGGGAAAGGAGCTCGGCAGACTCGTATCGAAGGCACGGCGGTTGCCTGCAGCCCGAGGCGCTATGTCACGAGTCGGCTTCCGCGCGCTCCTGCCAATGAACCCTACGGGCTCCCGTGCGCGAATGTGGTTCAGGCTTATCGCCTCACTCGTGTTTCTATCCGTTCTCCTCGCCGTCTCCTGGACCTGGTGGGCGGAGAGCGACCCGCAGGCGGAGAGGGAACTGCGCGTGCTGGTCCAGGACCAGTTGCACGAATGGTTCCCGGAAGAGATGGGCCCGGCTTCCGGGGTGTACGGGCTTTTTCCGCGATCCGCGAAAGCGCCTGATGGCGCGGCTCCCGGAGTCATCCTGGTACACGGTCTGGATGAACCGGGGAACATCTGGGACGATCTCGTTCCTGCCCTCGAAGAGGCGGGTTTCGACGTCTGGGAATTCCGCTACCCGAATGATCAGGGCATCGACCGGAGTGCCGATCTGCTGGCCGAGCATTGGCCGCAACAGGAAACCGACCGTCCGGTGATGCTGATCGGGCACAGCATGGGAGGCCTAGTCGTGCGGGACTTCGTCTCACGCCTGCGCCACCCGGAAGGCGCAGACCCTGCTGTCGCTGGACCGGCCGTCGCCGGGGTGATTCTTGCCGGCACGCCCAACCAGGGCTCGGAATGGGCCCGGTTGAGGGTCTGGCTCGAACTCCGGGAACAGCTGACCCCTGGCA
This sequence comes from Thioalkalivibrio sp., assembly GCA_007116035.1. Taxonomy (GTDB): domain Bacteria; phylum Pseudomonadota; class Gammaproteobacteria; order Ectothiorhodospirales; family Ectothiorhodospiraceae; genus Thioalkalivibrio. The sequence goes on from SKJG01000071.1 coordinate 13,450, forward strand.
TGGACGGGCGGTTCTCGTTGTTTGCGGGCCTGCGGGACGGAACCGGCGCAGCCAAGATCGATTTGCGGCCCGGCAGCGCTTTCCTGAGGGAGTTGGACGAGCGGCAGTGGCCGACCCGGGTTCCCGTGCAGATCATCGGGGGCGTTCTGCTGGAACCTCCGCCTTCCATGACCGCTGGACTGGAATCGATCGGTGGAGAGCTGGTCTCCCCCGAACTGGACAACGCCTTGCGCAGTTGGTGGTCGGATATCGGTGATGGGCTGGGCGATGGGGTGGTGCCGGTTGCATCGCTGACGCTTCAGGACGCGCCGCCGCCAATTCTCGTTCCCGCGTCGCATCGTGGAATGCTCGCGCGCTTCTTTGCGAGTGATCCCGAGCCGCCGGCGATTCCGCATATCATCGACATTGCCCTAGGCTGGGCCGCGCCAGAGGCAGCGGTTCCTGGCGAAGGTTCCGAGGTGAATCAGCGATAGGGAAGCGCCAAACAAATCGATTCTGTTCGTGGGTCGACAATCTCACCACGAACGGACTCATGCACCTGCGGCTCGTCCTGAGCCTGTCGAGGGACACCAGCCGTTCGTCCTGAGCCTGTCGAAGGAAGCCTGTCGAAGGATATTGCTCAGCGTGCTCCAGGCGCCGAAGGTCCGGGACAGGACCACCCTCTGCGATGAGGCGCCCCGGGCCGAGCCGGCGAGACCGTCAGAATGCTTCCTGGTTCGAAGGGGCGCTGGTGGGGTGACAGCGACCATAGGTTCGAAATAGGTAGACAGAGACCCTCATGGTGCGGTGCAATATCGCCCTTCGATGCGAGGGGGCCGGACTGATGAAGAAGGGAAGCAGGAAAACTGTCGACCTTGCCCTGCAGGGTGGCGGCGCCCACGGGGCATTGACCTGGGGGGTGCTGGACCGACTGCTGGCGGACGAGCGGATCGAGATCGCCACGATCAGCGGCACCAGCGCCGGCGCCATGAACGCCGTGGTGATGGCCGACGGGTTGGATCGAGCCGGTCGCGAGGGAGGCCGGGAGGCGTTGACCGCATTCTGGCAGGCGGTCAGCGACGCGGCCCGCTTCTCGCCCATCCAGCGGTCGCCCTGGGATCGGTTCACCAACAACTTCAGTCTGGATAACTCGCCGGGCTATCTGTTCTTCGAGCAGCTCACGCGGCAGTTCTCGCCGTATGAGTTGAATCCACTCAACATCAATCCCTTGCGCGATCTGGTCGCCTCCCAGGTCGATTTCGAACGGGTCAACCATTGCAAGGCTCTCAAGGTGTTCGTCACTGCCACCAACGTACGTACCGGTCGTGGCCGCAGTTTCACGCAACCGCATCTGTCCGTGGATGCGGTCATGGCCTCGGCCTGCCTGCCGTTCATGTACCAGGCCGTGGAGATCGACGGCGAGGCCTATTGGGACGGTGGCTACATCGGGAACCCGGCGCTCTATCCGCTGGTGGAGGATCGGGCAACGCGCGATCTCATCGTCGTCCAGATCAACCCGATGGTGCGCGAGGAACTCCCGCGCACGGGTCGCGAGATCATCAACCGGCTCAATGAGATCACATTCAATTCCAGCCTGATCAAGGAACTGCGCTCCATTGAGCTGCTGCACCAGCTGATCGAGGCGGAGCGCCTCGAATCCGAGCGCTACCGTGATATCTACGTCCACCTGATCCATGCCCACGAGGAGCTCAAGGATCTGGATGCCTCGAGCAAGATGAACGCCGAATGGGACTACCTGATGTATCTCAAGGAGCGCGGCGGGGCGTGGGCCGAGAACTTCCTCGAGCGTCATTTCGACGACCTGGGGGTGCGCTCCACCTTCGACCTGAAGAGCCTGTTCACCGACAGCTTCAGCCCACCCAAGCTGGATGAAACCACGCCTACCGAACCGCCCAAGGAGTCGATGCCATGATGGGTATTGCAGTCATCCTGATCGCTCTGGGTCTGCTGATGTACCTGGCCTACCGGGGCATCAGCCTCCTGATCCTGGCCCCGGCGCTGGCGACCTTCGCCGTGATCGCCACGATGGACGGCCCGGTGCTGGCGAGCTACACGCAGATCTTCATGGGCTCGGCGGGCAACTTCATCACCCTGTACTTCCCGGTGTTCCTGCTCGGCGCCATCTTCGGCAAGCTGATGGAGGACTCCGGCAGCGCCGGGGTGCTGGCCAATGCCATCATTGCCAGGCTGGGAACCGGGCGGGCCATCCTGGCCGTGGTGCTGTCCTGCGCGGTGATGACCTACGGCGGCGTGTCGCTGTTTGTCGTCGCCTTCGCGGTATACCCGATCGCTGCGGCGCTGTTCCGGAAGGCCGACATCCCCAAGCGCCTGATTCCCGCGACCATCGCGCTGGGCGCCTTCACCTTCACGATGACCGCACTGCCGGGGACGCCGGCCATTCAGAATGCCATCCCGATGCCGTTCTTCGGCACATCGCCTTTTGCCGCCCCGGGCCTGGGCATCATCACCGCGCTGGTGATGTTCGCGTTGGGGATGCTCTGGCTCGAATACCGCGCCCGCAAGCTGGCGGCGGAGGGCTACGGCGATCATCCCGATGCCGATTTCGCACCGAACAAGGAGTTGCGGGAGCGGGCCGCCGGCGAGGGCTTCGACCTGATGGAACTGCCGGTGGAGCAGCGTCCGGCGGGCCCGCCGCCGGTGTTCATTGCGGTGCTGCCATTGGTGCTGGTGATCGCGATCAACCTGCTGTTCACCTTCGTGATCATCCCGAACATGGACACGGAGTTCCTTGCGCTGCCTCTGTACGGTGAGACCAGTATCGAGGAGGTACGCGGCATCTGGTCGGTGGTCGCCGCGCTGGTGCTTTCGCTGCTGGTGGTGATTGCAACCAACTGGAAACGCCTGCCGAAACTGACCCAGTCCGTCGACAATGGCGCTAACGCCTCGCTGTTGCCGATCTTCAACACCGCAAGCCTGGTGGGTTTCGGTGCCGTCATCGCCTCGCTGGCGGCCTTCGTGCTGATCCGCGAGACGGTGGTCGGTCTCGGTGGCGACAATCCCCTGATCTCGTTGGCCATCGCCGTCAACGTGCTCGCCGGCATGACGGGCTCGGCCTCGGGCGGCATGAGTATTGCGCTATCGACTCTCGGTGACACCTATCTGGAGATGGCGTATGCGCAGGGCATCAACCCGGAGCTGCTGCACCGGGTCACCGCCGTGGCCACTGGCGGCCTGGATACGCTGCCGCACAACGGCGCCGTGATCACGCTGCTGGCCATCACCGGCCTCACGCATCGGCAGGCGTACTTCGATCTCGCGATGACGGCAATGCTCGCGCCCTTCCTCTCGCTGATCGTGCTGATCACACTGGGGACACTGTTCGGCAGCTTTTAATGGATCTGTCGAGGTGGAAACCCCAGCCTTCGGGATCGCTGTTCGAACCAGGCTACGCCATCCCGTCCGAGGCCCGACAAGGTTCCCCGTTCACTCGATCTCGATCAACGGGTTACGCGCGCCGTCGTGCCCTGTCTCACCACCCGGACGGGCTGACCCGGCCAGAAGTCCTGGTTCGGATCCACCTCCTGTATTACCGAGACGGTGCTCCCGTTGTCCAGGTTCACGGTGATCTCGACACCCTGGCGCCGACTGGCCCTCTCTTCCACCCGTTGTCCGGCGATGCCGCCAGCCACGGCGCCCCCGACGATCGCCATGTCCCGGCCACGCCCACCACCAATTCCACTCGCTGCGATGCCGCCAAGGGCCGCGCCAGCACCGGCGCCGACGATGCCGTCGGTCCGGCCCTCGATCACGACCGGTTTGACCGACTCGACGTAGCCCATCTGGACCGTCTGTACCTGCCTCGCCTCACCGCGGCTGACCGTGGACCCAGTCAGCATAGGCTGGGCACAACCCGCCAGCACAGCTGCACTCAGGAGCACGAGGAAACACACCCTTTTTTTCGTTAGCATCGCTACTCTCCTATTGTCTGTCCGATTCCCGTCTGGTGGCGATGCTGCATTAGGTGATCCCCATCAAAGACGAGTGATTTAATGAGTATTTATCGAGCTAATCGGTGTGTCTAATGCATTATTAGCTGTTATTTGATACCCTTTGCGCATGCACCTCAAGCTTCGGCAAGTGAGCCACGCCCTCGCGGTCTGGCGCCATGGGAGTTTCCGGCGTGCGGCTGCAGAGCAGCACCTCTCGCAGCCCGCGCTCTCGCGCAGCATCCAGAATCTCGAGGAGTCGCTTGGTGTTCTGCTGTTCGATCGGCAGACCACTGAAGTCACCCCGACCGCTTTTGGCGAGGTCCTGCTCCGGCGG
>SKJG01000096.1 GCA_007116035.1 Thioalkalivibrio sp.
AACCGCCCCAGCTCCTGATCGATGGAACGCAGACAGCGGAAACGCAGGGCCTGGATTCGCGTAAACATCAGCCAAGCTTGGCAAATGGCGAGGGTCATAGCAATCGGCGCGACAGATGCCGATCTTATCGCTCCTCTCTGGTTCGCTCACCCGAGCATGGCTCAGCAACTGACCGGATTCCACTCAGGATGAAGAGGAGCCGCATTGTTCAACCGGGGTATCCATGCCCTCGCGAATCGACTCACGCATGCCAGGCACGGACAACAGGAACAGCGTTTCCTGAATGGCGGCCCAATCTTCCTCGGCGACCAATACTGCCGTGTTCCGTTTGCCGGTGATGACGATCGGCTGGTGGAACTCGGCGGCTTCGTCGATCAACCGATACAGGTTACTGCGTGCTTCAGTTGCGGTAATTCCGGGCATGGCGCATCTCGATGCAGGTTCAACGGTCCACCATGGTACGCTTCGCGGTACGTACGTCAAAACGAACGCTTGCGGTAGCGCTCCGCGGATCCGGCCAACCGCTCTGCGCGTTCTGCCGATGGAACAGCAACGGCGGGTGTCTCATGAATGTCCATGACCGCGTATGTGAGTAGCTGGGTAGGTAGGCGACCAATGTTAAGCGGTGCACTCCGGGCATCACCGCTCGGCTGCTCAATCGATGTTTTCGTACACTGCCTCGATGGGCACATCGAGTCCGACACTGTCCAGCCGAAGCCTCTCTCCGGGCCGGACGGAGTAGAGCACCCAGCGACCGTCCGGGTCGGGGCGAAAGATCTCGATGCCCATCTCGTCGGGATCGACGAGCACATACTCGCGCAGGCTTTCGATCTGCCGGTAACAGGTGAACTTGCGGCCGATATCGAAGCTCGCCGTCGCCGGGGACAGAGCCTCGACGATGAGACTGGGGTGGCGCTTCACCCGCCGATCTTCCGCATCCTCGGGGGCGCAGGTCACCATCACGTCGGGGTAGAAAGCGGCGTCCGCGGCCTCGACGCGAACCTGCACATCCGCCATGAACACCCGGCAGGGCTTGCCGTGCAGGTGCTGGCGCAGGAGCATGTAGATATTGCCACTAACCATGTTGTGCCGGTCGGTGCCACCGGTCACGGCGAACACCTCGCCTTCCAGGAACTCGTGACGAATTTCCTGCGTCTCTTCCCAGCGCAGGAATGCTTCGTGGGTCATCCGGATTCGGGGCGCCGCCTCAGCCATCGTTCCGTCCTCGCACGCGTGGAACTGCAGTATCCCGCCGCATATTGACGGGGATCAATAGCCTTGCCCCACAGGGGATCCAGGTAGGGTGCCCAGAAGCAGGGTTCACCGGATACCGAAAAGCCTGCCGACCTCGTCGTCGACCTGCTCGCCAAACGCGGCATCGCCATCGACAGGGCGGTCTGCCCAGACGCCCCAATGCTGTAATCCCAGGCTCGCCGCGCAGGGAACCAGCCGCACCTGGGCCTCACCATGGCAGGCGATGATGACCTCCTCACCCGCGACAGCCGCCTTCACCAACTTCGAGAGCTGGTTCTTCGCTTCAAGCATATTGACCTGCATAACCAGTCCTCCGGATCAAGCCTTGCCAAACTTGTCATCATAACCAGCTTGGCCAAATTGGCATCATCCCAGCACAGCGTTGCGGGGACAGCCGATGTCGCTGTCCGGCAGCGATTGCTCGCTGTGCGACATGACCTGGGGACCACGAGGAACCCGCGGCGTCCTGCCGCGGCAACAAGGTAGGTGCGCCATAATGCGCGACATGACTCGATCCCGATCACAAGCTCCCGATTCCGGCTGGATCACCTTCCTCGCCCACCTGCTGTTCGTGCTGGCGGCCTGGTCGGTGTTCATCAAGTACGTGTTTCCGGTCACGTTCGCCCTGTTCACGGGCGACGACTGGCACACGAACATCTTCTGGGACCTGTGGCCGGTCGCGCATGTCTGGCTGGGCTGGGCGCTGTTGATGCAGCCCTGGTACACGCGCTGGCTGGCCGTGGGCATGTCGGTCATCGAGATCGTCATCATCCTGACCCTGTTCACCCTCTTTCTGGCCGAGCCGGACTGGTCCATCTGGAGGACCAACTGGTTCGTCAACAAGGTCTTTGTGCTCTCCGCCTTCGCACTGATTCTTGCGACGGTGGTCGTAAGACCTGAGCTATTCCGAACGAGGTCGTCTTCATGAGTTACCGCCACTCGCGCCGAACCGTCCTGAAACTCCTCGGCGCCGGCATCGCCGCTGCCTGGTGGATGCCGCATCTGTCTTTGGCCAACTCCGACGCCCTGCTCCGCAAGTCCATCCCCGGTGGCGGTCAGCTGCCGGTCATCGGCCTGGGTACCTGGCGGACGTTCAATGTCGGCAGCGATCCGCAACTGCTCGACGCTCGGACCGAGGTGGTGCGGGCCTTCTTCGAACACGGCGGCGGCCTGGTCGACTCCTCACCGATGTACGGCTCCGCCCCCGACGTGATGGGCTACGCACTCGAGAAGCTGGGTAAGCCGGACTCGCTCTACGCAGCCGAGAAGGTCTGGAGCCCGGCCGGCGGCAGCACGCGCGAGCAGATTACCGATCTGTCCGAGCGTTGGGGCGTGGACCGCTTCGACCTGGTCCAGGTCCACAACCTCACCGACTGGCGCGAGCACCTGGACGTACTCCAGCAGATGAAGGCCGATGGTGAAATCGCTCACGTCGGCATCACCACCTCGCACGGGCGCCGGCACGACGAGATCGAACGCGTCATGCGAGAACACGACATCGATTTCGTGCAACTGACCTACAGCATCACTCACCGCCAGGTCGAAGATCGCCTGCTGCCGCTGGCGCAGGAAAAAGGCATTGCCGTGATCGCCAATCGACCGTACGACGGTGGGCGCCTGATCCAGAACCTCAAGCGCCGGCATGAAGTCCCTGGGTGGGCCGCTGAAGCATTCGATTGCCGCAACTGGGCCGACTTCCTGCTCAAGTTCATTGTCAGCCATCCGGCGCTGACCTGCGCCATACCGGCAACGACCCGCGTCGAGCACGTCATCGAGAACATGCGCGCCGGCCACGAACCCATGCCGACGCAAGCCACGCGGGAACGCATGATCCGGCACATCGCGTCGCTGTAATCGCGCAATGAACGACTGGCAGACCTACCGCCTCGAAGACTTCATCCCGTTCACCCCGGATATCTACTGGCGTTTGCTGGAACGCGTCAACGAAGCCTTCTGGCCACTGCACGTGTTGGCCGTCGCCATCGGCCTGATTGCCCTGCTGCTCGCTCTTCGCGGCAACAAACGCATGGCCATGGCCCTGCTCGCCCCCGCCTGGCTGACAAGCGGAATCATCTTCCACTGGACCTTTTACGCCGAACTGAACTGGGCCGCCCCGTGGTTTGCCTGGGGCTTCATCGCCCAGGCTGCCCTGTTGCTCGCGTTCGCATTGTTCTCCGGATCAAGCAGGACGCAAGGGCCTTCCAACGGGCTTTCGACCTGGATCGGCACGACCGTCGCGGTGGTTTCCTTGCTTGGCTATCCCCTGATCGCTGCAACCATCGGCCCCGGCCTGAGCCATGCCGAGACCTACGGCCTGCACCCCGACCCCACAGCCATCGCCACGCTCGGCGTGCTGCTGATCATCCTGCGCGGCCCCACCCTCTGGCTCGCCTTGCTCATTCCCATCCTGTGGTGCGTGATCGGCTCGCTGACCTTGATCGCGATCGGCGCGTCCGGAGCACTGATCCCGCTGGCCGCGGCGACGATCATTGTTGGGACTGCGCTAGCGAAGAAAAGTGGACGGAGGGATTAAAGTTTAATCCCTCCGTCCACTTTTCCACAGAGAAATGCGTGTACTGTCCCCGGAAAAACCTAACCGGGCTTGTAGACAACCTTCCGGTGACCGACCTTCACCACCGTTACGGTCAGAAGCTCATCTGTTACCTCGTATATGATGCGGTACACACCCTGCCGAATCCGGTAGCGCTCTTGCCCGGAAAGCTTTTCACTGCCGACCGGGCGGGGATTCTCCTGCAGTTCCTCCATGCGCTGAAGAATACGGGCAACATCTTTGTTTGGGATTGGCCGAAGATCTTTTGAAACGGATTTCTTGAAGACAAGCTTATATCTTGCCATGGGTCTTCAGATCATCCAGCAAGGCCTCGTAGCTCATTACCGGCTCGGAAACCCGCTCCGCGAACGCTGCCAAATCTTCCTGGTCCTCAGCCAATGCTGCACGAACAGCGTCATTGACAATTTCGGATAGGGAACGGTGCGTATGGGCCGCCTTCAGCCGCAGCGCAGCGTGCAACTGGGGGTCGAAATAGATCGTGGAGCGCTTCGATGCTTCACTCATCGCATTCTCCGAATCGTGCGACATGGAAGCACTGTAGCGTCACGACATCACAACGTCAAAGCGCCCATGGCCGGCCAGGCGAATCGATCGGCTTGCTCGCGGTTGGACAGAACAGCGCCTGACCCGTGCTTACTTAATCTGCACCACGTTTCCCGCCTCTGGGGTGATGTCCTTGGGTTCCGCGCGGCGGAGCAGACCGGGGGACACGTTCCAACGGACCCCTTCATCCGTGACCACGGTGACGGTCTTCTTGTTGTACTTGACGAGCACGCCCATCACTTGCGGTTGCCCGGGCGCGTCGAACACCACCCGTTGCCCGATGCTGAACTTCATCATCGCGCCGTGGGCGCGCATGTGCTGCAGGAATCTCAGCCGTTCGACGATTCTGTGGTTCAGGTCGACCAGTTCCGCCTCGGTGAGCTGGTCGATATTGATCCGGGTCATGGGAGTCCTCTCAGATACCGGGTTGCGGAGAAGGTTGCAGGGAAATGGGTGTACTGTCCCCGGAAAACCAACCGATTACGCCCCGGCCACCGGCGCCGGCGCCCCGCGCAACAGCCCCTCAGTGCTCAGATCTTCATCCAGCCCGGGCCAATGAATCCCGTAGCCGCCGCCGCAGACCTCCCAGATGGCGAGCTGGTCCGGAGTGGCATGCGCCAGGCGCGGGTACCATTCGAGCGGAACGGAGATCCGCCGCCCGTCCATCAGGCCCACCACCAGAGAGTCTTCCGTGAATTCCACCGAGGCGACCCGCTCATCGGCGTTCGCTGCCAAAGTACCCATACCATGCCTCCAGGAACTCTTGCTGCCGGGCCTCGACGATCCGGCGGATTCGCCGTAGGTCCTGTGCTG
>SKJG01000167.1 GCA_007116035.1 Thioalkalivibrio sp.
ACCCGGCGCTACCCGGAAGTTTGGCTGTGAGTCGGGCTTCACATCCATCATTTTGGAGGTCGAACATGCTTGGGATGGGAGAAGCCACGCCGAGTTTCGAAGACCCGCTCGGCGTGTTGCGCGCCTGCCACCGTCGGATTGCAGAGCGCCTGGATCTGCTGGAACGGTTGCCGGAACATGTGGAGCGGCACGGCACGGCGCCGACGCCTCCGCCCAGTCAGCCGCGCAAAGCGTGTTGAATTACTTTGACCGCGCTGCGGTGCATCATCACGAGGACGAGGAGGAGGATCTGTTCCCCCTGCTCCGTGACGCCAGGGGGCGCGCGGGTTGGGACGATCGTGTGCTCGCGTCATTGGAACAACGCACCGGGGAACACGAAAGGATGGCCTGGCGCTGGGCCCAGGTCCGGCCGTCGCTGGTGGCCCTGACGAGGGGAAAGCGCGTCCCGACGCTGCGCACCGAGGATCTGGTGCGAGCCTACCGTGCGCACATGGCGGTCGAGGACGAACTGATCTTTCCTCTCGCCGCTCGTCTGCTTGATTCCGACGAGTTGCAGCGTCTGGGAACGGCAATGCAGAAGCGGCGTAACCTGCTACCCCAGGGTGTTGCCGGCGATAGGGCAGAATGACCAGCACGGGACGCCACCCGATGACGGATAATCGGCAACCCTGACCCCCGAGTCCCGCAGTCGACCAGGGTGCCGAGTGTTGCGTATCCTCAACCCCTCGCGTATTCCGGAGTCCCCATGTCCAGCTTGGTACCCCCGTCCTCTTCCGCCCCGCATCCGGAACAGGCACCCGGTGTGGACCCCCTGCGCCTCGATACCGACCAGATCGAGGCATTGGCGGTGCCGGAACTCATCCGGGCCGGGTTGCGCCACAGCAGCGAGCGGCGGGTCACGGCCCTCGACCGCACCGAGGAGAGTCTCTGGGCCCGGGTCGAGGACGAGCAGAGCGGCGAGAAGCTGGAGCTGGAGATCGTGGTCCGCGCGGACGGCAGTCTGGGAAGCCTCTGCGGCTGCCAGGGGGCGGGGCCGGATGACGCCGAGTTCGCCGCGCCCTGCGTGCATGCGATCGCGGCGCTGTTTGCCTACACGCAGGGCCAGGGCGAGGCCGGGGAGCTGGCCGACGCTGCCGAGGAGGCGCGGGCGGAACGGATCGCGAAGGCGCGTTCCGAAGTGCGCGTGCAGCCGTTGTCCGAGTCCGCGGGCCAGACCGGGAGGGGCCTCTGGTCCGCGCACTCGATCCAGTCCAGCACACATTTTCCGGCCCGGTACCGCGTGCATATCCGCTCGCTGGAGCGGCGCGCGAACCACTGCACCTGCCCGGATTTCGCCACCAACCAGCTCGGAACCTGCAAGCACATCGAGGCGGTGCTGCACCGGGTTCGCAAGCGGTCCGACTACGACACACTGAAGGCGCTGCCTCTGGCCAGGCCCTATGTCCACCTGGATTGGGAATGCGACCAGCCTCCGGTTCTGCGCCTGCACCGTGCCGCCGGGATGGCTGCCGACCTCGAGTCGCTGCTGGACGACCACTTCGACGCCGGCGGGGCATTCCAGCGACGGGTTCCCGACGACTTCCTGCGTTTCGTCGAGACCGTCGGCGAGCGCGATGATCTGCACCTCGGCGACGATGCTGTGACCCATGCCCGGCGCCTGGCCGAGGATGCGGCCCGGGCAGTGCGGGCGGCCGAAATCCGCGAGCGCATCGACACCGGCGGCGGCCACCTGCCGGGTATCCGGGCCCGACTGCATCCCTACCAGGTGGAAGGGGTCGCCTTCCTGGCCGGCCGCGGACGGGCGCTGCTGGCAGACGACATGGGTTTGGGCAAGACGCTGCAGGCGATCGCCGCCGCGTACTGGATGCGCCAGCACGATGGAGTCGAACGGGTGCTGGTGGTATGCCCCGCGTCGCTGAAGCTGCAGTGGGCGCGCGAGATCGAGAAGTTCACCGGCCTCCAGGCGCAGGTGGTGCAGGGTCCGCTGGAGACGCGCGGGGTGCAGTACCGCCACCCGAGCCCGTTTCACGTGGTGAACTACGAACTGGTGATGCGCGACCTGCCGGTGATCAACGATACGCTCCGCCCCGATCTGCTGATCCTGGACGAGGCGCAGCGCATCAAGAACTGGCGTACCAAGATCGCCAGCGCGGTCAAGCGGGTTGGTTCCCGTTACGCCTTCGTGCTCACCGGCACGCCGCTGGAGAACCGGCTCGAGGATCTCTACAGCCTGCTGCAGGTGATCGACCCGCGCGTTCTCGGCCCGCTGTGGCGCTATCTGGTCGACTTTCATATCACCGACGACCGCGGCAAGGTGCTGGGTTACCGCAACCTCTCGGAGCTGCGCAGGCGGCTGCGCCCGGTGATGCTCCGGCGCGACCGTTCGCTGGTGCGCGACCAGTTGCCGGAACGCATCGTGCAGCGCATCGACGTGCCGATGTCGGGTATTCAGGAGGGGATTCACGACGCGGCGCTGAAAGCTGCTGGCCAGCTTGCGCAGATCATGCGCCGACGGCCACTGACACCCTCCGAGCAGAACCGGATGCTGGCGGCGCTGCAGCAGGCACGCATGGCTTGCGACGCCGCCGGCCTGGTCGACAAGGAAACCGAGGAGTCGCCGAAACTCGACGAGCTCGAGACCCTGCTGGACGAACTCTGCCGGTCGGCTGGCCTGAAGGCCGTGGTCTTTTCACAATGGGAACGCATGACGGAGATGGCCGAACAGCGCGTCCGGCGGCTGGGGCTGGGCGCGGTGCGCCTGCACGGCGGGGTCCCCACCCACAAGCGCGGCGCGTTGATGGACCGTTTCCGCGAGGACGATGCGGTGCAGGTGTTTCTATCCACCGATGCCGGCGGGGTGGGCCTGAATCTGCAGAACGCGGCGGTCCTGATCAACCTGGATATTCCCTGGAACCCCGCCGTGTTGGACCAGCGCATCGCGCGCGTGCATCGCCTCGGGCAGACGCAGAAGGTGCAGGCTATCCTGCTGGTCGCGCCGGGCTCCTACGAGGAGCGGGTGCTCGGCCTGGTCGAGGGCAAGCGGCATCTGTTTGACAACGTCGTGGATCCGGAGGCGACCGAGGAGGTCGTCAGCGTCTCGCGGCGGCTGGCGGAGATCCTGGCCTCTGATCTCGCGGCAATGGAGGGGCTGCGAAGGGACGCCGCGGCGGCCGGCGATGCCCCAATGCCCGAGCCAGACCCCGGCGCTGTCGCCGAAACGCCGGAGACGATTCCGCCAGGATCGGAGCCGCAGATCGAAGTGGCTGCCGCTGGGGCTGCCGACCCGTCCGGATCGGTGGCTATGGAACTGGTAACCGCGACCACCGGGCAGCCGGACCGCGACGCCGCGGTACGCGACTGCATCGTCGCAATGCAGCGGGAGTTCGGAGCACGCATCGAACGTATCCTGGGGCAGCGGGGCCATGCCGATGGGGGGATCCAGGCGGGCCTGGTGTTGGTGCTGGACAGTGTCGACGAGCAGGACGACCGGGCGGTGGCAGGGCTCAGCGGCGATATCCCGGTTGCGCTGATCGATCGGCGCACGCTGAACAGCCTGCACCGTCTCGGTGCTGCTTCGCCGCTGGCCGGCGCCGAGCCCGTGTACGCGCCGGCAGAGGCGGCGCCGGCGCGGCCCGCGATCCATCCGCTGGCGCGCAAGGCCACGGAGAACCTGGCGGCGGCACGGCTCCTGCTGCAACAGGGTTCCGCCGGCCCCGCGCTGGACCTGTTGCTCGGCGCGCTGCTGGCCGCGGCCGCCCTGCGCACTGGTCGCAGCGAGGCACCAACACCGCAGCAGGCCGGCGTGTGGATCTATGGCGAGGCTCTGCCGGCCGGGCTGATCGACCCGGCGGATGCCGCGGTGCTGATGCAGTCCCTCGCGCTGGCCCAGGCCGGTGACAGTGTACCGGAAGCATTGCTCGGCGGAATGCTGAGCGCCGCGGAGACGTTCATCCAGGCCAGTCTGCCCGATCCGGGAGCGGAGCGCATCGCGGACCCCTGAGCGTCGTTGCGGGTTCTATCGCCTGGACCCGCCGCGAACTGGCGAATCCGTTCGGAACGCCTGAGGGGTCGTCGCGTCAGGGTTTCCGGGCTACTCGCGAAAAAGGGCCCCGCCACCGCTTCCTTGCGGGTGACGGGGCAGGGGGGGCATGTGCAGGTCAGCCGAAGCCCTGGTTGACCAGGTTGTCGTACCAGCTCTCGGCATAACGGGCCTCGCGCGCCTGGTACCGGTCATCGGCGCCGGCAGGTGATACGGCGACCGAGTCGCCCACACCGGCTACGGACTGCTGCCCGTCCGCGTCCGTCACTACCTTGTAGACGCCGGTCACCGAGATGCTGTGCTCCGGAGTCAGCAGGCTGTAGCAGGTGTTGAAGAACGCGGGCTTGCCGGGTTCGCGGCCGTTGATGTGATCGACCACGGCCACCGCCGCCACCTTCGCGGTGGAGGCGGCGATGTAGCCCGACTTCGGCAGGGCGCTGCTGACGATGGCATCGCCGATGATGTGGACATTGCTGGCGATAGTGGACTGCAGGTCACGGAAATCGACCGGGCACCAGCCGGAGTCGTCGGTGAGACCGGAGTCGACGGCGACCTTGCCGGCCATCTGCGCCGGAATCACGTTGACCACGTCGGCCTCGAAATCGTCGAAGTCGGTGTGCATGGTCCTGGCCGCGACATCGATGCGCTGGATCTTGCCGCCCTGGAAGCCGCCGACCCATTCGATCATGCCGGGGTAGTGGCGCTCCCAGCCGGCCTGGAACAGGCCCTGCTTGGAGAAGGCATCCTTGGCGTCGTAGATCACGATCTTGGACTTCGGCTTGTGCCGCTGCAGGTAATGGGCGATCAGTGCCGCGCGCTCGTAGGGCCCGGGCGGGCAGCGGAACGGGTTGGGCGGGGCGACGATCGCGACCACGCCGCCGTCGTCCATGGCCTGGATCTGCTCCTGCAGCAGCACCGTCTGCGGGCCGGCCTTCCAGGCATGGGGCAGGACCTCGGCGGCAGCCGCGTCGTAGCCCTCGATGGCGTTCCAGCGGAAGTCGATGCCGGGGGCGAGGATCAGGCGGTCGTAGGCGAC
>SKJG01000002.1 GCA_007116035.1 Thioalkalivibrio sp.
AGGCCCGTGCGATCTCCTCTTCCAGTTCCCCGATTTCCTGGGACAGGCGCTGGCGCCGCTCGTCCGCCTGCTGGGCACGATCGCGCAGCCGCTGGAGTTGTGCCTCGCGACCGGCGACCTCACGCTGGCTCTCGCGCAACCCCGCCTCAACCTGCTCGAGTTCGCCCTCAATCCGGTGGATGGCCTCCCGGCGCGCCTCCAGCCCGGACGCGGACTCCTCGCCGCGGGCCCCTAGCTCGACCGCCTCCTGCTCCAGCGCCCGCTCCAGACGCAGGCGCTCGATCACGCCCTGGACCTGCCGATCCTGCGTGCGGTGGCACAGCCAGCCCGGACCCACCCAGGTCCCGTCGCGGGTGACCACGCTTTCGCCGGGCGCACACGAGCGCAGACGCTCGTGCGCCTGGGCCGCCGTATCCACGCAGTGCACCGAGGCGAGATGCGCCCGCAGCGCATCCGGGCCACGGACCCGCGCGGCCAGCGAGTCCTCGGCAAAGACACTGCCATCGGGGACCGGGTCCAGCGCTCGGAATGCCGCACCGGGCAGGCTCGCGGGCATCTCGGACAGGGACATCAGCACCGCCTCGAACCACTGTCCCAGCACCACCTCGACCGCGGCCTCCCAGCCCGGATCGACATCGATCTGTGCGGCAACGCGCTGGTTGGGGTCGATCCCCTGCTCCCTGGCCCAGTGCTCGAAACGGCTGCGGTCCTCGTCCTGGTCCATGCCAGGAAGGATCTTCAGCGACGACAGTTGTCCGGCGATCTCGCGGGCCTTGCGCTCCAGGGCATGGGCGGCATCCTGCTCGGCCTGCAAATCCCGCCGCTGCGCCGCCAGATCGTCGCGCAACGTTTCGCGGCGCTGCTGCAGGGCAGCGTGGCTGCGCCCGGCCGCGGCGAGTTCGTCCTCGGCAAGCCGCAGGGCGTCCCCGCCATCCTCCTGCGGCAACCGGCCCTGCTCCTCCAGCAGGCGCTCGCGCCGCTGCCGTGCCCGCTGCAGCAACTGATCGGCGTGGTCCATCCGGGTCCGGGCAAGCTGGGCGGCCTGCTGAGGCTCGGCCATCGCCTGGTGCCAGGAAGAACGGGCCTCGCGCGCCGCGTGCAGCGCCTGTTCCGCGGTCTCTGCAGCGCGCTCCGCCTGTTCGAGCGCCTCCGCAGCCGCCTCATGGTCCAGTTCGTGGGTCGAAATCGCCGTCTGCGCGGATTCGACCCGGTGCATAGCGGCGGCCAGGGCCTGCTCCGAGTCCCGGATCCGGGCATCCAACTGGGTCCGTTCCCGCGCCTCGCGCTGGAGTTCGTCCTCGGCGTGGCGGATGGACTGTTCCAGCCGCGACACCGCGGCCGACACGTCGTAGGACTGCGCCTGCGCGGTCTGCAGATCCCGTTCGAGATCGGCCCGCAGCACCCGCTGCTGCTCCGCCTCGGTCTCCCTCCTGCGGCCCTGGGTCTGCAGACCGGCCAGCGCGGTCTCCGCCGCCATGAGTTCCTGATTCTCACGGGCCAGCCGTTCCTCCTGCCCGCGCAGGCGCAGCAGCAGCAGTTCCGCACGCCGCTGGCGCCGGGTCGCGGCCAGGTCCTGGTAGCGCTCGGCGACCTCGGCCTGGCGGGTGAGCTTGGCCGCCTGACGGTCCACTTCCTCGCGCACGTCGTCCAGCCGCTCCAGGTTCTCGCGCGTGTGGCGGATGCGGTTTTCGGTCTCGCGCCGGCGCTCCTTGTACTTGGAGATGCCCGCCGCCTCCTCTAGGTAGACGCGCAGTTCCTCCGGGCGGGCCTCGATCAGGCGCGAGATCATGCCCTGCTCGATGATCGCGTAGCTGCGCGGTCCCAGGCCGGTGCCGAGGAAGATGTCGGTGACGTCGCGCTTGCGCGCGCGCAGGCCGTTCAGGTAGTACTTCGACTGGCCGTCCCGGGTCAGGGCGCGGCGCACCGAGATCTCGGCATAGCTGCTGTACTCGCCGCCCAGGCGTCCCTCGCTGTTGTCGAAGAAGAGTTCGATGCTCGCCTGGCCCACCGGCTTGCGCGAGGCCGAGCCGTTGAAGATCACGTCCTCGCCCGAATCGCCGCGCAGGTGCTTGGCCGAGGACTCGCCCATCACCCAGCGCACCGCGTCGAT
Organism: Thioalkalivibrio sp.; assembly: GCA_007116035.1. Lineage (GTDB taxonomy): Bacteria > Pseudomonadota > Gammaproteobacteria > Ectothiorhodospirales > Ectothiorhodospiraceae > Thioalkalivibrio. The sequence goes on from SKJG01000002.1 coordinate 2,111, forward strand.
GGTGTTGGACTTGCCACAGCCGTTCGGCCCAACGATACCGACCCGGTTGCCGGGCAGCACGAGCAGGGTCGGGTCGACGAAGGACTTGAAGCCGGCCAGTTTTATACGGGCAAGTCGCACGGGTGTAGGAGGTCCGATGGGGACAACGGGTAGAATCTTACATGGTTCGGCCCGGCTTGTTGCCAGGCGCCAGAAAACTGCGGACGACAAGGATCCCCGATGCCCAGCCAACCCAGCAAGACCCTGGACAGCTTTCCCAATCCCCAGCCGGAGCGGGACTTCACCATTTATATCCGCATCCCGGAGTTCACCTGCCTCTGCCCGGCCACCGGTCAGCCTGATTTCGCGGAGTTGCACCTGCAGTACGTGCCCGAGGCCGCCTGCGTGGAACTGAAGTCGCTGAAGAACTACATCTGGTCCTACCGCGACCAGGGCGCCTATCACGAGGCGGTGACCAACCGCATCCTCGACGATCTGGTGGCGGCTCTGCAGCCGCGCTTCATGCGCCTGACCGCCGATTTCAACGTGCGTGGAGGCGTGTACACCCAGGTCGTGGCGGAGCACCGGGCCGAGGGATGGAGCCCCAGCACGCCGGTCAACCTGCCCCCGCCGACGCGTTCCTGAGCCGCGCCGCCCGAATCGGCGAGCGGATCCCCTTTGATCCGGCATTGCATCGGGATCGACCTCGGGACCTCGGGCGTCCGCGCCGAGATCGTGGACGCCGCCGGGACCTCCGTGGGCGCCCTTCGCCGGGCATGGCCGGTGGGCTCCCGGAACGAAGAACCCGGCGGACCCGATGATCCCAAGGTCTGGTGGGCGGCCGTAAGCGACCTGCTCCGGCAGGCCGCACGGCGCCTGCCCGACGCGCCCGTGGCGATCGCCGTAGACGGCACCTCCGCGACGCTGCTCGCGGTGGATGGCGCCGGCGACCCGCTCGGGCCAGCGCTGCTGTACAACGACGCCCGGGCGGTGGACGAAGGCGAGTACCTGCGCGGGATTGCGCCGCCGTCGAGTGGAGCCCACGGAGCGTCGTCGTCGGCGGCCAAGCTGCTCTGGCTGCGCCGCCAGGGCCGGCTGAAGGGCGCCGCCCGGGTACTGCACCAGGCGGAATGGATCAGCGGCAGCCTGCAGGGCCGCCACGATCGCGGCGACGAGAACAACGCCCTGAAGCTCGGTTACGACCCGATGCAGGCCCGCTGGCCCGACTGGTGGCTACGGGAACTGGGACCGATCGCCGATCTGCTTCCGGAGATCGTTCCGGCCGGAACGCCCCTGGGTCGGATCGCCGCAGCAGTGGCGCACGAGACGGGACTGCACAGCGAGAGCCAGGTCGTCGCCGGCACCACCGACGGGATCGCGGGCTTCCTGGCCACCGGCGTCGATCAGCCCGGGACCGGCGTCACCAGCCTGGGCAGCACGCTGGTGCTGAAGCAATTGTCGGAGCAGCCGCTGTTCGATCCGGCCGCGGGCGTCTACAGCCACCGCGTGCTGGGCCGCTGGCTGGCCGGCGGGGCCTCGAACAGCGGCGGCGCCATCCTCGCGGCCCATTTCACGCCCGCCGAGATCGCGGCGCTGGCGCGGGACATCGACCCGGCCCGGGATACGGGGCTGGATTACTACCCGCTGCTGCGACCCGGAGAACGGTTCCCGGTCAGCGATCCGGCACTGCAGCCGCGCCTTACGCCGCGCCCGTCGGACGATGCACGGTTCCTGCAGGGACTGCTTGAGGGCATCGCAGGCATCGAAGCGGCCGGATACCTGCGGTTGCAGGCATTGGGCGCAGCCCCCTTGACCGCGATCGCCACCGTCGGTGGCGGCGCCGCGAACCCGCAATGGACCGCGCTGCGGGCGCGCATTACCGGAGTACCGGTGCTGCGCGCCGAACACGAGGAGGCCGCGCGCGGGGCTGCCCTGCTGGCAGGGATCGGCGCGGCGGCCATCTGACCCGCAGGGCCCACTCGTCGTCAGGCGTGGCCAGCCGTCGGTGCGTCGTGCGTGGCCGTCTGCAGCGAACGCAGCGCCTGTTCCAGCACGTCGCGGGCCAGGCCCCGGGTCAGTTCGGGATTGGCGGGAATCATTTCCGTGCGCACTGCGATGGCCATGGCGAGGGCCTGCAGCAGGTCACCATTGCGGGTTTCGCCCAGCAGTGCGATCTCGTGGTTCACGACCTCCAGGATACGATCCAGCAGCTGATGGACTCGCGTTGCGGAGCCGGTCTCGGGGTGCAGCCTGAATTCGAAGGAGATGGCATCCCCGGTCGGCGTGGTGAAATGGTATGGCAGATAGTCCATGGTCTTCTCCAGGGTCGGGGAATCTTGGTCAGGTTCCGGTGGCGGAAGGAACATTCGCCATCAGCATGTAGTTGACGCCTTCGTAGCGCGTCAGGCGCATCCGCCTGCTGATGGGGTTGACGGCAACCCCGGAGCGGGCAACGATGCGACAATCGGCCGCCTCGAGCGGCCAGGTCAGTTCGCGGGGCCGGACGAACCGGCGCCACTGATGGGTGCCTCGTGGCAGCACCCGAAAGATGTACTCGGCGCCGATGATGCCCGCGATGTAGGACGCCACGGTCCGGTTCAGGGTCGCCAGGACGAGGAAACCGCCGGGCCGTACCTTCGCGAGGCAACGCTGGAGAAACGCCTGCGGGTCGACCACGTGCTCGATCACCTCCATGTTCAGGACCACGTCGAAGCCGTCCTCGGCGAGGTCCTCCAAGGCCACGTGACGGTATTCCACCGCAAGACCGCTGCCCTCGGCATGACTGCCCGCGACGATGATGTTGCGCGGCGTCACGTCGATTCCAAGGACCTCGGCCCCATGTCGCGCCATGCTCTCCGAGAGGATGCCGCCGCCGCAGCCAACGTCCAGCATCCTGAGCCCCGCCAGCGGGCGCTCGGCTTCGCCGTCCCGCTCCAGTTCGCGGGTCAGGTGCTCGACGATCCAGCCGGTGCGCAGCCGGTTCAGCACATGCAGGGGCCAGAACGGCCCCTCCTCGTCCCACCAGGTCTCGGCCAGCCGTTGATACCGCGCAACCTCCTCGGGATCGACGCTGGCGGCCTGTATGGACTGCGTTTCCGACATGGCGTACTCCCGGCCGAAGGCCCTGGTGCATACCACGGTTTCGGCCGATTTCGCGGCAGTTAGTTCAGACCGGGTGGGATTTGATGGTCCGGACGATACCCGGGCGACTCTTTTACCGAGGGGCATCCAGGCAGCACCAGACCTGATGATCACGAAAGCTCCGCCCGTGTTCAGATTCGTGCTGCTTCAAGGCGCGTGGACGTAGGAGGCCAGCCTCTGGCCGATGGGTTTTCCGGCGCCAGATCGGCGAGAGGGCTCGCCTCCTACGGGGTAAGGCTCATGCGAAGCCTCCGTGATCATCAGGACGCCGGATGCCTGTGAAGTGCAGCGAAGCTAGCGGGCGCTGTCTGGCAGAATAGGCAGATGAGGCGATTCCGCTCCCCAAGACGCACCCGCGGGCCGCGCGCCCCGCGCAGGACGCTGCTGCGCAGGATGCTGCGCGCCGCAGCGCTCACCATGGCGCTGGTACTGGTCTTGGCCCTGCTGCTTGTGCTGCTGCTGCGCTGGGTGAACCCGCCGTACTCGATGTACATGTTCAGCGAGGCCGCCGGCCCGATCGCGCCATCCCTGCGCCGGCACTGGCAGCCGGTGCACGAGCTCCCGGTACATGTGCCGCTGGCCGTGATCGCGGCCGAAGACCAGCGCTTTCCCCTGCACGGCGGATTCGACTGGCAATCCATGCAAGAAGCCGTGAACGAGTACCGGCAGGGCCGACGCCTGCGTGGCGCCAGCACTATCAGCCAGCAGACGGCGAAGAATCTGTTCCTGTGGCACGGCCGCAGTCTTGCGCGCAAGCTGCTGGAGGCCGGCTTCACCGTAGCCATCGAGGCGCTGTGGCCGAAGGCGAGAATTCTGGAGGTCTACCTGAACCTTGCCGAGTGGGGTCCGGGCGTATTCGGCATCGATTCGGCGGCACGCTACCACTTCGGCATCACGGCCCGGGAACTGAGCCGCGAGCAGGCGGCCCTGCTTGCCGCGGTGCTGCCGAACCCGAAGGTCTATTCGCCCACCCGTCCCAGCGAGACCGTACGTGCCCGGGCGCGCTGGGTCGAACGGCAGATGTCCCAGCTGGGACCGGGCTGGCTGGAGCCGCTGGACCTCTCCCGGGAAGGACACCCTGGCTCTGGCTGGCCAACTCCGGCAGCGAGCCGTTAGACTGCCCGCTTGGCGGATCCGGAAGACTTCCCGATACCAAACCCGGAGCCCGTGCCAGACCGCAAACCTGGAGCAGCACCGTGTCGAGACGATCCCGCCAGGGACTGAAAAACGTCTTCCGCCCACTCCTCGCATGGCTGCTGCTCCTTGCGATCATCCCGGCCGCGGTGGGCGCCGCCAGTGCCACCGAGGCCGACACCGTCGAGGCCCTGATCTCGGTGCTGGAGGACCCCGAGGCGCGGGAGCGCTTGCTGGAGCGGCTGCGGGGCCTGCCCTCGGCGGGGCCCGACGAGCCCGTGGCAGCGCCGGAAGCAGAACCCTCGGTCGCCTCATTACCGCGCCAGATCGCGCAGCTGACGCAGCAGGCCGCCGAGGGGAGCGTCGCCGAGATCCGCCGCCAGGTCGAGATGGCGCGCGAGGTGTTCGACACCCTCAGGGACGCAAACTGGACGGTATTCGGGCTGGCCGTGCTCGACCTCGCCATCCTGATCGCCGTGACGGTCGGCGTTTTCCTGGTGCTGCGCCGGCTCGCCCGGCCGCTGTTCGCTGCGATGGACCGTTGGGTTCTCGCCTCCAACCAAACGATGCTGCTGCTGCGCACCGTTCCTGCGGTCCTGCTCGCGGCTGCCGTCGACCTGCTGGTGGTGGTCCTGGCCTGGATCGCCGGCTACGGGCTGGCCCTGTTCGTGCTGGGCGACGCGGGCATGATGGAGATCCGGCATTCCCTCTTCCTGAACGCCTTCCTGCTGATCGAAGTCGCCAAGGCCGTGCTGCGCCTGCTCTTCGCCAGCCGCTACCAAGGCCTGCGCGTTCTCCCGATGGCCGGCGAAGAGGCCGCCTACTGGAACGCCTGGCTCAGCCGGATGGTCGGGTTCATCGGTTACGGTCTGCTGCTGATCGTTCCGGTCGTGAACTACAACGTATCGACCGCCGCCGGCCGCTCGGTGGGCCTGTTGGTGATGCTCGTCGCCTTCAGCTACGCCGTCGCCATCATTCTACAGAACCGGGTCCGGGTCCGGCAGCAGCTGCTGCAGGCGGGCGAGCGCAGCGGGCTGATGTTCACCCGTTTCGCATTGACCACGCTCGGGCGCATCTGGCACTGGCTAGCGCTCCTCTACTTTGCTGCACTGGCCGTCGTCAGCATCACTCGCCCCGAGGATGCGCTGCCGTTCATGGCCGCGGCCACTGGCCAAACCCTGCTCGCGATCATCGCGGGTTTCTTCGTGGGTGCACTGCTGACGCAGGTCATCAGCCGCCGGATTCACCTTCCGGACGAGACCCGTCGGAACTTCCCGATGCTCGAGGAGCGCCTGAACGCCTACATCCCGACCTCGCTGAAGGTGATGCGCGTGGCGATCCTGCTGGTCGTGCTGGCGGTGATCGCGGACGCGTGGGCCGTGTTCAACCTCGGCGCCTGGCTGACATCCGACGTCGGCGCGGGACTCCTCGCGAAGGTGCTCTCGGTGGTCATCATCCTCGGGATCGCGGCGCTGTTCTGGCTGGTCGTGGCGAGTTGGATCGAGCACAAGCTGAGCCCGGATACCGGCCTCGGCATGCCCAGCGCACGACAGAAGACCCTGCTGACCATCTTCCGCAACGCAATCGCGATCGCGCTGGTGGTCCTGGTCACGATGGTCGTGCTGGCCGAGATCGGCATCAACATCGGCCCGCTTCTCGCCGGTGCCGGTGTCCTCGGATTGGCGATCGGCTTCGGTGCGCAGACCCTGGTCCAGGACATCATCACCGGCGTCTTCATCCAGCTGGAGAACGCGATCAATACCGGCGACGTGGTGCAGGTGGCCGGAACCACCGGCACCGTCGAGAAGATGACCATCCGCTCGCTCGGCCTGCGTGACCTCTCGGGAACCTTTCACGTGATCCCCTTCTCGTCCGTGGGTACGGTGTCGAATTTCACCCGCGACTTCGGCTATCACCTCGGCGAATACGGCGTTGCCTACCGGGAGGACACCGACGAGGTGATCGTGCGCCTGCGCCAGGCCTTCGAGGAACTGCGCGGCCACCCGGAACACGGACCGAAGATCGTCGGGGAACTCGAGGTCCACGGCGTCACCGCTCTGGCCGACAGCTCGGTGAACGTCCGCGTCCGGATCAAGACGTTGCCGGGAGAGCAGTGGGGGATCGGCCGCGAATACAACCGCCTGGTGAAGCGCCATTTCGACGCCGCCGGCATCGAGATCCCCTTCCCGCACATGACCCTCTATTTCGGCGAGGACAAGAAGGGCTCGGCTCCCCCGGCGCATCTGCAGGTGATCCACCGGCAGGCCGAGGCGCGGAAGGAGGCTGCGGAGGAGCCGGAATCCTTCACGCGGGATCCCCGTGCGCGCACCAACCCGAAACACAAGGGCGACTTCGACGAGGGCGACGATTCCTGATCGGTTCCGATCACGCGGCAACGGGACGGGAAACGGAAACCCTGACGCGGATGGATTAGATTAACCGCCATGGCACGGTTGCTGATCATCCTGATTCCCCTCCTCATCCTGGCCACCTACGGGCCGGGATGGTGGGTGCGCAGAACCATGGAAAAGTACAGCCAGCCGGCCGACCGCTACCAGGGTACCGGCGGCGAACTGGCACGGCATCTGCTGAATCAGCGGGGCATGCACGACGTCGCGGTTGAGGTCACCGAACAGGGCGACCACTACGACCCGGAGGCCCGGGCGGTGCGCCTGTCCGAGGGCAATTATCACAGCCGTTCGCTGACCGCGGTGACCGTGGCCGCGCACGAAGTCGGACACGCGATCCAGCATGCCGAGGGTTACACGCCGCTCAAGCTGCGCGGCGAATTGGTGCGCTGGGCGGCGGGCGGACAACGTCTGGGTGCCTTCATGATGCTGGCCATCCCGGTGATCACGATCATCACCCGCCATCCGGCACCCGGGCTGCTGTTCCTGCTGGCCGGGCTGCTGTCGATGGGACTGGCCGCGATCGTGCACCTGGTCACCCTTCCCACGGAACTGGACGCCAGTTTCGGCCGGGCCATGCCCATCCTGCGCGACGGCGGCTACCTGCACGACACCGATTACCGGCACGCGCACCGCATCCTGAAGGCGGCCGCCTACACCTACGTCGCGCAATCGCTGATGAGCCTGCTCAACATCTGGGCGTGGCTGCGCTTCCTGCGCCGGTAGACGGCAGAAGAGGCTGTCGGCGCCCGGAAGGTCGGTCGGTCAGTCCTTTTCCGGCAGGGTGATGTTCAATTCCAGGACTTCGCAATCGCCCTCGCGCTCGAGGTTCATCTGTACGGCCTCGTCGTCGACGTGCACGTATTTGCGGATCACTGCCAGGATTTCGCGGTGCAGCGCCGGGAGATAGTCGGGTCCCGAGCGGTGTGCGCGTTCGCGGGCGACGATGATCTGCAGCCTTTCCTTGGCCTGCGACGCCGACCGGGTCTTCGGGGAGCGGAAGTAGTCGAAGATACCCATGCCGGTCAGCCCCCGAACAGGCGTCCGAAGAAGCCTTTTTTCTCTAGCGTGGTGAAGCGGTAGGGACGCTCCTCACCCAGGAACCGTGCCACGGCATCCAGGTAGGCCTGGCCCGCGTCCGAATCCTCATCGAGTACCACCGGAACACCGGAGTTCGACGCATTCAGCACCGCCTGGGATTCCGGGATCACGCCAAGCAGGTCGATCGACAGGATGTCCTGTACGTCCTCGATGCTCAGCATCTCGCCCTTGTCGACCCGTGCCGGCGAATACCGGGTCAGCAGCAGCGTCGCCGGGATGGCCCCTCCGCCCTCCTCGGCCTTCTTCGTCTTGCTGGCGAGAATGCCCAGCATGCGGTCGGAGTCCCGAACGCTCGAGACCTCCGGATTGGTCACGACGATCGCCTCGTCGGCAAAGTACGATGCCATCAGCGCACCGCGCTCGATCCCCGCCGGGCTGTCGCAGATCACGAACTCGAATTCCTTCGCAAGCTCGCCAAGCACGCGTTCCACGCCTTCGGTGGTCAGCGCCTCCTTGTCGCGCGTCTGGGACGCGGGGAGGATGAAGAGGTTGTCGGTGCGCTTGTCCTTGATCAGCGCCTGGCGGAGATTGGCATCGCCATTGATCACGTTGACGAAGTCGTACACCACCCGGCGCTCGCAGCCCATGATCAGATCGAGATTGCGCAGGCCCACGTCGAAATCCACGACCGCCGTCTTGCGCCCCTGCAGGGCAAGGCCGGTTGCGATCGCGGCTGACGTGGTCGTTTTGCCAACCCCGCCCTTGCCCGAGGTAATCACTACAATGCGTGCCATAAAGCCTGCATCTCCTTGAGTACGGCGTCTTGCGATCGCCTAGATTTCCGTAATGTGAATGGTTTCACCGGACAGGGTGACCAGGCGATTCTCCCCGCGCTCGCCGTCGAGGATGTCTTCGGCGATCCGGTAGTGTCCGCCGATGGACACCAGTTCCGCATCCAGGCGCCGGCAAAAGATGTGGGCGGAAACCAGGCCGCGTACCCCTGCGAGGGCCCGGCCGCGAAGCGTGCCATAGACGTGGATGTGGCCGTCCGCAAGGACCTCGGCCCCGGCCGACACGGCACCGGTCACGATCAGGTCGCCGCCCCGCGCGTAGATCTGCTGTCCCGAGCGCACCGGCTGATTCACGACCCGCGTCGGGGTGTGCACCGCGGGAACCGGCGCCGCCGCCTGGCGCGGCTCGGGCGGGGCGGCTTCCGCCGGTTTCGCGCGCGGCGCAGAAGCCTCCGCCGCGGACTTGCTGCCCAGCACCAGCAACGGCAGGCCGCTCGCCTCGGCCAATGGTTCGGTGGCGGTTTCGCCCTGATGGATGCCGATCAGCTTGAAGCCGTGCCGACGTACGTGCTCGAGCGCGACCAGCAGGTCCGGCACCGGCATCGGGCCGAGCCCCTCCAGGTCCACCACGACCGGCATGTCGCGCATCAATTCGGGCGCCTCTGCCATGCGGGCACCCAGGGCGGCGTCGAGTTCCGCGGCATCAACGGTATGCAGGCGGAGGATCGAGACCAGCATCATCCGCCCTTTGAGTTCGATGGCGCGCAGGATCTCTCCGCTTGCGCTGGCAGCGTCAGGTGGCATGGGGCACCAAAAAGAACGGGTTCAGGGGCATCGACAGATTCGGCATCGGCGCATTGTATCGTTTCACGGCCCTGAAGACATGGGCCGGACAATGCGATCCTGCCCGGGCTGGCCGCCAACGGCAAGCCCGACCCGTCCGGGCGATGGGGTCAAGCCTTGGGCGACCCCGGGATCAACGCGTTGGTGCGCTTCGCGTATTCGCGATAACCGGGCCGGCTCCCGCTCAGGTGCTGGTCCAGCAGCGTGACGCCGGAAACCCGCAGGATCAGGAAGATCATCAGCGCAACACTCGGCAGGGCCCACCAGCCGCCGAACGCCAACGCGATCAGGCCATAGCCGAGCCAGAGGACGATCTCGCCGAAGTAGTTCGGGTGCCGGCTGAAAGACCAGAGACCCCGATCCATCACCTTGCCCCGGTTTGCGGGGTCGAGCTTGAAACGGGCCAGCTGCCAGTCGGCAACCGACTCGTACACGAAGCCGAACAGCCAGACCGCCCAGCCCAGCCAGACGAGGGTCCAGAGCGGGCTACCACCCTGCACGCTGGCCAGCAACGGCAGCCCGATCACCGCCACCAGTGCCCCCTGCAACCAGAAGATCGTGAACAGGCTGCGCACGGCGAAGGCGTAGTCGGAGCGATCCTCGCGCATCGCCGAGTAACGGGCATCCTCGCCATGACCCCAGTTGCGCCAGGTGATGTGCGCCGAGAGGCGCAGGCCCCAGAGGGTCACCGGCACGAGCATGACCCAGGCCGTCGCCGGAGTACCAGAGAGCAGCCACCACACGAATGCGACGACGATGAAACCCAGCCCCCAGAAGCGGTCCACCAGGCTTGCGTCACGAAGCGGCACGCTGAAGATCCAGACCAGACTCATCAGCGCAATCGCCGCGAGCAGTCCCATAATGAAAAGTGTCATCGAATCCATCCTTCCATTTTCAGGCCCCCGTTTGTAAGACTTTCCCGCCGGCCCGCCCGCGCGTACGCAGGTTCACCAAACGATCACCCGGGTCCGGTCTCTTCGGGGCGCTGGAACAGCACGTGGGAGACGAACCACTCGTTGCCATTACGGTAGCCGAACAATTCGGCGCAGGCCATGTAGAACATGCGCCAGCGCTGGAACCACCGCCCCGCGTCGGCGCCGTAAGTCTGCTCGAACAGGGGCATGATCGCCTCGCGGGCCGCATCCTGGCGGCGCAGCCACTCGTTGCAGGTCCGCTCGTAGTGCCGCCCGTTGACGCGCCACTGCCGGATCACCTGCAGATCCGCCTGGAAGTGCCGTGCCAGGTCGTCGGAGGGCATCAGGCCATCACGGAAGAAGTAACGACCCATCCAGTTCCCCGCGCCCTCGCTCTCGAAGAAGTAGGCTTGCTCGCGGTGGCTGAACACGTGCAGGAAGAGCCTGCCGCCGGGTCGCAGCCAGGTCGACGCGCGACGCAGCAGTTCCTCCCAGTTGCGCATGTGCTCGAACATCTCGATGGATACGATACGGTCGAACCCGGGTTGTTCCGGGGCAAACTGGTTCATGTCCCGGGTGATCACGCGCAGGTTGCCGAGGCCACGCTCGTCGCGGCGTGCCTCGATGAAGGCGCGCTGCGAATGCGAGTTGGAGACCGCCGTGATCTCGCTGCCAGGATAGTGCGCGGCCATCCACAGCGACAGCGAACCCCAGCCACAGCCCAGTTCGAGAATGCGCTGCCCGTCGGCGAGACCGGCGCGCTCGCAGGAGAGACGGAGCATCCGGGCCTCGGCAGCGTCGAGGTCACCGACATCCTCATCCCAGCGACAACAGGAATACTTCAGGTGCTCGCCCAGGCAAAGACGGAAATAGTCGGCCGGGACCTCGTAATGCTGTTCGTTGGCCACTTCGGTCGACAGCGCGACCGGCGCAGCCCGCATCGCCTGGAGCAGCGCCTGGCGCTGCTCCATCGCGGCCTCGACCTCCCGCCCCACATCACGCAGCCGCTGCCGCAGCAGCTGCCGTATGCCGAAGCGAACCGCGGCGTCCGGCAGCCAACGCCGCTCCGCCCAATCGACCAATGTCTGCATACCGCCCCCTGGTCACACCCCTCTCATCGACTGGACGGATCGTGATCGGTTCCGCTACGCGGCCCGAAAACACCGCGAACCGCCCGATTGCAAGCGGTCGATCACGCCGAGGCGCCCTGGGATGGAATCTTGCGCGATTCCCACAGTCGCACCTGCATCCCCCTTCCCCGGTAACCCCCATGAACCACAGGCCCCTCCGCAACCTCGCCCTCGCCTCCTTCCTGACCGCCGCTGTCGCGGGCTGCAGCAGCAACCCCCCGATGCCTACCGTCGATTATGTGGACCTGGAAAGGTACATGGGCGACTGGTACGTCATCGCCAACATTCCCACCTTCCTCGAACGCGGGGCACACAACGCCGTCGAGAGCTACAGCCTGAACCCCGACGGGACCATCGCGACCGTGTTCACCTTCCGCAAGGACGGCTTCGACGGCGAGAAAAAGCGCTACACGCCCCGCGGGTTCGTACGCAGCGAGAACAATGCCGAGTGGGGCATGCAGTTCATCTGGCCGATCAAGGCCGAGTTCCTGATCATCGATCTGGACGAGGACTACACGCAGACGGTGATCGGCCGCAGCAAGCGGGACTATGTCTGGATCATGGCTCGCGAACCCTCGATCCCGGAGGCGGACTACCAGCGGATCCTCGCTCTGCTGGCCGACCGCGGCTACGACATCAGCCAGATCGAAAGGGTGCCCCAGCGCTGGCCTGAAGCGCGGAACCCGTAGCCCGCCGGGCGTTCGCGGGGCGGCGCGATCCGGGGTCCGACGCGGTACGGCTCGGCTCCACCTCACGGCACCCTACGGTGGGCCGAACCCACCGCCCCCGGGTGTCTCGAGGACGACGCAGTCGCCGGCGCGGACCGCCCGTCGGTCGCAGGAATCCAGGCGCTCGATCGAACCGTCGGCGCGCTCGATCGACGTGCGGCCGCACTGGCCCGCGGCACCTCCCGCCAGGCCGAATGGCGGCACCCGGCGCCGGTTGGCCAGGATGATCACTTCCATGTCCTCCAGGAAACGCAGGCGCCGGATCACCCCGTCGCCGCCGCGGTGGCGGCCCTCGCCGCCGGAGCCCCGGCGCAGGCCGAAGTGCTCCACCCGCACCGGAAAGCGGTCCTCGAGCACCTCTGGGTCGGTCAGCCGGGAATTAGTCATGTGCGTCTGCACCGCATCAGTACCGGAAAAGCCGGGGCCCGCCCCGGAGCCGCCGCAGACGGTCTCGTAGTACTGGTAGCGGTCATTGCCGAAGGTGAGATTGTTCATCGTCCCCTGGGCGGCGGCCATCTCGCCGAGGGCGCCGTACAGGGCATCGGTGACCACCTGCGAGCTCTCGACGTTGCCGGCCACCACCGCCGCCGGCGACTTCGGGTCGAGCATACAGTCGGCGGGCATGATGATCTCCAGCGGGCGCATGCAGCCTTCGTTCAGCGGGATGTCGTCGTCGATCAGCGTCCGGAACACGTAGAGCACTGCCGCTCGGGCCACCGCCGCGGGGGCATTGAAGTTGTCTTCGCGCTGGCCGGTGGTGCCGCTGAAGTCGATGCGTATGGACTCGCGCTCGCGGTCCACCTCCACGCCGATGCAGACCACTCCGCCGTTATCCATCGGGTAGCAGAAGTGGCCCGGGCGCAGGCGGCGGATCACGGTTCGGACCGCCTGAGCGGCATTGTCCTGCACGTGCCGCATGTAGGCGCGTACGGTCGCGGCGCCGTACTGCCCGACCAGCCGGCGCAACTCTTCGACGCCGCGCGCGTTGGCCGCCGCCTGGGCGTGGAGGTCGGCCAGGTTCTGCTGCGGGTTGCGCGCCGGATACGGCCCCCGCGTCAGGCGTTCGAGCATCGCCTCGGTGCGGAAACGGCCGCCTTGCACCAGGCGCATCGGCTCGATCAGCACGCCCTCCTCCGCCACCGTGCGCGAGAACGCCGGCATCGAACCCGGCGTGATCCCGCCGATATCGGCGTGGTGCCCACGCGCGGCGACGTGAAACAGGATCTCTCGGCCGCCGTCGTCGAAGACCGGCGTGATCACGGTGATGTCCGGGAGATGGGTGCCGCCCTCGTAGGGGTCGTTCAGCACGAAGACGTCCCCGGGCGCGATGTTCGCGCCGAAGCGACGCAGCACCGCCTGCACGCTGGCGCTCATGGAACCCAGGTGCACCGGCATGTGTGGGGCATTGGCGACCAGCGCGCCGTCCATATCGAACAGCGCGCAGGAGAAATCCAGGCGTTCCTTGATGTTCACCGAGTGGGCGGTGTTCTGCAGCGTGTAGCCCATCTGCTCGGCGATCGACATGAACAGGCTGTTGAAGACCTCGAGCATGCCCGGGTCGCAGGCCGCGCCCGCAGCCTGGGCGGCGGGCTTTGCCACCGCCATGCGCCCCAGGACCAGCACACCTTCGGCACCGACCGCAGCCGTCCAGCCCGGCATCACGACCAGAGTGCCGGTGCCCTCGATCACCACCGCCGGGCCGGCAAGGCTCTGCCCCGCCTCCAGGTCTTCGCGCCGGTACAGCGGGGTGCGCTGCCGGGACCCGTCGATACCCACCTCGACCTGGGTCGCCGGTTCCGGCTGCGTTTTCTTTGCCGGCGGCGGAGCCGGGCGCGCCTCCCCCTCGCGCGCGCCGGCGACAGCCTCGACCACGCAGGTGGCGGCGACCAGCGGGCGATCCTCCAGCACAAAGCCGAAGCGTTGCCGGTAGCGCTCCCGAAAGTCCTCCGCCATCGCGGCCACTGGCGCCAGCGGGACCGCCAGTGCGGTGTCGGATCCCTGGTAGCGGATCTGCACCGACGGGAAGACGCCCGTTGTCATCCCACCCAGTGCCTGCTTGGCCAGCTCTTCCAGCGCGGCCTCCCGCAGCTGCTCGATGCAGGCCTCGATCCGCTCGGTAGCGGCGGGATCCTCGAGCGCGCACTCCAGGCTCTGTTCGCGCAGCGCGCGCACCTCGGCGATCCCCATCCCGTAGGCGGAAAGCACGCCGCCCAACGGATGCAGAACCACCTCGCGCATGTTCAGGGCATCCGCGACCTGGCAGGCGTGCTGTCCACCCGCGCCACCGAAGCAGATCAGCGCATAGTGGGCCAGGTCGTGACCGCGCTGCACCGAGATCTTCTTGATCGCCTGGGCCATGTGTTGCACCGCGACGCTCAGAAAGCTCTCGGCCAGTTGCTCCGGCGTGCGCCGGGGCGCATCGGCCGCGACCATCGCCTGCGCGAGTTCGTCGAACAGCACCTGCACACGGTCGCGGTCCAGCGGCTGGTCCTGAGCCGGGCCGAAGACTGCCGGGAAGAAGTCGGGCTGCAGGCGCCCGAGTAACAGGTTGCAGTCGGTCACGGTGAGTGGCCCGCCACGCCGATAGCACGCCGGCCCGGGATTCGCACCCGCGGATTCCGGGCCGACGCGCAGACGCAGCCCGTCGAACCAGCAGATCGAGCCGCCCCCGGCGGCGACGGTGTGGATGTCCAGCATCGGTGCCCGCAAGCGCACCCCGGCGACCTGGGTCTCGTAGACCCGCTCGAGTTCCCCGGCGTAATGGGCCACGTCGGTAGAGGTGCCGCCCATATCGAAGGTGATGATCCGGTCGAACCCGGCGCGGCGCGCCACCTCGCGCGCGCCGACGATGCCACCGGCCGGACCGGACAGGATCGCGTCCTTGCCCTGGAACAGCCTGGCATCGGTGAGGCCGCCGTTGGACTGCATGAACTGCAGGCGCACCGGCCCCAGCGCCGTGGAGACGCGGTCCACGTAACGGCGCAGGATCGGCGACAGGTAGGCGTCGACGGTCGTGGTGTCGCCACGGCCGACGAGCTTGATCAGCGGACTGGTCTCGTGGCTGACCGAAACCTGCGCGAAACCCAGGCCGCGCGCCACTTCGGCGATCGCCCGTTCATGGGCCGGAAAGCGGTAGCCGTGCATGCAGATGATCGCGACGGCCCGAAGCCCCCCCGCCAGGGCCTGTTCCAGCCGCGGCCGCAGCGAGTCCAGGTCCACCGGCACCAGCACGGTGCCATCGGCCCCGACGCGCTCGTCGACCTCCTCGACCCGTGCATACAGCAACTCCGGAAGCACGATCTGCCGGGCGAAAATCTCGGGGCGCGCCTGGTAACCGATCCGCAGGGCGTCGCCGAACCCCCGCGTGATCACCAGCAGCGTGGGTTCGCCCTTGCGCTCGAGCAGCGCATTGGTCGCGACCGTGGTGCCCATTTTCACCACTTCGATCGCGTCCGGCGGGATCGCCTCCCCGGGATCCAGCCCGAGAACGTCGCGGATTCCCTGCACGGCGGCATCGGTATAGGCCTCGGGGTTTTCCGACAGCAGCTTGCGCGTGACCAGGCCGCCGTCAGGCGCGCGTGCCACGACATCGGTAAAGGTGCCGCCGCGATCGATCCAGAACTGCCAGCCAGCCATGTGGACACCTCCTGATCCCGTGTCACACCAATGGTACCGGGGCAGCGACCTCCAGGCGCATCGTGCCTGGGCGAACCCACGGGCGAGCACGTTCGCGACCGGAGGTCGCTCCTACGGGCCCGCGCTGCTTCGCAGGAGCGAAGGCGCTCCGCCGGCACGCTTGCACGTATCATTGCCCGATGACGACGCACTGGCGCGCGGCCCTCGTGGCCCTGGTCCTGACGGCAATGGCCGTGTTCACCGCCTCGCTGCCACCCCTGCCCCAGCCCGAGGCCTACCACGCCTTCGCCGAAACGCGGACCCTGCTGGGCATCCCGCACTTCGGTGACGTGCTGTCGAACCTCGCCTTCGTGCTAGTGGGACTCCTGGGCCTGACCTGGTTTCTCCGCAACCGGAAGCAGCGGCGCCGGGATTTCGTACACCCCGTCGAAGCCTGGCCCTACCTGTGCGCGTTCACCGCGATCGTGCTGGTCGGCGTCGGCTCGGCCTACTACCACTGGGAACCGACCCACCAGCGCCTGTACTGGGACCGGTTGGCAATGAGCCTGGCCTTCATGTCCCTCTTCGCAGCCATTATCGGCGAGCGCACGCATCATCGTGCGGGGCTGATCGCGCTGCCAATTCTGATTTTGCTGGGCATGGCCGGGACCACGCACTGGCTGCTCACCGAACTCCAGGGCGCCGGCGACCTGCGCTTGTATCTGTTGACGCAGGCGCTGCCGCTGACCGTCGGCACGCTGCTGATCCTGCTGTACCGCAGCCCCTATACCCGCGGCGGGGATTTCATCATGGCCGCGGGCTGGTACCTGCTCGCGCTCGCGGCACAGAACCACGACCACGCCATCCACGCGCTGACCGCGGGATGGCTCAGCGGCCATACCCTGAAACACCTGCTCGCAGCCACCGCGATCTACTGGATCCTCCGGATGCTGCGACGACGGCGCATCCGCGGCAGCCGAGCGTCGGAAGACTACCGCTCCAGCGCCTCCAGCTGACGCCGCCGCTGCTCGCCCGTATCCTGCATGAACTGCTGCATCTGTTCCTCGAACACGGGCAGATCCTGCGGCCGCTGCGGCACGCGCGGCACTTCAGGCCCGGACCCGGCTGCCGGGACGTCGATCGAGCGATCCGGGATCCCGCCGATCTGCCGGTACAGCAGCAGGCCGACGATCAGCAGGGCCGCGAGCAGCAGAATCAGGCGCATGGCCCGTCAATCGGCCCGGCGATGCTCGTCCCGCTCGTGGGCCTCCTGGGCCTCGACGCTCAGGGTAGCGATGGGGCGTGCCTCCAGCCGGGCCAGCCCGATGGGCTCACCGGTCTCCTCGCAATAGCCGTATTCGCCGCGCTCGATCCTGCGGATCGCGGCGTCGATCTTGCCGATCAGCTTGCGGTAGCGGTCCCGCGTGCGCAGTTCGAGGCTGGCCTCGGACTCGTGGGTGGCCCGATCATTCGGATCCGGCTCCTGCCAGTTCTCGGTGCGCAGGTGTTCCAGCGTCTGCTCGGATTCGTCGATCAACTCGTCCCGCCAGACCTCCAGCTTGCGCCGGAAATAGTCGAGCTGGCGCGGGTTCATGTACGGCTCGTCGGCCGAGGGTCGGTATTCCTGTGATGCTGTGTCCATGCCTACGTCCTTTCACTCGACGCGCCCCGACCGGATCGCCGGGACGGGAAGCGGTAGTCATTGTTCCTGCAATTCGACCAGTATAGTCCAAGGCGTTACCTTACTGCGCGCGGACGCTCGCGCCGCACCATGAGAAGCAAGATCGGGGGACCACGTGGCGACGAAGCAGAGTGACATCACCGTCATCCAGATCACGGACACGCACCTGGGCCGCACGCCCGGTCCGATCCGTTCCGGTTACCCGGACAGCGATGCGCAACTGGCTGCGGTTCTCGAAGACCTCGCACGACACCACGATGCGCCGGACCTGGTGCTGGTCACCGGGGATCTGGCCGAGGATCCGGAGAAGCCGGTATATGAACGCCTCATCGAGCACCTGTCCGTCCTGCCGGCCCCGATCGTTGCACTGGCCGGCAACCACGA
Source organism: Thioalkalivibrio sp. (assembly GCA_007116035.1). GTDB lineage: Bacteria > Pseudomonadota > Gammaproteobacteria > Ectothiorhodospirales > Ectothiorhodospiraceae > Thioalkalivibrio. The sequence continues at coordinate 19,900 of SKJG01000002.1, forward strand.
TGATCACGGCATCGCCCGCCGCAGCTTCATCGACGCCGGGCATGGCTTCGACGGCGAGCGGGTACTGGGCAACTGGCTGATCATCGGCATCGATTCCTCCTGGGCCGGGCATGCCGGGGGGCTGGCCTCCACAACGGAGTTGCAGCGCGTCGAGGACGCGATCCGCAGGCATCCCGAACACTGGGTGCTGGTGGCCGTACATCACCCCGTGGTGCCCGTGGGCAGCGCGTGGCTGGACCGTATCGGCCTGAGCAACGGCGAGGAGCTGCTGGCCCTGCTCGAGCAGCATCCGCGGGTACGCGCCTGTATCTTCGGTCACATCCACCAGGCCTTCGACCGGATGCACGGCTCGATTCGCCTGCTCGGCTGCCCGTCCACCCTGGTGCAGTTCCTGCCGGGATCGCTGCTGTTCGCGCTGGACCCGGCCGAAGCCGGCTACCGGATCCTGCGGCTGTATCCGGACGGCCGGCTGGAGACCACGGTCCGACGCGTGCCGGGAACCCGACCGACGGCGTTGACCGAATGAGCAAATCCGCAATGCCAGCCGCGGCGGACCCGCGGGCACTGGCCCTGAACCGATGGCTGCGGAACGTCGACCCGGACTTCACCCCGGCGCAGCCGATGGGCAGCGATGCCAGCTTCCGGCGCTACTTTCGCAGTCAACGGGGCGGGATCAGCCACGTGATCATGGATGCCCCGCCGGAGCGCGAAGACACTGCGCCGTTCCTGCGGGTGGGGGGATTGCTGCACACGATGGGTCTGCGCGCGCCCAGGATCCTGGCCAACGACCCGGATCAGGGCTTCATCCTGCTCGAGGATCTCGGCGACCGGACTTTCACCCGCGCCCTCGCGGACGGCGTACCGGAACCGGAACTGTACCGGCTCGCCACCGCGACCCTGCTTACACTGCAGGCGCGCTGGCACGAGCGCGGTGCCGCAGGACTTCCCGAGGCGGAGGCCCTGCCCCGCTACGACACGGGCCTGCTGCTGCAAGAGGCCCGCCTGTTCCTCGAATGGTACTGGCCCGAGGTTCAGGGTACCGCCGTGCCTCGGATGGTCGAGGACGCCTTCGAGCAGGCGTGGCGGGGGGTGCTCGATGCGCTGCCCGACCTGCCCGGGACCCTGGTCCTACGCGACTTTCACGTCGACAACCTGATGCTGCTGCCGGCAGACGGGGGAACCGGAGCCTGTGGCCTGCTCGATTTTCAGGATGCCGTGCTCGGCAGCCCCGCCTATGACCTGGTGTCCCTGCTGGAGGATGCGCGGCGCGATGTCTCGCCCGACGTTGTCACGGAGAACCTGGAGACGACGCTGGCCGCAGGCCGCTGGCCGGCTGCAGACTTCCTGCATCATTACCGGGTTCTGGGTGCGCAGCGCACGGTCAAGATCATTGGTATCTTCACCCGGCTGGCCCGGCGCGATCACAAGCCCGGCTACCAGGTCCACCAGCCGCGGCTTTGGCGCCTGCTGGAACGCAGCCTGAAGCAGCCGGAACTGGAGCCGGTCGCAACCTGGTTCCGTCGGCATTTCCGCAGGGACGGGCGACCGTGCACGCGATGATCCTCGCCGCCGGGCGCGGCGAAAGGATGCGCCCGCTCACCGACCACACACCGAAGCCGCTGCTGACTGTCGGCGGCACCCCCCTGATCGAGCACACCATCCGGCGCCTGCGCGAGGCCGGTTACCGGGATCTGGTGATCAACCTGGGGCACCTAGGGGAACGGATCGAGGCACGCCTCGGTGACGGCGGCGGTCTCGGCGTTCGCATCCGCTACTCGCGGGAGCCGCCGGGCGCACTGGAGACCGCCGGAGGCATCCGCGAAGCGCTGGATCTGCTTGGGTCCGGCACCTTTCTGGTGACCAACGCCGACCTCTGGTGCGATCACCCGTTGCGGCCCCCCGTCCTCGCCCCGGATGCGCTGGCGCACCTGGTGCTGGTGGCAAACCCCGAGCATCATCCACAGGGCGATTTCACGCTGCAGGAGGGCCGGGTGAGCCTCTCCGGAGGCCCCCGCCATACCTTCGCCGGCATCGGCTGGTACCGCCCCGGCCTGTTCGCCGACCTTCCCCGCGGCCGCCGGGCGCTGGCGCCGCTGCTGCGCGACGCCATCACCGCCGGACAGGTCACCGGCGAGATCCACCGGGATGGCTGGATCGACATCGGAACCCCCGAACGCTTGCGCCTGCTGGACCAAAAAAGAAACCCGGCAGGACCGGGTTGAAGGCTCCGAAGAGCGCCCTCGCTAGGAGGGTCGGGGGAGAAGCGGGTCAGGGCTTGATGTAGGTGTAGCCCTCGCGCTGCAGGATGGACAGTTGCGCGACACCGCTGAGGACGATGTCCGCCTCGGTCGTGTCGTACAGCGCTTCCATCGGCAGCTGGCGGGAAGTGAGTGTATTTTGGCAAACCTGGAAGTCCACGCCCTGCAGCTTCAGGCTGTCGACCGCGGACTGGATATCGGGGTTCTCGTTGGCGCCCAGCAGCAGGTTGATGCCGCCCCCGTGCATCACCAGCTTGATGTCCATGTTATCGGCGCCAACGGCATTGATGTGATTCTGCACGTTGCGCAGCGCCGCCATGTGCAGACCGGGGTCCCCCTGGTTCACGTGGTAGACCACCCGCGTCTTGTCCTCAGGCGTCGCGGCAACGGCCATGCCGGAGACGACCATCACCAGAACCAGCAGCAGTAAATGAATGGATTTCTTGTGCATTGCCTCTCTCTCCATCTCGATGAACGGCGGTGTCCGCCTGGTGATCACGGACGCGCACCGCGCCTGTGTACTGCCCGAATGGACAACGCCCCGTCACACCCGGATATACGTCCAGCCCTCCTGCTGTTTCTGTGCGGCCTCGCGCACACCCGATTCGACCTCCTCGACCCAGGGCAGCAATGGGACGGGGCGCCCCTCCTCGCGCTCGTGGCGTGCGCGCGATTGCGCGCAGGCGGTGACACGCAGGCCGTCGTAGGTGTGTACCAGATCCCGGATGCGGTTGGGGAAGGGCGCCAGGTCGGCGCGTACCAGATCCATCCCGGTTCCGTGCAGCACCATCTGCACCTCGAGTTGCTCGTCGTTGAGCCAGGCCGTCTCGAACATGTGTTCGATATCATCGAAGAGGGCCTCGGCGTCGCGCAGATCCACGTCGGTCACGTGAAACAGCACCCGTCGAACGTCCGTGACCGGCCCGATTTCCCCGCCCGCTGCCGGATCCCGCTCCTGGGGCACCAGCGCAACCTGCTGCAGATCCACCGATTGCTCGCGGGTCACCTCGAGCACGGCCACCGTGCCCAGTGCCAGCGCGACCACGCTCGCGGCAATGGCCACCAATCCGCCGCCCAGCCGCCTCCCCTTGCGCGTGGAGCGCCGGTTGGGATCGGGGATGGAGCCCTGGCTGTAGGCCATGTTCACCAGCTCCTTGAGCTGGTACATGTCACAGACCTCGCGGCTGAGATTCTCGCTGGCCGCGATGGATTTGAGCGTCAACAGGCGGTCTTCGGACGAAAATTCCCCATCCACGAACGCATTCAGGATCTCGTCGCTGGGCCGCGGATCACTCACGATGCGTTCTCACCAGCCGCAGCGTCGGCGACTCCGGGGCAGCCTGCTCCAGCAGCAGCTTGCGCAACTGCGCGCGCGCCCGGCTCAGGCGGCTCATCACGGTCCCGATCGGAACCTCCAGCACCTCGGAGACCTCCGCGTAGGCGAAGCCCTCGAGATCCACCAGTGCCACCACCTGGCGATGATCGTCGCTCAACTGGGCCATCGCCCGACGAACGTCCTGCACGACACGATTGCGGTCGGTCTGGATTTCGGGGCAGTCATCGCAGGGAAGATCCATGGAATCCACGTCCACGGTATCCTTCTGCCGCCGACCCCAGTCGCGGTAACAGTTGGTCATGATCCGAAAGACCCAGGCCTTCAGCGCGGCCTCATCCTGCAGGGTCTTCAGACGTGTCAATGCCTTCATCATCGCTTCCTGGACCAGGTCATCGGCCAGAGCGGCGTCGTGGCACCAGGCAAAAGCGGTCCGGTAGAGCTGCGGACGCATGTCGCATACCTGCTGCCGCAAACGTCGCTGTGCGAGCCACGTTGCCATCAGTTTTCTCCTCACCCGACCGTCGTAGCGGCCTTGCTTGTTCTTGTTCGCTGTTAGACGCTAGCCATGAAGGCCGTATTCCAGCACATTGTTCCTACAACCCTCGGAAGCGCCATGCCATTTGACCCGAAACAGCTCGAAAAATCTTTCGCCTTCGACCCGGAGACCGTGTCAGGCCTGCGCGAGAACTGGTCGGAGCTGATTGTCGCGGTCGTCTGGGACGACCTGAAAAGCGGGACCATCGGCGCCCTGCCGCGGCTGCGCAAGCGGGTGCTGGAGGTGGGGGAGAACCTGCGCTCGCTGCTCTCGGACCGACGCTGGATTCCGCATGAGCGCGAACGGGTCAAGGGCGCGATGGCGGCAAGCCTGAACCTGCGCGACAGCCTGCTGCAGGCGGACCGCGCCGCCAAGCTCGTCGCGGAGGGCAGCGATTTCCCGCGCTTCGAGGCCCGCTACCTTGCGTTCCGACAGCAACTCCTGGCCTTCATCGAGACCCATGAGCAGATCTGGGCAGACCTGCTGGAGAGCCTCTACAGCGACGATACGGACGAGGACTGAGGTCATGGGCGAAGACATCAGCGAGGAACGCTTCACCCCGGACGACTTCCATCGCTTCGCCGGCAACCTCGACCGGGAAACCGAACGCCTGGGGCACTGGCTCCGCAGCCGGGAGGATCCGGGGACACAGCAACCTCGGCTCGGATTCGAGATCGAGGCCTGGCTGATCGACGCCGACTGCGCCCCCCTCGCCGAGAACGAGGCCTTCCTGGAACGCTTCGACAGCCCGATGGCCACCCTGGAACTGGCCCAGTTCAATGTCGAGATCAACTCCAGCGTCTTCCGTACCGGGCCGGACTGTTTCTGCATGATCCTGTCCGAGATGTCGGAGACCCTGCGCGAGGCGCGGCGCGTGGCGCAGCAACTGGGCGGCGACATCCTGATGGCGGGCTCCCTGCCGACGCTGATGCCCCAGCACCTCGGCCTGCACCACATGTCCCGGCGCACACGCTATCGCGCGCTGAACAGTGCGGTGCTCGAACGCCGCGCCCAGCGCCCGCTGCGCCTGGAGATCGAGGGCCAGGAATACCTGAGCCACGTGCACAGCGACGTGATGCTGGAGGCCGCGGCGACCTCCTTTCAGATTCATCTCGAAACGCAACCGACCGTCGCCCACCGCGTCTACAACGCCGCTTTGGCAGCCTCCGGACCGGTGCTCGCAGCCTGCGGGAACACACCGTTCCTGTTCGGCCGACTGCTGTGGGAGGAATCGCGCATCCCCCTGTTCGAGCAGGCGGTCGAGGTGGGTGGTTTCGGCGACTCGGCGCGCGGTCCGGTGCGGCGCGTGACCTTCGGCAGCGGCTACCTGCGCGAGAGTATCGCCGAGGCCTTCATCGAGAACAGGGAGCACTTTCCGATCCTGTTGCCCAGTCAACTCCCGGAGAATGACTCCAGCCTGCCGCACCTGCGCCTGCACAACGGCACCATCTGGCGTTGGAACCGGCCGATCCTCGGCATCGACGCCGACGGCGGTTACAATCTGCGCATCGAACACCGCAGCCTTCCCGCCGGGCCGACACTGGAGGACATGCTGGCCAACACGGCGTTCCTGCTGGGGCTGATCGAACACCTGGTCGCAGCCCCGGGCAACGGGGCCGGAGCGCTCCCGTTCGCCAACGCCCGCGACAATTTCTACGCGGCGGCGCGCTACGGTCTGAAGAGCCGGCTGCGCTGGGACGACAAGCCCCCGCTGCCGGCACGCCAGCTGATCCGGCAGGTGCTGCTGCCGCACGCAGCCGATGGGCTGGACCGCCTGGGCATCGACGCCAGCGAGCGTGACCACCTGCTCGGCATCGTGGCCGCCCGGGTGCAATCCGGACAGACGGGGAGCGTCTGGCAGCAGCAGTGGGTCGAGCGCCACGGCCGCGACATGGCGGCCCTGACCCGGGCCTACTTCGCCTGGCAGCGCACCGGGCGTCCGGTCCACACCTGGAGTCTGTAATGGATCACGTGCCGTTCGACGAATACGCGGAACTGCCCGACGGCTTTCTCGCCAGTGCACCGGAGGACCTGCACCGGCACCTTCCGCGGTCAGCCATCATCCGCCTGCCGGGCAGGCGTCAACCGGCGGTCGCGGTGGTGCTGATGCTGCATGGCAATGAGCCGGTGGGCCTGCAGGCGGTGCAGCGGCTGCTGCACCAGTACGCCGGTCGGGAACTGCCACGCGCGCTGACGCTGGTGGTGGGCAACGTGCATGCGGCCGCACTGGGACAGCGGCACCTGGACGACCAGCCGGACTTCAACCGAATCTGGCCCGGGACCGAACAGCCCGGATCGCCCGAGTCGCACATGTTCGAACAGATCATCGGGCGCCTGCGCGAGGACGGCCTGTTCGCGGCCATCGATCTGCACAACAACACCGGACGCAATCCCCACTATGCCTGCGTCAACTACCTGGACGACGCGTTTCTGAACCTGGCGGGCCTGTTCGGGCGCACGGTGGTCTACTTCACCCGCCCCCGCGGGGTGGCGTCCATGGCCCTGTCGGCGCTGGCACCCGCGGTCACGCTGGAGTGCGGGCATCCCAACGACGAGACCGGGATCCGCCACGCGACGGAATTCATCGACGCCGTGCTGCACCTCAGCCGGTTCCCGGACCATCCCCCGGACCCCCGTTCCATGAACGTCTTCCACACCGTCGCACAGGTACGCGTTCGCCCCGGGCTGCGCGTCGGCACAGAGGCCGAGGCCGACGTGGTGCTGGAACCCGATCTCGATCGCATGAACTTCCGGATCCTGCCCGCAGGGTCACGGTTGATCCGGCAGGCGCGCTCCGGGATGGCACCCCTCGTGGCGACCAGCGAGGACGGGCGCGACGTGACCACGCAGTACCTGGAGGAGGAGGGACGGGACATCCGCCTGCGTCGCCCGATGATGCCGTCCATGCTGACGCTGGACACGCGGGTGATCGCGCAGGATTGCTTGTGTTACCTGATGGAGCCGATGGACCTGTCGCGGGAACTGGAGATCGGCCATCGGGCGCACGGGTAGCGCGTCCGGGATCAGTCGTCGCGCTCGACGCGCTCCAGCACCTGATCGAGCCGATCGCCGCGGCGGTAATTGCGCAGTTCGCGGGCCATGTCGGCCAGGGCGCGCTCGCGGGCGGCCTCGCTGTCGTACCAGCGGAAATATTCCCAGTCTGGCCCCAGCAGGTGCGGCGCTCGCATGGTGCTCTCTTCCGCCAGCGTGATGCGGATACCGTATCGTTTCATCGCAGGGGATCACGGCAGGTAAGAAGGTGGTGGCTACGCCCTGATTCGAACAGGGGACCCCATCATTATGAGTGATGTGCTCTAACCAGCTGAGCTACGTAGCCACACGGGCTGCGAATTCTCGATTCCCGGCCCGCCATTGTCAAGCCGGAAGCCCAGTTGGAAGCCTTGGGACCACTAGATCTGCAGGCGCTCGACCACCCGTCCGTTCTGCAGATGCTCCTCCAGGATCTCGTCGATATCGCGCTCGTCCTGGTAGGTGTACCAGACGCCCTCAGGGTACACAACGGCCACCGGGCCCTCGTTGCAGCGATCCAGGCAGCCCGCGGTATTGACTCGAACCTGACCCTTTCCGTGGATCCCCATGTCCTTGGCGCGCTGCTTGGCATAGGCGCGCATCTCGGTAGCGCCGTGATCCTCGCAGCAGTTGCCGTCCTCACGGAGGTTGGTACAGAAGAAAATGTGTCGCTCGTAATAGGCCATGCCGCCTCCCGCAGTTCATTGCCATGATAGCGCCACACCCGGGGGCGCAACAGGCAACGGGATGGACGGTGGGGAAACCGTCAGGCGCCCGCCCCCCGCAACCCCCATCGCCGGCCTGTCAACGCCCGGGACCTGCGGGCTGCTGGTATGCTGAACCAGTCGTCCACCGTCGCCTCCCCGATGAGCACAGACCACGACCACGATGCACCCCCTGCACCGACTACTCCGCCGGCAAGCCTGCCCGGGTTTGCCGCGGATCTCGCCGGGGCGGACCGCTGCGTACTGTGCGGCATGTGCCTCCCTCACTGCCCGACCTACACGATGCAGCGGATGGAGGGTGATTCGCCGCGCGGCCGCATCACCCTGATGCAGGGGTTGGCGCAGGGACGCCTGGAACCGGACAACGAGCGGCTGCGCGGGCATCTCCAGGGCTGCCTTGGTTGCCGGTCCTGCGAAGCGGTCTGCCCGGCGGGCGTGCGCTTCGGTGAACTGATGGACACCAGCCGGCGCATCCTCCGGGAACACCCGGGCGGCACCTGGCGAATGCTACCGGAGCGCCTGTTCAGTCCCTGGCGACGCCTGGCGCTGCGACGGCGGCCTTTGCGCCGCGTGGCCGCCCTGGCCGCGCGCGCCGCACACGGCATCCGCCTGCGGCGCCTGTTCCCGGCATCGAGCCGGCTCGGGCGCATGCTGCGCCACACCGGTCCCTCGCTGGTCAGGATGCCCCGCCTGGCGCCCCTGGCGGATGCGTCCAAGGCGGACGTCTGGCTCTTCGCCGGCTGCATGGACGCCTTCTTCACCGGGCCAGACAGCGCCGCCGCGCTGGAGCTGCTGCACGCACTCGGTATCCGGGCCGGACTCCCGCCGGGTCAGGTCTGCTGTGGCGCCATCGACCAGCACCTCGGCCGCACCGACGCCGCAGCCGCGTTGCGACGGAAAAACGAGAACGCCTTCGGCGGCGAGCGACCCATCCTGGTGCTGGACAGCGGCTGCGAGGCGCAGCTGCGTGAATACCCCGGGGAAGCCTGGCGCAAACGGGTGACCAGCCTGACCGGCTTTCTCGCGCAGCTGCCGGTCGAGGATTTCCGCTGGCGGTCTGACCCGGTGCGCGTGGCGCTGCATCTGCCCTGCACCCTGCGCAACGTGACCCGCGAGAGCGACGGCATCCGGCGCCTGTTCGAACGCCTGCCCGGGGTCGACCTGGCCGCCCTCATCCCACCCCAGAACTGCTGCGGTGCGGCCGGTACCGCCATGCTGACCCAGCCCGCGATGGCCGACCCGCTCGGCCGGGCGACCCTCTCGGCACTGGAGGCCGCGGAGCCCGACGTCATCGTCAGCCCGAACGTCGGCTGCAGCGTGCATCTGCGCGCCCTGCAGCAGGGTGGCACGATCGGAACCCGGATCGTCTCCCCGGCCCAGTTCCTGCGCGAACGCCTGGCCTCCCCCGACCCGTAGGAGCGACCTCCGGTCGCGATGCCCTTGTTGCGGGTAACCGACAGCCGTTGATCGCGGCCAGAGGCCGCTCCTACGGGGCTTGTAAGGAGGGGCTTGGCTGGCCTAGCATCTGGTGATGCGCAATCTTTCTTTTGTCGATGAACTGTTGAGCCAGGCGGATGCCTTCGTAAAGGTGTTCTCCGGCCATGCCCGGGCCACGGGGCGCCCGTCTCCGGGGCAGGGGCTCCCGGAGCCCTTCCTGGAGCCCGACGAGCGCCGCGTGGTCGGACGACTGATGCGCGTCAACCATGCCGGAGAGATTGCCGCCCAGGGGCTTTACCAGGGCCAGATGCTCACGTCCCGCCGGCCCGAGGTGCGGGCACGGCTAGACCAGTCTGCGCGCGAGGAAGGGGACCACCTGCACTGGTGTGCCGAGCGGGCGCAGGAGATGGGCACGCAGACCAGCCTGCTGAATCCACTGTGGTATCTCGGCTCACTGGCCATGGGTGCGGCGGCGGGCCTCGCCGGCGACCGCTACAGCCTCGGTTTCGTCGACGAGACCGAACGCCAGGTCGAACAGCACCTTGACGAGCACCTCCAGCGACTGCCGCCGGAAGACAACGTGTCGGCGGCGATCCTGCTGCAGATGAAGCTGGAGGAAGTCGAGCACGGCGCGGCGGCGATGGAACTGGGCGGACAACCGGTGCCCTGGCCCATCCGCAGGCTGCTGATGCCGGTCGTTGCCGGGATGATGACGCGGACCGCCTACTGGATTTGATGTCCTTCGCCCGTTGGGCGGCCCGGGCCCGGCCCCCAACCGTCGCTCTTCAGGTAGCGCGGCTCATGTTCTTGCCGTAGAAGATCTCCATCATCTCGCGCTTCAGCAGCTTGGAAATGCGCGACGCCTCTCGCGCCGGGTAATCTTCCTTGCCCAGGCCAAACATGTAGTTGTCCAGGTCGAATTCCTTCAGCACCATCTTGGTGTGGAACAGGTATTCCTGGTACACGTTCACGTCGACCATCTGGTACTTGTCCTTGGTGTCGCGCGACAGGAAGTCCTGGATGGAATTGATCTTGTGGTCGATGAAATGCTTCTTGCCGCGGATGTCGCGCGTGAACCCGCGCACCCGGTAGTCCATGATCACGATGTCGGACTCGAAGCTGTGGATCAGGTAGTTCAGGGCCCGCAGTGGCGAGATGCGCCCACAGGTGGAGACATCGATGTCGGCACGGAAAGTGGCGATGCCGCCTTCGGGATGGGATTCGGGGTAGGTGTGGACCGTGATGTGGCTCTTGTCCAGGTGCGCGAGCACGGTTTCGGGCAAGGGTCCCGGCCCCTCGGTGAAGCCGATCTTCTCGGTGGCCACCGGTTCCTCGGAGATCAGCATGGTCACCGAAGCCCCCTGCGGGTCGTAATCCTGGCGCGAGATATCCAGGACGTTTGCCCCAATCAGCTGGGCCACGTCGGTCAGGATCTGCGTCAGGCGCGCGGCGTTGTACGCCTCGTCGATATACGCAATGTACTCGTCACGGTGCCGGTGCCCCGCGGCGTAGCAGATATCGTAGATATTGAAACTCAGGCTCTTGGTCAGGTTGTTAAACCCGTGGAGCTTGATGCGCTTGTCGTGGCGAGCCAGCATGGCCTGTTCCTCCAGCCCCAACCAAAGAGCGGCGAATTTTAGACCCCTCGTTCAGTGTGTCAACGATTCAGGCTTCGGCAGGGGTCGGACCCTCCTGCCGGGGGGCCGGACCCTCGATGATGGTGAAGTCGTGCGAGATTTTCGCTGAGGCTCCCAGCATGATGGACGCAGAGCAGTAGCGGGTGGCCGACAGCTCCACCGCACGGGCCACGTGCTTCTCCGACAGCCCGTCACCGTAGACGCGGAAATGCACCGCGATCTCGGTAAAGACCTTGGGCACCTTCTCCGAGCGCTGGGCCTCGACGATGACCTCGCAATCCAGCACCGGCTGCCGCGCCTTCTTCAGAATCGCGATCACATCGAAGCTGGTACAGCCCCCGAGTCCCAGCAGCAGCATCTCCATCGGCCGCGCCCCGAGGTTGCGCCCGCCGAATTCCGGAGCACCATCCATCACCACCGCGTGCCCGGTCCCCGTCTCGCCCACGAAGGCCATGCCGTCCAGCCATTTCACCCGTACCCGCATCGGTTCCTGCTCCTCGTGTCGGCGACCCGATCCAACGGGCCGCGGAAAGAATTACGCCGGCCTTCAGCCGAACAGCCGCTCCAGGGCGGCGCCGGGATCGGCGGCGCGCATGAAGGTCTCGCCGACCAGGAAAGCGTGGATGTCGGTCGCGCGCATGCGTGCCACGTCGCTCGCCGTCTGGATCCCGCTCTCGGTCACCAGCAACACCTCCGGTGGCACTGAAGCGCGCAGTTCGAGGGTCGTCTCCAGCCGCGTCTCGAAGCTTCGCAGGTTCCGGTTGTTGATCCCCACCAGATCCGCCCCCAGGCGCAGCGCGCATTCGAGCTCCGCCCGGTCATGAACCTCCACCAGCGCATCCATTCCAAGCTCATGCGCAAGCCGGTACAAATCACCCAGACGGGTTTCGTCCAGCGCGGAAACGATCAGCAAAACACAGTCTGCGCCCAGCGCCCGGGCCTCCACGACCTGATAGGGGTTGATCACGAAATCCTTGCGCAGCACCGGTAACGCGCACGCGGCACGGGCCTGCTGCAGGTAGGCGTCGGCCCCCTGGAAGAAGTCGACGTCGGTTAGCACCGACAGGCAGGTCGCACCGTGCTCTGCATAGCTGCGCGCGATGCCTGCCGGGTCGAAGTCGTCGCGCAGGAGTCCCTTGCTGGGGCTGGCTTTCTTGATTTCGGCAATCACGGCCGGCCGGCCGGCGTCGATGCGCTCGCGCAGGGCCGCACGGAAGCCGCGCGGGGGCTCCGCCACCGCCGCCAGGGCCGACAGGTCGGCCAGCGACAGGGCTTCGACCCGCGCCAGGATCTCCTCGCGCTTGCGCGTCAGGATGCGTTGCAGGACGTCCGGGACGGCCCCTTCCCCAGGGCCGCTCATGGCTTCCATTCGGGCAGCGCGGCGGTGAGTTCGGCCAGCTGCTGCAGGCGCTCCCCGGCCGCGCCGCTGTCGATGGCCCGGCCCGCCTCGGCAACACCCTCGGCGAGGCTGGAGGCGCGACCGCTGACGTAGAGCGCCGCACCGGCGTTCAACAGCACGATGTCGCGGGCCGATCCGGGCTCGGCGGCGAGCACCGAGCGGATCACGGCCGCAGACGCCTCGATGCCGTCGACCCGGATGCTTTCGAGCGGGGCACGCCTCAGGCCCATGTCCTCCGGAGTCAGGGTGTACTCGCGGATCGCGCCGTCGCGCAGCTCGGCGACACGGGTCGGGGCAGAGATGCTGATCTCGTCGAGACCATCCTCGGCATGGACCACCAGGACATGGCGGCTGCCGAGCTTCTCCAGAGCCTCGGCGAGAGGCCGCACCCACTGTGCCGCGAAAACCCCGAGCACCTGGTTCGGCGCCCCGGCCGGGTTGGTCAGCGGCCCGAGCACGTTGAAGATGGTGCGGATACCGAGTTCCCGGCGCGGGCCGATGGCGTGCCGCATCGCGCCGTGATGCGCGGGGGCAAAGAGAAAACCGACGCCGAGCCGGTCGATGCAGGTCGCGACCCCCTCGGGCGCGATACCGAGACGCACCCCCAGGGCCTCGAGCACGTCTGCGCTGCCCGATCGCGACGACACCGAACGGTTGCCGTGCTTGGCCACGCGTGCGCCGGCGGCCGCCGCGACCAGGGCCGAAACCGTCGAGATATTGAAGGTGCCGGAGGCATCGCCGCCGGTGCCGCAGGTATCCACCAGGCCTTCGGTGGCCACCTCGACCCGAGTCGCCAATTCCCGCATCACCCGGGCCGCCGCGACGATCTCGTCGGGGGTCTCCCCCTTCATGCGCAGCGCGACCAGCAGGGCCCCGATCTGAGCCGGCGTGTTCTGGCCGGTCATCACCGACTGCATCACCGAAACCATGGCCTCCGGTTCCAGATCCTGCCGCTCGATCAACGCGGCGATCGCTTCCTGTATCGTCACCCGGCACCTCTTGTCTGCGTCGAATTGAAGAATAGGGGCGACAGTCTACCCTCGCTTGCCCGGGCAGACGACCCATGCTAATGGGTTCACGCCGCGGTCGGGAGACGCTTCAGGAAGTTGTTCAGCAGATCGTGACCTTGCCGGGTCAGGATGGATTCCGGATGGAACTGCACGCCCTCGACCGGCAGGCTGCGGTGGCGCACGCCCATGATCTCGTCCAGCCCGCCCGTCCCGTCGCGGGTCCAAGCGGTGACTTCGAGGCAGTCGGGAAGACTGTCCTGCTCGATCACCAGCGAGTGGTAGCGGGTGGCCTCAAACGGGTTTTCGAGCCCGTCGAAGACGCCCTGGCCAGCGTGGAAGACCATGGAAGTCTTGCCGTGCATGATGGCCTTGGCATGGACCACACGCCCGCCGAAGGCCTGCCCGATCGCCTGGTGCCCCAGGCAGACACCCAGCAGGGGAATCTCTCCGGCAAAGGTACGGATCACTTCCAGCGAAACTCCCGCCTCGTTCGGCGTGCAGGGTCCCGGCGAGATCACGATACCGTCTGGCGCCAACCGGCGCACGCCCTCGACATCGATCTGATCGTTGCGGTGCACCGCCACCTCCGCTCCCAACTCGCCCAAATACTGGACGAGGTTGAAGGTGAAGGAGTCATAGTTGTCGATCATCAGGATCATGCGTCGCAGCCTTGTGCTTGGAACCATCGGTTCGGGAGACAGCGCCTTCGGTCGGCAACACGGTGAAATCTTCTGCCACTGAAGTGGTCGGAAAGCCGAAGTGAGCGCTGATCCATTCCTGTTCCCGGCCCGGGAGCAGCACTCGACCGTTGGGGAGACCTTCTTATGTTCTCACGTTTCACCGCCGTATTGCTGACTGCCCTGCTGCTGTTGCCGGCACCCTTGATGGCGGACAACAACGCCGCCCTGATCGAAAAGATGCGTGACGGAGGCCTGGTCATCTACTGGCGACACGCCGTGACCGACCACAGCCAGCGCGACAGTAATCTGTCCGACATGAACCGTTGCGAGACGCAGCGCAACCTGAACAGCGCGGGACGGCAGCAGTCGCGCGACGTGGGCGAGGTCTTCGAGCGCCACGGCATTCCGGTGGGCACCGTGCTCACCAGCGCTTTCTGCCGCAACCGCGATAGCGCGGAACTGGCATTCGGCCGGTACGAGCAGGTCGACGACCTCTTCAATCTCCCGGCGGTCCGCGATCAGGCCAGGCGCGAATGGCTGGTGACCTCGCTGCGGGAACGACTGGCGACGCCGCCCGACGATGCCTCGCTGAACACGGTCATCGTGGGCCACAACCTGAACCTGCGCGCCGCCGCCAACGTGTTCATCGACGAGGGCGGAATCGCCGTGTTCGAACCGCTCGGCGGGAGCCGCTTCCAGCATCTCGGAAGCCTGCGCCCCGAGGATCTGTAGGGACCGTGGGGAGGCATTGCGGCCCGGACCGGATCGCCGCCTCACCGCGGCCGCACCCGGACCGGCCGCGGAGGCTGCAGCCCCGGTTCGGCCCGACCCATTCCGCCACGTGGAAGGTTCGGCAGCCGACCGATTCGTAAGCCCGAAGCCGGGATCACACAATCAAATCGGTCTTATTCTTGACTATTTTGCTCAGGCTTTGCTTTAATGCATCCACAGCACAGTTGCAAGGAGTCCGTCATGAAACTATCCACCAAAGGCCGTTTCGCCATCACCGCGATGATGGACATCGCCATCCACGAGCGCAGTGGACCCGTCACCCTGATCGGGATCTCCGAGCGTCAGGGTATCTCGATGTCGTACCTGGAACAGATGTTCGCCAAGCTGCGCAAGGGCGGCCTCGTCGAAGGCATCCGTGGTCCCGGAGGCGGCTATCGTCTGGCCCGGCGCCCCGAGCGGATCAGTGTGGCCGACATCATCGACGCCCTCGGCGACACGATGAACCTGACCCGGCTGAAGCAACACCAGGATGAGGTCGAGGAGGAACCGCCGCTGACCGAGGTCCTCTGGCAGGAATTCGACCAGCAGCTGCATGACTTCCTGGCCGGCATCACGCTGGACCAGTTTGCCAACCACCCGGAAGTGCTGAAGGTGATGGGCAAGCCGGACGTGCGTCAATTCCGCCCGCGTCACCATTTCATCTTCGACAGCGCCGCCTGAGCCGTTGGGTGCGGCGCCCCCGGAGTGCAGCTTCGGAGCGGGGCACCCTGAAGGATCAGAGCGGAAGCGCCTGTGGAGTGCGGCGGCTTGCCGACGCCTTGGGTAGCCGGGTGATCCCCGGCTGCGCATAGCGGGAGCAAGCTCCCGATTCCATGTTGGGGTCTTAGTGCGGGTAACGCGGCGACTTTCACGTCATCGCGACGGGAACTGTCCGGAGAACAGCGCAGCGATCAGCGTTCCGTCCATCGCTTCCAGCGCGTGGCCGCCAGGACTCAGCAGCATCTCCGCCCTTCCGCGCAGGTCGGCGACCCGATTCAGATCCTGCAGCACCGGATCCACGACGGTATCGCTGAAACGCACGATCCCAACATACCGGATGTCCGGGTGGGTCTGGTGACTCAGCCAGCGCAGCACGTTGCCCGGTTGGTTCGGACTGATTCCGGAATACAATTCCAGCAGCCGCTGCAGGTCTGCCTGGCTCAGCAGGGGCGTATAGGTGCCCAGCGGTGACTGCCAGAAGAAATCACCGAGCTGGATCATGCTGCTGTCCACATGCGGGCTGGCGATCGTGATCAGCACCTCCACCTCGGGACGTCGGCGCGTGACCAGCGAATAGCGCGCGACGACACCGGCAATGGAGTGGGCCACGAGGATCACGGGCTCGTCGGGGTGGCGCCGCGCCACCGCGTCCAGGTACAGGTTCAGCCACTCGGCCTGCATCGACACCGGGCGTTCGGTGGGCATCACCAGGGTGTAGAAGAGCTTGCGGGTTGCTTCGGGGGAACGGTCGAACTCCACCCCGCGCAGCGAGGGCAGCATCTGCCCCCCGTCCGCCCAGCCCGACCCGGCCAGGGGAATCGTGACCCCCGCCTCGCGGAAGGGGTGGGCCACCTCGGTCTGGTAACCGGGGATCAACAACATCACCTGACCGGCCAGGGGGAGCGGCAGCAGGAACAGCAGCACTGCAACAACGATTGGACGCAGCATATCGCCAGCCCCGGGTCTTCGCTCAGACGCGCCGCGGACCCAGTCCGGCGATCGCCATCTCCGCCGCCCGGACCACGGCCCGGCCCTTGTTCAGGGTCTCCTGCCACTCGTTTTCCGGCACGGAATCATAGACGACCCCGGCACCGGCCTGGATGTGCAGGACACTGTCGTGCAACACCGCGGTGCGGATGGCAATGGCCGTGTCCATGTTGCCGGACCAGGACAGATACCCGACGGCACCAGCGTACACGCCGCGCTTGACCGGTTCCAGTTCGTTGATGATCTCGAGCGCCCGGATTTTCGGGGCGCCGCTGACCGTGCCGGCCGGGAAGGTCGCGCGCAGCACGTCCATGGCGCTGAGGCCGGGCTGCAGTTCGCCCTCGACATTGGAAACGATGTGCATCACGTGCGAGTACCGTTCCACGACCATGGTGTCGGTGACCCGCACGGTCCCGGTGCGGCTCACGCGCCCGACGTCGTTGCGTCCGAGGTCGATCAGCATCAGGTGCTCGGCCCGTTCCTTCGGATCCGCCAGCAGTTCCGCTTCCAGGGCCTGGTCCTCCTGCGGATTACGGCCTCGGGGCCGGGTTCCGGCGATCGGGCGGACGGTGACGCGGTCATCCTCCAGCCGCACCAGGATCTCGGGCGAGGCCCCGACCACGTGGTGGTCGCCCAGATCCATGTAATACATGTACGGCGAGGGGTTCAGGCCGCGCAGGGCGCGGTAGAGATCCAGCGGCGCCGCGCTGAACGGAACGCTCATGCGTTGCGCGAGCACCACCTGCATCACGTCGCCATCGACGATGTACTGCTGAGCGCGGGCCACGGCGGCCCGGAAGTCCGTCCCGGGCCAGCCGGCGGAGTATTCGGGCACCGCGTGCGGCCGGGGGTGCGGGTGGGGGCGCTCCAGCGGCTCGAGCAGGCGGGTCTCGAGCCGGTCCAGACGCAGCGAGGCCTCGGCCTGCCCCTGCGGCCGCGTGGCGTCCGCATGCGCCACCAGATAGAGCCGCCCGGCGAGGTTGTCGAACACCACCACCTCGTCGGAGACCATCAGCAGGATGTCAGGCAGCCCAAGGGCGTCGGGCTTTTCCTGCCCGGCCAGGCGCGGCTCGATCAACTGCACGGTCTCGAAACCGAAATAGCCGACCAGGCCACCGGTGAAACGCGGCAGCCCACCCAGATCCGGCACCCGGAACCGCGCCTGGAATTCCTCGATCCAGGCCAACGGGTCGTCGTGATCCAGGCTCTCCACAACGACGCCGTCGGTCTCGACCTCGATGCGATGCCCGCGGACGCGCACGAGGGTGCGCGCCGGCAGCCCGATGAACGAGTAGCGACCCCATTTCTCGCCACCCTGCACCGACTCGAAGAGGTAGGTGAAAGGCAGGTTGCCCAGCTTCAGGAAGATCGACAGCGGCGTGTCGAGATCGGCGAGCACCTCCCGTACCAGCGGGATACGGTTGTAGCCCTCGCCGACGAGACGGTCGAACTGATCGGGACTCATGGCCGCCCCCCCAAAAACCACGGCCCGAACCATGCGGACCGGCCGACGGGGATCATCGCCGCAAAAATCCGCTCATTCCGAGCCTGTCGAGGGCTTGCCCAGAGCACGGGGAAGGTTGTCTTCAGCACGCTTCCCAACCCCGGTCACCGCCGGCCGTTCGGCGTGGGTTCATGCGACCTCGGCCTGCAGCAGGCCGGGCAGTTCATCGAGACGGTCGAGCACGGCGTCCGGACCCTCGTCGCGGATGTCCGCGCCGTGGTTGTAGCCGTAGCTCATGCAGACGATGCGGAAACCGGCGGCCCGGGCCGCCTTCACGTCGCTGCGGGAATCGCCGACCATCAGCGATTCGCCGGGCGTGACACCGAGTTCCGCGGCGGCATGCAGCAACGGCGCAGGGTCGGGCTTCTTGCGTTCCAGCGTGTCACCCGAGACGACCAGGGCGAAGTGGTGCAGGATCCCCTTGTCACGCAGCAGCGGCAGGGTGAACTGCTCGGCCTTGTTGGTGACGCAGCCCAGCCGGTACCCGGCGGCCTGCAGCAGATCCAGCCCCTCGCGCACCCCTGGATAAAGTCGGCTCCGCTGCGACGTGTTCTCGCGGTAGATGCGCATGAAGACCGGAAGGGCGCGTTCGAAGAACTCGGGGTCGGCCTCGCCGTCGAGGTCATTGACCAAAGCCCTCTGTACCAGGCGCTCGACACCGTTGCCAACCCAGTTGCGCACGGCGGGTTCTCCGCGCCGGGGCAGCCCCAGCTCGTCCATCATCGCATCGACGCTGAACGCCAGGTCCGGGACACTGTCGACCAGCGTCCCATCGAGGTCGATCAGGATCATCCCGGGGCGCGGTAGGATCATGGCGGACGACAGGGGATCAGGCCTTGGCCAGTTCGTCGCGCATCTTCTTCACGATGCTGTCGTAATGGTTCGGGTCGGTATCGCTGGCGGCGCCAAAAATCGCCGATCCGGCGACAAAGGTATCGGCGCCGGCGGCCTTGATCTCGCGGATGTTATCGGCCTTCACCCCACCGTCAATCTCGAGCCGGATCTCGCGACCCGAGTCCTTGATCCGCTGACGTGCCTCGCGCAGCTTGTCGAGCGTGGCCGGGATGAACGCCTGGCCGCCGAAGCCGGGATTCACCGACATCAGGAGGATCATGTCGATCTTGTCCATCACGTAGTCCAGGTGGGACAAGGGAGTCGCGGGATTGAAGACGAGCCCGGCCTTGCAGCCTTCGCCCTTGATCAACTGCAGGGTGCGGTCGATGTGATCGGAGGCCTCGGGGTGGAAGGTGATGTAACTGGCCCCGGCCTTGGCGAAATCGGGAACGATACGATCGACCGGCTTGACCATCAGATGCACGTCGATGGGTGCGGTCACACCGTGCTTGCGCAGGGCCTCGCAGACCAGCGGACCGATCGTCAGGTTGGGCACGTAGTGATTGTCCATCACGTCGAAGTGCACGATGTCCGCGCCGGCGCGCAGCACGTTGTCGACTTCTTCGCCCAGACGTGCGAAATCGGCGGAGAGGATGGATGGGGCGATCAGGTCAGGAAGGGCCATGAGGAACCTCGCGGTCGGAGCCAGTGTTGCGTGCCCGCGGTGAGGATGGCGGGCGGGGTAGCCGCAAGACTTTACCGGAAGCCCCGGCATGAGGCAAAAGCGCCAAAAAGCGAAGCCGCCGCGAGCAGGGCTCGCGGCGGCTCGGGAGGAACGGAAACCCAGGTGACCCGGGCTACGTTCCGTCCGGCTCGATCAGTCCCCAGCTGTCAGTCCATCGAGGCCATGTAGGCGGCCAGATTGGCGATATCTTCATCGCTGAGGTTCATGGCATGCGGCATCATCATGGCGCTGTTCGGGCCAACGGCCTCACCGGCGCGGTACTTGGTCATGGTTTCGACCAGATGATCCACATCAGAGCCTGCGACCTTCGGGAAGATGGCCTGGCCCTGGCCCGCCGGGCCGTGACAGCCGACGCATCCGGAAGCCGCATACTTGGCCTGACCCGCTTCCACATCCCCTGCCTGGGCAGTGGCCATCCCGGCCGCCATCGCGATACTGGCTGCGACCAAAATCAACTTCTTCATTTTTCATCCTCCTTCAAGGATTGTGCGGTTGAAGTCCTTATGGATCATTTTTTTGACATCTACAGATTACGGCGTGCTACCTGAACGGCGCATTAACGACCATCGACATAGCGCGCATCCGAATACGTGATCACCCACTCGGGCCGAAACATCACCAGGCCAGTGATGATCATGCCGTTCAGCACCCCCTCTGGCAGTACCAACAATGGTGTGTATTGCAGATACTCCCTAACGATAGACTCCCATGCAACATCCGTAAAGAGTCCGTAGACCAGCGAGTTGGCGGCCATCACCACCAGCACCGACAATGCCCCGCCGAAGAAACCCACGACGTAGAGGTAGATGAACATGTGGGGAGGCAGGCGACGCTCACTGAATTGCAGCAGCCCCCAAGTGGCGAGAGCCGGTGCAACCCCGGAGATCAGGATGGTCAGGGGGACCAGCATCGGCTCGACGATGCCGATGAGCGCTAGCGTCACGACGACCAGAAAGACCATCAGGATGGCCAGGCGCCAGCCAAAGATCAGGGTGACCGCAACCACGCCCAGGAAGTGCATCGCAAGACCGTCGACCGCCTCGGCACGCAGGCTCCAGATCACCACCAGCACGAGGGTGGCAAGCAGGAAATGCTGCACACGGCCCGGGACGAAGACCTCGTCCCAGGTCATGCTGCGTAGCATCCAGACCATCAGGATGGCGAGCCCGATGGTTCCCAGGATCTGCAGCCAAAGGGGGAAAGTGACATCGATGTGATGCATGGGTGCAACCCTGATTGGGCCGGCCGGCGGAGGCCGGAAAGACAGGAAATCAGTCGCGCTCTCGCCGCGCAAGCGCCACCGTGTAGTCCCGTCCCTGCTTCAGCTTCTCGTAATTCCCGAAGACTTCCTTGAATCCCTTCTCGATGAAGCGGCGCAGTCCGGTGATCGTTACGACATAGAGACGACCGTCCGGGTTCAACTGGTCCCAGGCGTCGAGCAGGTAGGTGTACAGGAGTTCCCGTCCCACCTTCGCCGGCAAATTGGAAGCAACGATGTCGAAACGGCGTTCCGCAATCTGGGCGAAACCGTTGCTCAGCAGACAGTCGACATTGCCCAGACGGTTGCGCTCGGCATTGCGGCGGCTGTACTCCACCGCGACGAAGTCCTTGTCCACCAGCGTGCAGTGCCCGTCACGGGCCTTGCGCGCGAAGGCGAGCCCGATCGGCCCGTAGCCGCAGCCCAGGTCCAGGCAGCGGTCGGTCGCGGCCACCTCCGCGTAGTCCAGCAGCAGACGCGTTCCGTCGTCGATCCGCCGCGGCGAGAACAGTCCCCAGGTGGTCACGAACTCCAGCGACTCACCCGCAAGCACGTCCGCGAAACGCAGATCCGCCTTCAGTTCGCGCTTCAGACGTTCGCGCTGGGTACGATCGCGGAGATCCGCTCGGGAATCGCTCACCGTGCCACCGCTTCCGCCAACTCCGCCCACAATGACTCCGCGAGGCGCGCGGGCTGCGAGGCATCGCTCTCGCCCGGCACCCCGAGGAGGTTCACATGCCCCATCTTGCGCCCCGGGCGCGCGACCGGCTTGCCGTAGAGATGCAGCCGCGCACGTCCCTGCGCCAGCAGCCGCGACAGGTCGGGCAGGTCCTGGCCCTCGGGCCAAAGGTCCCCCAACAGATTGACCATCGCCGCGGGCGCAGTCAGGTCGGCCGGTGCCAGCGCCAGCCCGCAGATGGCGCGGACCTGCTGCTCGAACTGCGACACGGTCGTCGCATCGAGGGTGTAATGCCCGGAATTGTGCGGACGCGGCGCCATCTCGTTCACCAGCAGCTCGCCGGATCCGCAGACGAAGAACTCGATCGCAAGCACGCCGCAGTAGTCCAGGTGCTCGGCAACCCGCTGCGCGACCGCCTCGGCCTGGGCACGCGTCGCCGCGTCGATCCGCGCCGGAACGCGGCTCAGGTGCAGGATGCCCTGCCGATGCACGTTCTCCGCGACCGGGAACGACCGGCAGCGCCCATCGGGATCGCGCGCCAGGACCACCGAGACCTCGCGGTCGAGTTCAACCTGCTGCTCCAGCACGCAGGGCACCTCGCCGAGCGCGCGGAAGGCGCGCACGACCCCGCCCGAGGCGGAAACCGGCACCTGCCCCTTGCCGTCGTAGCCGAGCCGCGCGGTTTTCAGAATCGCGGGAAACTCCCAGTCCGGAACCGCGGCACGGGCGGCGGCAACGCTGTCCACCACGAGCCACGGAGCGACCGCGACGCCCGCATCCTCCAGGAAACGCTTCTCCGCAATGCGGTCCTGCGCGATGGCGAGGGCCCGGGGATTCGGGCGCATGGGCACGTGCGCCGCCAGCCACTCGGCACTGGCCGCGGGAACGTTCTCGAATTCGCAGGTGATCACGTCCGCGTGCGCTGCCAGCTCGGCCAGGGCATCGGGATCGTCGAAGGCGGCGCAGAGATGGCGGTCGGCCAACCGGCCGGCGGGGCTGTCCGGATCGGGATCGAGGACCCAGACTCGATATCCCATGGTACGGGCGCTGAGTGTGAAATAGCGGCCGAGCTGCCCGCCCCCGAGCAGCCCCAGGACCGCCGGCGGCAGGATCACGGCTGCACCGGAGGCAGCACCTGGGCGAGAACGGCCTCGCGCTGGCGCTCCCGGAATCGTGTCAGGCGACCGCGCAGGCCCGGGTCCCCGTTCGCCAGCATCGCTGCGGCAAAAAGAGCGGCATTGGCCGCACCGGCCTCGCCGATGGCAAAAGTGGCAACCGGGATGCCTTTGGGCATCTGCACGATCGACAACAGCGAATCCTCGCCCCTCAGGTGCCGAGACGCCACCGGCACGCCCAGAACGGGTACCGTGGTCTTCGCCGCGAGCATCCCCGGCAGATGCGCCGCCCCACCGGCTCCGGCGATGATCGCGTGCAGACCGCGGCCCGCGGCCTTCTCCGCGTATTCGAACAGCAGGTCCGGCGTACGGTGCGCCGACACGACGCGCGCCTCGTAGGGAATGTCGAGTTCGGAGAGCATCTGCGCGGCGTGTTCCATCGTCGGCCAGTCGGAGCTGCTGCCCATCACCAGGCCGATCTTCGGGTTGGTCGATTCCATAACCTCGCAAAGATAGCCCTGGCAGGCATTGCGGGCAAGCCGATGCTCGGGAATGCACGGACGATGTCGACAGCCCGGCCATGGATCGGCCCGTCTTGCCCCGCACTCCGGGAGGCGACGCCGTCCTGCTGCCGACGGGGGCCGGCCGCAGGGATGCGGCCGTCAAGCCTACAGGGAAGTATTCACGGCGTCCCGATGGCAGGAGGTCCCCGGCGCCTCCCATCCCCGAACCCGGACGTGCTCCCTCCCGCGGTTCAGGCTAAGATTCGCAGATGAAAGACGCCATGTTCGAGAGCCATATCCCGGGGCTGCAACTGATCCACCGCGGCAAGGTGCGCGACCTCTATGCGGTGGGCGAGGAGCACCTGCTGATGGTGACCACCGACCGCCTGTCGGCCTTCGACGTGGTGCTGCCCACGCCGATCCCCGACAAGGGGCGCATCCTGACCGCGATCACGGTGTTCTGGATGCGCAAGGTCGAGGCCATGCTCCGCATCCCCAACCAGCTGACCGACATCGACCTCGCCCGGGTGGTGCCCGATCCGGCGGTCCGGGCAC
>SKJG01000100.1 GCA_007116035.1 Thioalkalivibrio sp.
ACGTAGCCGCCGCCGACGAACTGGCGGCCGATCAGCCGGACTTCGGCGGCCTTGGTCATGGCGTCCGCTGCTTCAATCGCGGGAACCAGACCACGGGTCTCGATCATGCCAAGGGCAATACCCATACGTTCAGCCATTTCATTACTCCTCATTAAAGAAAACGTTAAAAAAAGCGACTTGTACTGCCCAAATCAACTGCCAGGGAAACCGCATTCAAAACGACCTTGCCTGCCGCACCCTCATGCCACCTACCTTGTTCCGTCTCATCCTTTCCAACCGATCGTCATTCTTCCCAGTGGTCGATAATTCCGCAGATCGTCAGATCCGTCATGACCTTGGCATCCGGCATCGCCCATCGCGCCGCGCTGCCACTGGCAGTGAATACCCACTTGCCGGGCGGGACTCCCACCGGATCGGTGGCCACGAACAGGCTTCCGCTCTGGTTCTGCAGGATCCGCAGCGACGAGGCCTGCAGGCCGGGCACGCGACGCGTGCAGACCAAGTCATCCTTGACGCGCATGATCTCCATCAGGCGGTCTCTCCGGTCCAATGGTCGATGATGCCGACGATGGTCAGATCGGAGGGGAACTCCTTGCTTCCCGCCGCCTCGCGCGCTGCCGATGAGCCCACGCAGATCACCCAGTCGCCGGGGATGCAGCCCACCGCATCGACCGCGACGCTGCGGGAGCCGCCTTCCTTTTCCTGCACGACCAGCAGGGGGCGATGACCGAAGCCATCGATGCGGTTGGTCGAAACCAGTGTTTTTTCAACCCGCATGATCTTCATTGTGCCGTCTCACCAAGCTCTTTCATTAATGTCCGACCATCTCGGTTTCGTCGTCCACGAAGGTGCAGCGCTCGCTGCCGTGGATGTCGCTGACAGCCATCTGACAAAACAGCAGATGGCTTTCGTAAAGCTTCGGATAGCGCGACTCGATCGCGGCCTTGACACGCCGGCAATGGGTCACAGCGCGTTCCCGTGCCCCGGGTACATGCGACGAGTAGTGGAAATGGATCAGAACGGGAACCCCAAGGCCATGGTGGATGTTCAGGCCGGTAAAGATCCGGATGCCCACGTCCATGTCGTTCGCGCCTTCTTCCACGGTATCGAGGTGGGCGAAGTAGAACTTGTTGCGCAACTGCAACTCGCTCATGGCCTCGCCAACGCAGATGAAGCGCTCGTTGTGTCCGATCACCTGGTAGCGGCCGCCGTGGTGCTGGATCACGTACTCGATCTGCGAGAGGTTGGCCTCGAGCAGGTGCTGGATCAGACGACGCATCCCCGGCGGGGTGGTACCGGAGCCCCGGGCCCAACCCTCCGCGTGCTCCATCTGCGCGATCGCGCGGTCGATGTGGGCGCGTGCATCCCCAGCGCTCATGCCGAGCGTTTCCTGGTAGAGCCGGAAGCTTTCCACGTAACGGTGAGGGCTGATGTCGCCGTTGCCATCCGGCAGGTGCACGCGAATGGCATCGATGTCGGTGTCGACTCCAACCAAGAGAATCTCCGGTGCGGCGCCCAGGCCAAAGGTGTTCTCGACCGCAGCGCGCAGTTCGTTCAGCCTTTCGAGCGCGAGTTCGGTGGCCAGGTGATCGTTGCTGCCATGCGCGGCACAGCCCTCGTGATTCGGGTTCGACGTGCTGAAGTGATAGACCGCGACCTTCAGGTAGTTGGCGTCCTCGCCACCGGGAATGCCCCCGGTAAGGCGGCTCAGTTCACGATGGGTCCAGTCGGCCACATCCGCTTCGATGTCGAACAGCGCGCCCGCATAGGCCTTGACGTAGACGGCCTCGTTCGGCGCCATGCGCAGCACGAAGGGCACCAGTCCCTGAAGGCGGCCGTCTGCACAGGGGCTGATGTCCAGGGTGTGATAGCCGCAGGACTGGATGAAGCCGGCATCGAGCAGCGAGCGTTCACACAGGGGCCGTTGATCGATGTGTGCCCGGTCGACACAGATCTTGAAGCTGCTGAAGGTGCAGTAGGCATGCAGGGCGCGCAGATTCAGCCCGGAAACCCAGGCATCGTCCAGCAATTCATTGGGCAGTTCAAAGCCAAGGCGTTCCAGCGCGATCTGCTGCGCCTGTTCCACGAAGTCGAGGGTGTGGCGGCAGTCGGAGAGAATCTTCAGGGTGTCCACGATCGCCGTGAAGTGGCCCCGTACGCGCTGCTCGTAATCGTACAGCTGGCGGTTGAGTTCGCGGTCCACGAGCGCATGCTGGCAGGGCTGGTCGGGCGCAATCACGCACGCGGGATTGGCCGGGGCCGCCACCTGTGGTGGCAGCGCCCCAGCCCTCCGCATGGCCGCGAGACGTTTGCGCGTGTTCACCCGTTGAGCCTCAGCCGCGCGCGCCGCCGGAAAGTGTCACCAGCGGACCCTTGCCGAAGTTGCCCGCAGAACCCGTGATTCGGCTCTCCGGAGCAGGTGGTTGTTCGACCTCGCGGAAGCGCCGCGCGTTGGCGCCTTCACCGCGCGGCTGCCCGCGCATCGACATGTTCCGCGCGAGGCTGGAGGGACCTTCGGTGCCGGTCACGCGGGTCGACGCGTCCCAGGAATCCCCGGTGATCTTCCTTCCCGATTCGCTGCCTTCGCCGGTCAGCCGACGCGCGGCAGCGATACTCTCCTGCTCTTCTGCCTGCAGGCTCACCGAGTCCCGATGACGAAACTCCGGGGTTCCCGTGATGAGTCCGGTCGCCTTGCTGGCCGGCCCGGTGATGCGCTCGTTGCTGAAGGCCGATCCGGTGATCTCATCCGCCGCCCGTCGGTCCCATGCGGTCCGAGCGGGCGAGTGGATGCTGAAGTCCGCCGGAGGCGCCGGACGTGCGGGTTCGTCCCACTGCTGGGTGCGGGAGACAAAGCGGCCGCTGGTCATGCACTGGGATACGACGTTGTCGGCTCCGACATACGGGGTGCCGCTGACGGGTTCGCAGGCCCCGCGCTCGTCGCCCGTCATCACCGAACCGCCAGCCCCCGGCCGATTGCCGGTGACCGCGGTCGCGGAGATCAGGGTGCTGGAGGGGATAACGGCTTCCTGAGCGGTCAGGTCCGGCGTCTCGCAGAACTCGCCGTACTGACTGCGGCCGATGTAGGGCGTACCGCTGATCGGCGAGCAACCCCCCGACTCATCGCCCGTGACCTTGGGAGCACGGCCGATCGGGCTGCCGGTGATGGACTGGCCGCGCCAGGTCTTGTCGGTTGCGATCTTGTCGATTGCTGCAACTGGGGTGCTGTCGGTGCATACAGCCTGAAGCTGTTCTGCACCCACATAATCGGTACCGGTGACGGGCATGCACCCACCCTTGTCGTCACCGGACATTTTTGGGTTGCGATGGACCTCCGTGCCCGTGACGGAACCACCGGCAAGGGTGTGCATGGTCCCCACCTTGCGCGGACCGTTCACAGTGCACAGGTCGCCAAAGTCGGCCGCGGTGAAGTACTGGTTACCCGAGATCTCGCGGCAGGAGCCGGCCTCGTTCCCGGTGACGTTCGCCGAGCGGCCCACCTCCGTGCCGGAGACCGGCTGCTGTCCGCGCGAGAGCATCACGCTGACCTTGTGCGGGGTGGCGGGGGGCGTGGTGTTGCACTCCGTCTTGAACTGTTCTGCCGACAGATACTCCGTTCCCGTGATGCCGCGGCAGGAACCCGGTTCGTCCCCGGTGACCCGGGAACTGCTTCCGACGGTGGTCCCGGTCACGGTCCTGCCCCCTGCGGTGTGGGTCACGGCGACCTTCTCGGGAACCGGAGCCGGCGTCGCAGGAAGCGTGTAACCGGTGCCGGTCACCGCGCGGGCGCCACCCTGCTCGTTGCCGGTGACGTGGGAAGAGCGATCGACCATGGTGCCGGTCACGGGCTTGCCCTTTGCCGTGTCGGTGGAGCCGATCTTGGCAGGGCTGGGCGCGGGTCGCGTCGAGCAGAATTCCTCGAAGCGTTCGGACGCGAGGTATTCGGTACCGGTAATGCCCTTGCAGGCACCGATCTCGTCACCGGTCACCCGCATCGAGCGCCCGACCTCGGTTCCGGTCACCTTGTGTTCGCGCGCGGTGCTGCTCACGCCCACCTTGGTCGGAGCGGGCGCGGGACGCGTGGGACAGTCGCGGTCGTACAACTCGGCCCCAATGTATTCGGTTCCGGTGATCGCGCGGCAGGCGCCGGGTTCGTTCCCGGTCTGCTTGTTGCTGCGCTCGACCATGGTCCCGGTCACGGTCTGTCCGGAAAGGGTATGCCCCTTCTCCACCTTGGGCGGTGCGGGTACCTCGAGGCGGGCGCGCTTGCGCCCGCTCGGCCGAGACTTTGTCGACGACTTGGCGGTCGCGGCCCGGCCTGCCACCGACTGGACCTTGCGGCGCTGCATCGCGATCTGGCGCCCGCTGGCGCCGTTGGAAATCGCGGCCTGCCAATCCTGATCCGGCATCGCGGCCGCGACGCGAGCCATGTGCGCGGCGCGCACCAACCCTGCCTTGCCGCTTTGCGAGAGCGCATCCCGCCGCGCGCGGGCGAGCGCCCGGCCCTTGGGAAGAGGGTTCATCGGCTTCTTGTCGGAGGCCGGAGCCGAGGACGCCAGGGAGGTGGGGCCGGCCGCAACGGCCGGGCGGCTGTCCTGGTCGTGACAGTCACAGGGCTCGCCACTGCAATCGCAATCCGCGCTCTTCGCAGTGGCGGGGCTCTTCGCAGCGGCGGGCTTCGTCAGGTGCACACTCTCGGGTGTGGGCCGCATCCGGCCGCTGGGACGGCTCGAGGTGGGCTTCAGCGCCGCCTTGCCGGCCACGCTGAGCGCCTCACGGCGGGCGCGTGCAGCCTCCCGGCCCGGAGAGAGCGGGGGGGGCTGACGCACCTCGGCCGCGGCCCGGCTAGCGTGCTCGGCGGCGCTGCTGCGGGTTGCCGGGCTGGTAACCGCGGCCGGTGCCCGCTGGGACGATGTCCCCTGCCGGTGGGCCGCGGTCTTGACGAAGGCGGACTTGCCATGCAAGGCCATCGCCTTGCGGCGTTTCCGGGCCAGTTCACGCCCGGAAAGGGTGGCGCTGGCCGTGCTCTCGTTGGCTTGTGGCATCACGTACCTCGATCGGTTGGCGTCTGCGGGAGTCGCGGTGCCTGGCGGCCGCCACCACGGCAAACAACTTGCGAAACGGTGATCCACGGGTGGCCAGAAGCCACCCGTTGGCATGCCGTAACGGATTAGCGGTACACCACGAACGCCATACCCTGGCTCTGTGCATAGTTGTCATAGGCAATGAAGCGCACCAGGTGCCCGGGGAACTCGCGATGACAGGATTCCAGTTCCTGCAGGACCGCATCGACGGACTGTTCGCCGAACAGGGGCAGCTTCCACATGTACCAGTAGTTGCTCATGGAGTTGTCCTTTTCCGTGTGCTCCACGGCCGGGTTCCAACCCTGGCTGATGCAGTAGGTGATCTGCTGCCGGATCTGCTCAGCGGTCATCGGGGGCAGGTAGGAGAAGGTCTCGTACTTCATCGAGGACTTGTAAACTTGAACGGCCATATCGGTCTTCCTCTATTGAGCGGTTTAGCCCGGTCCGGTCCACACGGGGGTTCCTGTCGCCACCCGGTGGAGCCAGACGCCAAGGCGCCATTACTTGTGCGAGATGTCCAGCTTGTCGACGGTATCGAACTCGAACTTGATCTCTTTCCACGTCTCCATGGCGATCTTCAGTTCGGGGCTGTGCTGGGCGGCGGCGGTGAGGATTTCCTTGCCCTCGCGCTCGATCTGACGGCCTTCGTTCCGCGCCTGGACGCAGGCTTCCAGCGCCACGCGGTTGGCGGCCGCGCCGGCCGCGTTGCCCCAGGGGTGACCCAGGGTGCCGCCGCCGAACTGCAGTACGGAGTCGTCGCCGAAGATGGCGACCAGTGCCGGCATGTGCCAGACATGGATGCCGCCGGAGGCGACCGCGAAGGCGCCGGGCATGGAGCCCCAGTCCTGGTCGAAGAAGATGCCGCGCGAACGGTCTTCGGGGACGAACGACTCGCGGAGCAGGTCGATCCAGCCCAGCGTCGAGGCACGGTCGCCCTCAAGCTTGCCGACCACGGTGCCGGTGTGCAGATGGTCGCCACCGGACAGGCGCAGGATCTTGGTCAGCACGCGGAAGTGGATACCGTGGTGCGGGTTGCGGTCGATGACCGCGTGCATCGCACGGTGGATGTGCAGCAGCATGCCGTTGTCGCGGCACCAGTTGGCCAGACCCGTATTGGCGCAGAAACCGCCGGTGATGTAGTCGTGCATGATGATCGGCGCGCCGATTTCCTTGGCGTACTCGGCCCGCTTGTACATCTCTTCCGGGGTCGGCGCGGTCACGTTCAGGTAGTGTCCCTTGCGCTCGCCGGTCTCGCCCTCGGCCTTCAGAATGGCCTCCTGGACGAAGTCGAAGCGCTGGCGCCAGCGCATGAACGGCTGGCTGTTGATGTTCTCGTCGTCCTTGGTGAAGTCGAGGCCGCCACGCAGGCACTCGTACACGGCGCGACCGTAGTTCTTGCCGGACAGGCCCAGCTTCGGCTTGATGGTGCAGCCCAGCAGCGGACGGCCGTACTTGTTCATCACGTCGCGTTCGACCTGGATGCCCATCGGAGGACCGCCGCAGGTCTTCACGTAGGCGATCGGGAAGCGCACGTCTTCCAGACGCAGGGCGCGCACGGCCTTGAAGCCGAACACGTTGCCCACCAGCGAGGTGAACACGTTGACCACCGAGCCTTCCTCGAACAGGTCGATCGGGTAGGCGACGAACGCGTAATAGCAGGTGTCGTCACCGGGCACGTCCTCGATGCGGTAGGCGCGGCCCTTGTAGTAGTCCATGTCCGTCAGCAGGTCGGTCCAGACCGTAGTCCAGGTGCCGGTGGACGACTCGGCGGCCACGGCCGCGGCGGCCTCTTCGCGATCGACGCCGGGTTGGGGAGTGATCTTGAATACCGCCAGGAGATCGGTTTCCAGCGGAACGTAGTCCGGCATCCAATAGGTTTCGCGGTAGTCCTTCACACCCGCGTCGTATTTCTTCCCGGCCATTGGTTGTCTCCTGCGCGTTGTAGAATTCGGTTGGTGAGTGTCGTGGAATTCGGTTAGTGAGAGTAGAAAGACCGATAGCCGATAACAAATAGATAGTTTAGATGGTATAGATTGCTAATCGTCTATGAGATGCGGCCGGCGGTCGCGGTCCTTGAGGGTCGACCGGAGGAGCCCCCGGTCTCGGTGATGGATTATCACCCAATTTGGCTGTGGTTGGAATGGCTGAGTGAAGCCGATGGGCATCGGCATCAGTTCGGGCCGGCGTTGGCGGCGATTGCGTGGCGGGGTTGCGCGCTGCGATCCCGTGCCAGGTACAGATAGACCGCGGGTACCACGAACAGGGTGAACAGCGTGCCGATGGTCATGCCGCTGGCGATCACGAGCCCCATTGCGAAACGCGACCCGGCGCCGGCGCCGGTGGCGATCAACAGCGGCACCATGGCGATCACGGTGGCGGTGGTGGTCATCAGAATGGGGCGCAGGCGCAGGCTGGCCGCCTCCTCGATCGCCTCACGCACGGATCTTCCCCGCGCCTGCAACTGGTTCGCGAACTCGACGATCAGGATCCCGTGCTTGGCGATGAGCCCGATCAGGGTCACGAGGCCCACCTGGGTATAAATGTTCAGCGAGGTGAAGCCGAGACTGATGAAGACCAGTGCCCCGGCGATGGACATCGGCACGGTCATCAGCATGATCAACGGATCGCGGAACGACTCGAACTGGGCGGCGAGCACCAGATAGATCACGATCAACGCGAAGAAGAAGGTGACCACGAACTGTGCCCCCTCGGCCTTCAGCTGCCGGGACTGGCCCGAGTAATCCACGCTGTACCCCATGGGAAGCACCTCCGCGGCGATTTCTTCGACCACACCCAGCGCCTCGCCCAGGGTGACGCCCGGTCGTGGTACGCCGGACAGGGTCACCGCGTTCAGCTGCTGAAAGCGCTGCAGGCTGCGCGGCACCACCGTCTCCTCGAGGGTCACGATGTTCGACAGCGGTACCGGCTCGCCCTCGCGGGTACGGGTGTACAGCTCGCCGAGCTGGTCGGGGTTCAGACGTTCGCTGCGCTGCACCTGGGGGATGACACGGTAGCTGCGGTTGTCCAGCGCGAACCGGCCGGTGAAGCCGCCCGAAAGCAGGGGGGCGAGGTCGGCGGTCAGGGTGGCCATGTCGATCCCCATCTGCGCGGCCTTGTCGCGGTCGATGTTCAGGTCCACCCGCGGCTTGTCGAAGTCGAGATCGGAGTCCATGAAGATGAAGCGTCCGGTCGCCATGGCGCGGGAGATGATTTCGTCGGCGAGTTCGCCCAGGTTCTCGATCGGTCCGGTGGACCCGATGACCACGCTCACCGGCGCTCCGCCCCCGCCCGGGCTGGGCAAGGAGGACGGTTCGATGGCGAAGATGCTCAGCGCCGGGATCCTGTCCAGGCGCGGCTGCAGGTCCTGTTCCAGGATGGCGCTGGTAGCGCGCTCGCGCTGATCCCAGGGGACCATTACGAATCCGCCGATGGCCGCGTTGGTGCTGGGCGTGGCGCCACCGCCGAAGCCGTTGACGATGAAGGTGTTCTGCAACTCGGGAATCCCGTCGGCGAAGGCGTCGATCAGCCGCGTGTTGCGTTCGAGCTGATCCAGCCCCAGGTAGGCATCGCCCTCCATGATCGAGAACACGAAGCCCTGGTCCTCCGGCGGCTCCAGTTCGGTGTCGCTGCTGATGAAGAGGAAGTAACAGGACACCAGCACGATCAGGCCGAAGGCCAGCAGCGTGAAGCGCTCGTTCAGGGCGCCGTGCAGGCGCCGCCGGTAGCGCTGCTGCAGCCCATTGAAGCGGGCGTCCAGCCAGCGTTCCAGCCGGCCGCCCGAGCGTCCTTCCTCGTGCCCGCGGAGGATTTTCGAGCACATCATCGGCGACAGCGTCAGGGCGACGACACCCGAGATCAGCACCGCGCCGGCCAGGGTGAAGGCGAACTCGACGAACAGGGTTCCGGTCAGCCCGCCGACGAAACCAATCGGCAGGAATACCGCGATCAACGTCGTGGACATGGCGACGATCGGCCACGCCAGCTCGCGCGCGCCCTGGATGGCCGCGTCGTAGGGCTGCATCCCGTCCTCGATATGCCGATGCACGTTCTCCAGCATGATGATCGCGTCGTCGACGACGATGCCGATCGCGAGGACCATGGCGAGCAGGGTCAGCAGGTTGATGGAGAAGCCCATCAGCAGCATCAGCAGGAAGGTGCCGACCAAAGCCAGCGGGATCGCGACCGCCGGGATCAGCACGCTGCGCAACGAGCCCAGGAACAGGAAGATCACCAGCAGCACGATGCCGAGCGCGAGACCGATGGTCAGGATCACCTCGTCGATCGCGCTCTCGATGTAATCCGTGGAATCGTAGACGATCTCCGCGTTCAGTC
Source organism: Thioalkalivibrio sp. (assembly GCA_007116035.1). GTDB lineage: Bacteria > Pseudomonadota > Gammaproteobacteria > Ectothiorhodospirales > Ectothiorhodospiraceae > Thioalkalivibrio. The sequence goes on from SKJG01000100.1 coordinate 9,414, forward strand.
CCTCCGGCAGTTGCGGCCGCACCCGATCGCGAAAGGTCTCGCGCACCGCGGCGATCACGTCGAGGGCATTGGCGTCGGGGGACAGCTCGATGCCGATGAAGGTGGCGGTCTGGCCGTTGAAACGCACGGAGGTGTCGTAGTTCTCGGAACCGAGTTCGACGGTGGCGATGTCCTCGATGCGCACCAGCGCCCCGTCGTCGTCGCGCACGATGAGGCGCTCGAATTCCTCGGGCCGGTTCAGGTCAGTGGCTGCAGTGAGATCGATATTGACCATCTGCCCGCGGGTTCGCCCCACCGCGGCGAGCACGTTGTTGGCCTGCAATGCCGCGCGAACGTCGCGGCCGGTGACGCCGTAGGCGGCCATCCGGTCGGCATCCAGCCACAGGCGCATCGCGAAGGTCTCTCCGCCCAGGATCTCGGCACGCTGCACGCCCGCGATGGTGGACAGTTCCGGTTCGACCACGCGGGTCAGGTAGTCGGTGATCTGGTTGTTGGCGAGTCGGTCGGAGAAGAATGACAGGTACATCGCGGCGATGCTCTCGCCCACGGAGAGCTCCACCACCGGGTCCTCCGCCTCGGCGGGAAGATCGCCACGGACCTTGTTCACCTGCGCGGCGATCTGGGTCAGCGCCTCGTTCGGGTCGTGATCGAGCCGCAGATACGCCTGGATCACGCTGATGCCGGGTACACTCGTCGAGACCAGGTAGTCGATGCCCTCGGCGGCGGCCACCTCGCGTTCCAGCGGGGTGGTGATGAAGCCCTGGATCAGGTCCGCGTCGGCGCCGATGTAGCTGGTGCTGACGGTGACGACGGCATTCTTGACCTCGGGAAACTGGCGCACGTTGAGGTCGAAGATCGCGCGCATCCCGAGGAGCAGGATGAACAGGCTGACCACGGTGGCCAGCACCGGCTTGTTGATGAAAAGGTCCGTGAAGCGCATGCGGAGTCCCGGTCAGGGTGGGTTCAGGCGTTGGGCGGGCTGGGTGCCGGATCTTCGCTGGGTCTGGCCTCCTCGGTGATCTCCACCGCTGTCTCGTTCTGGAGCTTCAGCAGGCCACTGCTTGCGACGCGCTCGCCGGCCTCAAGGCCCTCGGTGATGCGGATCAGGTCGCCCCTGCGTTCTCCGGTCTGGACGAATCGTTCGCGCACCCGCAACTGGCCCTCGCTATCCTCATAAATCACAAACACGGAATTTCCGAAGGGATTGAAACGTATGGCAGTCTGCGGCAGCACGAGCACCTCGTCGGGTTCGCCGAGTGCGAGCGTCACGCGGGCGAATTGACCGGCACGCAAGCGGTGTTCCGGGTTGTCGAGCAGGGCCTGCAGCTCGAAGCTGCGCGAGGCGCTGCGCACCCGCGGCTCGATCGCGACGACCTCGCCTTCGAAGCTGTCGGCAAAGGCGTCGACACCGACCGCGATCGACTGCCCCTTGCGAATCTGTCCCAGGCGGCGCTCGGTCAGCGTGAAGTTCACGAAGATCGGATCGACCGATTCCAGGACCACGATGGGATCACCCGGAGAAACGAACTGCCCGAGGTTCACGCGCCGAATCCCCAGCATGCCGTCGAAGGGCGCGCGCAGGCTCTTTTGCCGGATGCGTGCCTGTTGTGCCGCAACCGTCGCACGGGCCTGTTCGGCCTCGCTCTCCCGCCGCTGCACTTCGGCTTCGGAGATGTTCCTTTCCTGCTGTAGCTGGCGGGCACGCCGCAGTTCCTGGTCCGCCAGACGCGCGGCCGCCTGCAGGCTGACCAGTTGGGCCTCGTCGGTCTCGGTGTCCAGGCGCAGCAGCACGGTGCCCGCGCTGACCTCGGTCCCCGGCTCGAACAGGATTTCGCGCACGATGCCTCCGACCTCGGTCGTCAGGGTCGCTCCCTGGACGGCCTCCAGCGTGCCGACGGCACGGATCTCGGGGGTCCAGCGATCGACGCGAACCTCGGCTGCGGTGATGGTCGCGGTGGGCGCGGGCATTTCGTCGAAGAAGGCGTCGATCTGGGCGTCGATGAAGGCCTTGAAGCCGAAGATCCCCCCGAGCACGATTCCGACCGCGAGCAGCATCACTACGAAGCGTCTGGGCATGATGGATTCCGATGGCAGGAGGAAGGGGCTCAGGAAGTGGCGGCCGGAGATTCGGGATTCGTGCTGCGAACGAGTAGCGCGCGTACCCGCTCGGCCGCGTCGATCACCGCCTTGGTGTTGCCGGTATCGACCAAGGGCTGCCAGCCAAGACCGTTGAGCAGGGCGTGGCCGTGATGGATCAGCAGCGCGTAGGGATCCCGTACCGCGTAGGCCTCGAGCAGCCCATGGGTGTGCGCCAGCGTGTGCATCCCGGTGTTCAGGCACCAGAATCCGGCGGCGATCTCCACCGGTCGCAAGAATGGAATTCCGACGAGATCGCCCGCATGGATCGCATCCGCCACCACGCGGGAAACCGCCTCGCTGATCGGTGCCCCGGCCCGGACCAAGGCCCGTTGTCGCTCCAGCGAGGCGCTGGCCCAGACGACCTCGGTGCTGACGTACTGGAGCAACTGAAAATGATCCGGATGGATGGAGATGAAATCGATGTCCGTGAGCACGACCGCGAGCATGCGCTCGCGGCTGCTCGCGGGCAGGCTTGGGATCGGTTCGAACGCCGTTGCCCGCCGATGCAGGTCCTCCGTTGCGATGGCCATCAGCAGATCCTCCTTCGAGGAAAAATGCTGGTATAGCGTCCCGGTTGCGTAGTCGCAGGCCTCGGCGAGTCGTGACATCTGCAGATGCAGCAAGCCATCGCGCCGGATCAGATCCTGGGCGGTTTCAATGAAGAGTTGTTCACGGGTCTCCCGTTCGCGGCGTTTGCGTTCCTGGGTGCTCATGAAATTTGAGTATGCTCCGGAAAATGAATCAAGTTCAATTATGCCCTCAACGAGCCCGGTCCTGGCAAGCGGCGGGTCTTGTCCGACGCTGTTCGGGACTGCGGCCCGATGCGTCACACAGCAGCCGGGGAGATGGGGCAGGGATGCCGTCGATGCGTTCGGGTCGAGCAGGAGCCAGGTGCTGGCGCCGGAACCGTCGTCGCGATATGTTTCCTCAATAAATAACCCTTGATGGTGAAAAGGTGATGCCTACCGTGACCTGGACCCGCCGGAAGACGCTCGGTTTTCTATTGGCCTCGGCGTTGGCGCCCTCGGTCCTCGCCAACGAACGGAGCCCCCGCATCGGCCTGGCGCTGGGCAGCGGCGGTGCGCGCGGCCTCGCGCACCTGCTTGTCTTCGAGTTGCTCGATGAACTCGGGCTGCGACCGCACCGGATCAGCGGCTCCAGTATCGGGGCCGTGATGGGCGCTCTCTACGCAGCCGGGGTCTCCGGCGCAGAGATCCGCGAACTGCTGGATGAGATGACCGTGTCCAGCGACGAGACCTGGCTGGATTCCCTGCTCCAAGAGGACCTGATGCGCTGGTTGAGTTTTCTTCAACCCAGCCTGGAGCGCGGTGGCATCGTCAAGTCGGAGGCGTTCGGCCGATTTCTCGAGGAGACGGCCGGGATTTCCCGGTTCGACGAGCTCAGCATTCCGCTGCGGGTGGTCGCAACCGACTACTGGAAGAGGGAGATGGTGGTCTTCGAATCGGGAGATCTGTGGCCGGCGGTGCAGGCGAGCATGGCCATGCCGGGCCTGTTCAAGCCGGTGAAGCATGAAGGCCGGCTCCTGGTCGATGGCGGGATGACCAATCCCGTCCCCTTCGACCTGCTGCCCGACTGCGACCTGGTCATCGCGGTGGACGTCCTTGGCGTCCGTACGCCCGAGGACTCGGAGACCGATCCCTCGTCCATGGACAACATCTTCAACACCTTCCAGATCATGCAAGCGTCGATCCTGCGGGAAAAGTTGAAGCAAGGGGAGCCTGATTTCATGGTGACGCCGGACATTCGTGATGTGCGTGTGATGGATTTCTATCGCTTCGAGGAGATCCTGCGTCAGGCTGAGCCGGCGCGCGATGCCCTTGAGACGGCGCTGAGGGATCGTCTCGGTCTCTGATCGCGCCCCTGCCCGTGCAACGCAGGAGCGGGGCGTTCCAGGCGCACGGAAGAGCCGGGGCACTTCGTTGGGACGCGCGGGTCTATCGACCGGGTACTGTGAAACCGGCCCGGGAGGCCCGCCGCATTGACGCGCATTAGAACCCACTACGACAATCTGCAGGTGCAGGAAGACGCCAGCCCGGAGGTCATCGAAGGCGCCTGGCGTGTGCTTGCCCGGAAGTGGGATCCGGAACGCCATCCGGACGACCGCGAGCGCGCCGAACGGGTGCGGCGGATCATCGACGAGGCCCATCGGACCCTGTCGGATGGGCGGTTGCGTGGCGAGCACGACGCCTGGATCCGGGCCGAGAGGGAGGCCATCGAGGCATCGGAACCGGTACCGGTGACCGGAGTCCGGCATTCCCCCGCTGCGGCATCTCTGTCCCGGGCCCGTCGGCGCTCTGGACCTTTCGGACTAACGGCCATCGCGATGGCCTGGATCGGCGCCTTCGCGCTGATGTGGTGGCTCTTCGACGACTATCTCGATCGGCGCGAGTTTCCCAATCGCGACCTCGTCGTCGAACAGGGGGCTGCCAACGAACTGGTGCTTCGCCGCAACCATGTGGGCCATTACCTGGCGCCCGGCACGATCAATGGCGAGCCCGTGGTTTTCCTGCTGGACACCGGGGCGACCCAGGTTTCGGTGCCTGCGCACCTGGCCGACCGGCTCGGCCTGCAAGCGGGCGGTCGGGGCAGGGCCCTGACCGCCAATGGAACGGTGGAGATTCGCCACACCCGCATTCGGGAACTCGCCCTGGGCCCCTTCGTGATCGGTAATGTCTCGGGGCACATCAATCCGGGGATGAGCAGCGATCAGGTCCTGCTGGGGATGAGTGTGTTGAAGCATCTGGATTTCGCGCAACGTGACGGCACGCTGATCCTGAATTTGCCCTGAGGTGGACGCAGCACCGGTTGATCCCCGCGTGGCCCAGGTACTGGACCGCGAGCTTCGTCCCGCGTGATCCGGCTTTACATGGCCGCTTCTGGTATATTATTAGAGATTATTAACATACGAATATACAGTCGGGTGAATGACGCCGCGGCCGCGCGAAGTGCGGCCGACCGGGTTCGGTCCGGGGATTGCAGCCAATCGGAGAGCGCGGGTATGCCAAAGGTAACGCTGGAGCAATGGCGCATGCTGAAAGCAGTGGTCGACGCGGGTGGTTTTGCGAAGGCCGCCGAACTGGTCCACAAGAGCCCGTCGAGCGTCAACCATGCGGTGCAGAAACTGCAGGTTCAGCTCGGCGTCCCCCTGCTCGAAGTGCGTGGCCGCAAGGCTGAGCTCACCGCGGCGGGGATCGCCCTTCTGCGGCGTGCGGGCCACCTGCTGGATGAGGCCCAGGAGATCGAGAATCTGGCCTTTACCCTCGCGGTCGGCGCCAGGACGGAGTTGGCACTGGCGGTGGACCAGATCGTGCCGAATGCCGTCGTCATTGATGCGTTGGAGGCGTTTTCCAGGTACTTCCCGAATACCCGCGTGCAGTTGTACGAGACCGTTCTCGATGGTGGCCCCGCGCTGCTGGAGGCGGAGCGGTTGGACATCCTCGTCGGGCCGGTCATCCCCACCCGTTTCCTGAGTGAGGTGCTGGGTCAGGTGCGCATGATCTGCGTGGTTCACCCCGCGCACCCGCTGGCGAGGAAGGCGGGCGGTCTGTCCATGCGGGACCTGCGACACAGTCGGCAGGTGGTCGTGCGGGATTCCTCGCCAGAACCCGGGGGGGGGATCGACGCCGGCTGGCTGGAGGCCGAGCAGCGCTGGACCGTCGACCACATGAACACCGCGATGGGAATCGTCGAAGCCGGCTTCGCCTATGCCTGGTTGCCCGAGTGCCTGGTCCGCGAGGCGCTGGATCGGGGGAGTCTGGTAATGCTGGATCTCGAGGCGGGAGCGATTCAGGTGGTTCCATTCTCCCTCGCCTTTGCCGATCGCGACCATGGCGGCATCGCCGCCGAGACGCTGGCCGAGACCCTCAGGGCGGCCTTCGCGGAGCGCGTTCCCGAGCCGGACGAGGTGCCCGACTGGTGGTCGATGGCTCGCTGTGGTTCCCGCGTTCGACTCTAGCGGGATCATTGAATACAAAAAGATACGGAATAGTGATCGCCGAGTTGGTTAGGTTCTGAAGGCTCGGCCGCCGCAGTTTTCCGTCCGTAACGCTCCCGGCCATTTTCACCTTGGACGGGTACAGCCACGCTCGACTCGGTACACTTGCCGAAAACGCGGGGAGCGGTGGCCATGTGCGGTGTCGCGGGTGAGTTTGTCTGGGGCGATCGGCGTGCCAATGTGGATGCCGTGGCAAGGATGCTGCCGGCACTCGCTCGGCGTGGGCCGGACGCGGATGGTCTGTGGGCCTCTGGCCGGATCGCGCTGGGGCACAGGCGGCTTTCCATCCTCGATCTCTCGCAGCGCGCGCACCAGCCGATGTTCGATCCGGAGACCGGATTGGCGTTGGTGTTCAATGGCGCGATCTACAACTTCCGCACGTTGCGGGCGGAACTCGAGCGGCGCGGGCACCGCTTCTTCTCCACCGGTGACACCGAGGTCATCCTGCGCGGCTACGCCGAGTGGGGCGAGGGCATGGTGGCCCGTCTTCACGGCATGTTCGCCTTCGCGCTGTTCGATTCGAGGACCCAAAGGATCCTGCTGGCGCGTGACCGCATGGGGATCAAGCCCCTGTACCTCGCGCGCTCGGAAACGGGCATCCGCTTCGCCTCCAACACCCAGGCATTGCTCGCCAGCGGCGGCATCGACACCCGCCTGGACCCGGAGTCGCTGCACCTGTTGTTCTCCCTGCACGCGGTCGTACCCGCGCCACGCACAGTGATGCGGGGCATCCGCAAGCTGCAGCCGGCGCATTTCCTGGTGATCGAGACGGATGGTCACGAGCACCTCGAGTGCTACTGGCGTCTCTCCGCCCGGCGGCCGGACCAACCGCTGGACGATGGCGAGTGGCGCGAGCGGATCGAGGCGGGGCTGCGACGGGCCGTGCGGCGGCGCCTCGAAGTCGCCGATGTTCCCGTTGGCGTGCTGCTCTCCGGGGGTCTGGACTCCAGCCTCCTGGTCGCGCTGGCCGTGGAGGAGGGGGCGCAGGACCTGCGCACCTTCACCGTGGGCTTCGAGGACCAGCCGGAGGAAAAGGGCTCTGAGTTCGAGTATTCGGACCCGGTCGCGGAGCGCTATGCGACCGACCACCAGGCGACGCTGATTCCGAACGCCGAGGTACTGCGGCGGCTTCCGGAGGCGGTCGCGGCGATGGCGGAACCGATGTTCGGGCAGGACGCGGTGGCCTTCTACCTGCTTTCCGAACAGGTGTCCCAGCACGTGAAGGTGGTGCAGTCGGGGCAGGGTGCCGATGAGGTCTTCGGCGGCTATTTCTGGTATCCGCGTATGGCGGACGACCGCGCGGGGGACTGGGCCGACCGTTTCCGGCGGCATTATTTCGATCGTGACGACCCGGAGATGCGCGAACTGTTGGCCGATCCGCCAGCCAAGGATATCGCTGGCGAATGGCTGCGTGGGGAACTGGCGGCTTTGGAAACCGATCGGGCCGACCGCTTCATCGATGCGGTGCTGGCGCTGGATGTGACCACGCTGATCGTCGATGACCCGGTCAAGCGGGTGGACAACATGACCATGGCCTTCGGCCTCGAAGCGCGGGTGCCGTTTCTGGACCACGAGTTGGTGGAAACGGCTGCGGCGATGCCACCCCACCTGAAGCTGGGCGACGGTGGCAAGCAGGTGCTGAAGCAGATCGCCCGCGGCCGCCTGCCCGACGCCGTGCTCGACCGCCCCAAGGGTTACTTCCCGGTCCCGGCGTTGAAATACGTGCGCGGGGAGTTCCTCGACTTCATGCGCGACATCCTCGGCTCGCGGGCGGCGCGGGAGCGCGGGCTGTACCGACCGGAGTACGTGCAGCGGCTGCTGGCCGAGCCCGACGGCCATTTCACCCGCATCCAGGGCTCCAAGCTCTGGCACCTGGCCCTGCTCGAGTTGTGGCTCCAGACGCACGTCGACCCCGCCCGAGCCGCCGCCCGCGACGGGTAGGCCGTCAGGTGGACAGGTAGTTCAGCGGCAGCGCCGAGCGGTCGACGACCCGGCGCAGGACGAAGCTGGAGTGCACGCTGCTGACCCCCTCGAGCCGTGTGATCCGGCGCAGCAGGAAGTCCTGGTAGGCGTCCATGTCGGGAACCACCACCTGCAGCAGATAATCCGCCGCCTGTCCGGTGATCAGGAAGCAGCGCTGCACTTCGGGATACCCGGCCACCGCTTCTTCGAAGCTGGCGAAGCGCTCCGGCGTGTGGCGGTCCATGCCGATGTGAATCAACGCCGTGAGCTCCAGACCGAGGCGTCTGCCATCGAGCAATGCCACCCGGGCGACGATGATTCCCGCCTCTTCCAGCGCGCGCACCCGGCGCAGGCAGGGTGAGGGGCTCAGGCCAACACGTTCTGCCAGGGCCTGGTTCGAGAGGCCGGCGTCCTCCTGCAGTGCCTCGAGGATTCGGCGGTCGGTACGGTCCAGAAAATGCGGCGTGGTCTGGCCTCGGTTATCCTTCATGGAAATGTCCCCATTGAATCGATTTGCGCAACATGCTGCCAATAATAGCCGTTCAGAGAGAAAATGAGATGACTAATTGCGTCGGTATCCGAATATCATGGTCCCTCGTATCGGGGCGGCAGACCTGACCCCTGACCCGCCCCCATGGCACCAGAGGATCGAGACATGAGCGACACCACCTTCGACTATCGCAAGTATGCGCCCGTACCCGTCATCGCCAAGCCGGACCGCCGCTGGCCGGACCAGCGCATCACGCGGGCCCCACTGTTCGCAAGCGTGGACCTGCGTGACGGCAACCAGGCGCTCGAACGGCCGATGTCGGTGGAGCAGAAACTCCGCTTCTTCGATCTGCTGGTCGCGATCGGCCTGACCGAGATCGAGGTCGGGTTTCCCTCCGCCTCGCAAGCCGATTTCGACTTCACCCGGCGGCTGATCGAAGAGGGCCGCATTCCGCCGCAGGTGACCATCCAGGTCCTGACCCAGGCCCGGCCGGACCTGATCGCCCGTTCCTTCGAGGCGCTGACCGGTGTGCCGCGCGCCATCGTGCACGTCTACAACTCCACCAACCCGGTGCAGCGGGAACAGGTCTTCGGGATGGACTGCGCCGGGGTGCGCGCAATCGCCGAGAACGGTGCGCGCTGGGTCCGGGACGCGGCGGCGGCCTATCCCGATACCGAGTGGACGTTCCAGTACTCGCCGGAGAGTTATTCCGCGACCGAGCCCGACTACGCGGTCGAGGTCGTCGACGCGGTGAACGCGATCTGGCGCCCGGATCGAGGTCAGCGCGTGATCATCAACCTGCCGGCAACGGTCGAGATCACCACGCCCAATGCCTTTGCGGACCAGATCGAGTGGTTCTGCGATCGCGTCGCGATGCGTGATCACTTCGTGCTGTCGCTGCATACCCATAACGACAGGGGTACCGGCGTCGCGGCCGCCGAGCTGGGCCTGCTGGCCGGGGCCGACCGTCTCGAGGGCACGCTGTTCGGCAATGGCGAGCGCACCGGTAACATGGACCTGATCACTGTGGCGATGAACCTGTATTCCCAGGGCATCGACCCCACCCTTGACCTGTCCGACATGGAGGGGATCGAAAAGGTGTATCGCGAGTGCACGGCGCTGCCAGTGCACCCCCGCCATCCCTGGGCCGGCGAACTGGTGTACACCGCGTTCTCCGGCAGTCATCAGGACGCGATTCGCAAAGGCCTCAGCCACCGCGCGCGCCACGGTGGCAAGTGGAACGTGCCCTACCTGCCCATCGACCCGCTCGACCTGGGCCGCCGCTACGAGGCCGTGGTGCGGATCAACAGCCAGTCCGGCAAGGGCGGCGTGGCACACGTGCTGGAACGCGATCACGGCATCCGTCTGCCCCGCTGGCTGGCGGTCGAATTCGCCCGGCAGGTACAGACGGAGGCCGAGGTCACCGGAGCCGAGGTGAACTCGCGCACGGTCCGGGCGTTGTTCGAGCGCTTCTACCTGGACGTGCCGGTCGAATGGCGGTTGGCGGGTTACCGGATGAACCGGCAGGGCGGGCAGGTGGACATCGACGTGCAGCTGGAGCAGTCGGGCGTCGTGCAGCGACTCACGGCCCGTGGCGACGGTGTCGTTTCAGCCCTGGTTTCCGCGCTGCAACGCCGCTACGGCCTGGCGCTGGAGGTGGTCGAGTTCGACGAACACGCGCTGGAGCACAGTACCGGCGCGAGGGCTCTGGCTGCGGTCGCGATCCTGGTGAACGGCGCCCGCGTGGCCGGTGCGGCCATCGCCGAAGACAGCGCCGGGGCTGCGGTGCAGGCGATACTAACGGCCGTCGCGACGTCGGGCGCGTGCATTGCGGGAGACGTGGCCGATTTGCGCAGGGCGCAATAAACGAGCGCATTGCGCCGTGACCACGGTGTGGGTCAGCCATCGAGCGCGGTTTGCGACTCCCGTAGCCGATTGATGAACGCGCTTCCCGCGCGCGATGGACGTTGGGCGCCATACCGCACCACGCCCAGGGTTCGGTTGATGTCGCGTCTCGGCCCGTTGGCGCAGGCGGGTCCAAGTCCGCCGAGGAACGATCAACGCGACTTGCTGTTATGTCTGCTGCAGTGAACAATGCCGCTCACTCCCGGCCTGGTCACCGGGCAACGCGGGGGACGGACTGAAGTTTTTTCGCCGTAACTGAGGTGGCTGTGGCGGCGCATGCGGGCAGGAGTCGGGCCGAGGCGCCCGTCGGACATTGGTTATGGCGGCCGCGAGCCGTCGCTGGATTGCGCTTGGCAGGAGGACGCATGACCGGACAGACGCTGTATGACAAGTTGTGGCAGGCGCACGTGGTGCGTGAGCAGGACGACGGCAACGCGCTGCTGTACATCGACCGGCACCTCGTGCACGAGGTGACCTCGCCGCAGGCCTTCGAGGGGTTGCGGCTGGCCGGCCGGCAGCCCTGGCGTGCTGATTCCGTGCTGGCGGTACCGGACCACAACGTTCCCACCGAGAACCGCGGCGCCGGTATCGCGGATCCGGTGTCACGGGTGCAGGTGGAGACCCTCGAGAGCAACGTCGCCGCCTTTGGGTTGAAGTTCTTCCCGATGCAGGACCTGCGCCAGGGTATCGTGCACGTGATCGGCCCCGAACAGGGCGCGACGCTACCCGGCATGACCGTGGTCTGTGGCGATTCCCACACCTCCACGCACGGTGCCCTGGGTGCGCTGGCCTTCGGTATCGGGACCTCCGAGGTCGAGCATGTGCTGGCGACGCAGTGCCTGTGGCAGGGCAAGTCCCGCAGCATGCTGGTGCGGGTCGAGGGGGGGCTGCGTCCGGGCGTGACCGCGAAGGACGTGGTGCTGGCGATCATCGGTCGCATCGGCACCGCCGGGGGCAACGGGTACGCCATCGAATTCGGCGGCTCCGCGATCCGCAGCCTGTCGGTCGAGGGTCGCATGACGGTCTGCAACATGGCGATCGAGGCCGGGGCCCGCGCGGGCATGGTCGCCGTGGACGAAAAGACGATCGAGTACGTTCGCGGGCGGCCGCAGTGCCCTTCGGGCGAGATGTTCGAGCGGGCAGCGGCGGCGTGGCGCGACCTGGTCAGTGATCCGGATGCCCGGTTCGACCGGGTGGTGGAACTTGACGCAGCACAGATCGAGCCCCAGGTGAGCTGGGGGACCTCGCCGGAGATGGTCGTCGGGATCACTGGTCAGGTTCCGGATCCGGACAAGGAGGCCGACCCGGTGCGCGCCGATGGCATGCGCAATGCGCTGCGGTACATGGGCCTGACGGCGGGCACGGCCATCAGGGACATCCGTCCGGACAAGGTCTTCATCGGCTCCTGCACCAATTCCCGGATCGAGGATCTGCGCGCCGCCGCCGCGGTCGTACGGGGACGGCGCAAGGCGGAAAATATTCAGCTCGCGATGGTGGTTCCCGGATCGGGTCTGGTGAAACAGCAGGCCGAGGCCGAGGGCCTGGACCGGATCTTTCTCGACGCCGGTTTCGAATGGCGCGAACCGGGCTGTTCGATGTGCCTGGCCATGAACGCCGACCGGCTTGAGCCGGGCGAACGCTGCGCGTCCACCTCGAACCGCAACTTCGAGGGGCGCCAGGGGCAGGGCGGGCGCACGCACCTGGTCAGCCCGGCGCTGGCGGCGGCAGCGGCCGTGGCGGGCCACTTCATCGATCCCGCGGAACTGGAGGGCTGAACCGTGCAGGCATTTACCGTACACGAGGGCATCGCCGCGCCGCTGGATCGCGCGAACGTCGACACCGACGCCATTATCCCGAAGCAGTACCTGAAGTCGGTCAAGCGGACCGGGTTCGGGCCGAATGCCTTCGACGACTGGCGTTACCTGGATCCGGGCGAGCCGGATGCGGACAACTCCTGGCGCCGGAAGAACTCCGACTTCGTCCTGAACCAGAGCCCCTTCGACCGGGCCACGATCCTGCTCGCGCGCAAGAATTTCGGCTGCGGGTCCTCGCGTGAACACGCCGTCTGGGCGCTGGATGACTTCGGCTTCCGGGCCGTGATCGCCCCGTCTTTCGCCGATATATTTTTCAACAACAGCTTCAAGAATGGGTTGTTGCCTGTTGTTCTGAAAGAAGAAGAGGTGGATGAACTCTTTCGGCGCGTGTCGCAGGAGCCCGGGCTGCGGATCCAGGTGGATTTGCAGGCGAAGGAGGTCCGGGTGCCGGGCGGGCCGGTCTTCCACTTCGAACTGGACGAGTACCGGCGGCATCGCCTGCTGGAAGGGCTGGACGACATTGCGCTGACCCTTCAGCATGCGCAGGAGATCCGTGCCTACGAGGCGCGCCGGCGCGAAGAAGCGCCCTGGCTGATGTAGGGGGCGTGAATGAGGGTGCACTGAAGCGCTGGGGCCTGGCAGCGAACCCGGCTGTCCGCCGGCGGGACGCCGTGAATACATCCCTGTAGGCTTGACGGCAGCATCCCTGCTGCCGACACCCGCCACCGGACAGCCGGGTTCGCCGCCTCATACGAATGGGTTTGCGTGGAAACGAGGAGAAGACTGGGTGCAACGGATATCGGTGTTGCCGGGCGATGGGATTGGCCCGGAGATCGTCAACGAGGCCTTGAGGGTCCTGGACCGGGTGGCCGAGCTGGAGGGGATGGAGTTCGAGATCGACGAGGGCCTGATTGGCGGGGCCGCCTACGACGCGGTGGGACACCCCTATCCGGAGGCGACCCGGGTGATGGCGCGTGAAGCGGACGCCATCCTGCTGGGTGCCGTGGGCGGACCGCAATACGAAGCGCTCGAGCGGGAGCTGCGGCCGGAGCGCGGGCTGCTCGGCATTCGTTCCGACCTTGGACTGTTCGCGAACCTGCGCCCCGCGATTCTGTATCCGCAACTCGCATCGGCCTCCACGCTGCGCCCCGAGGTGGTCGCGGGGCTGGATCTGCTGATCGTGCGCGAGCTGACCGGCGACATCTATTTCGGGCAGCCGCGCGGCATCGAGCTGCGCGACGGCGAGCGGGTAGGTTTCAACACGGCCGTGTACAGCGAATCCGAGATCGAGAGGATCGCCCGCGTGGGCTTCGAGGCGGCGATGAAGCGGGATCGTCGTCTGTGTTCGGTGGACAAGGCGAACGTGCTGGAGGTCTCGGAGCTGTGGCGCGAGGTGGTCATCCGCGTCGGTCTGGAATACCCCGAGGTGGAGCTCTCGCACATGTACGTGGACAATGCGGCGATGCAGTTGGTGCGGGCGCCCAAGCAGTTCGATGTGATGGTGACCGGAAACATCTTCGGGGACATCCTCTCCGATGCCGCCGCGATGCTGACCGGGTCGATCGGGATGCTCCCGTCCGCTTCGATGAATGCGACCGGCGCCGGTCTGTACGAGCCGATTCACGGCTCGGCTCCGGACATTGCGGGGCAGGACCAGGCCAATCCGATCGCCACGGTGCTTTCCGTGGCGATGATGCTCCGGCACAGCCTCGGGCAGGAACAAGGCGCGCGCCGGATCGAGGCGGCGGTCGGACGGGTTCTCGACCAGGGATTGCGCACGGCCGACATCCAGTCCGAGGGCTGCACGCGGGTCGGAACCAAGGCGATGGGCGATGCGCTGGTTGCAGCCCTTATTTGAGACAATAGTTTAGGAAAAGGTGGTAATGCAATGAATGCAAGAACGTTTGACGTTGCGGTTGTAGGTGCCACCGGAGCAGTCGGCGAGACGATGCTGTCGATCCTGGCGCAACGCAAGTTCCCCGTGGGCAAGGTCTATGCCCTGGCCAGCGAGCGTTCAGCGGGCAAGACGGTGGCTTTCGGCAACCGCGAACTCGTGGTCGAGGATCTGGCGGAATTCGACTTCGGGAAGGTGCAGATCGGCCTGTTTTCCCCCGGCGCGTCCGTTTCGGCGCAGTACGCTCCGAAGGCCGCGGCCGCCGGCTGCGTGGTCGTCGACAACACCTCCCAGTTCCGTTACGACGACGACATCCCGCTGGTGGTGCCCGAGGTCAACCCGCAGGCGATCGCGCAGTACACCCAGCGGGGCATCATCGCCAACCCGAATTGCTCGACCATTCAGATGCTGGTGGCGCTGAAGCCCATCTACGACGCCGTTGGCATCGAGCGCATCAATGTCGCGACGTACCAGGCCGTATCCGGCACCGGCAAGGAGGCGATCGAGGAACTGGCGCACCAGACTGCGGCGCTGCTGAACGGCAAGCCGGTGGAGTGCAAGGTCTATCCGAAGCAGATCGCATTCAACGTGTTGCCGCATATCGACGCCTTCATGGAAAACGGTTACACGAAGGAAGAAATGAAGATGGTCTGGGAGACGCGGAAAATCTTCGGCGACGAATCCATCATGGTGAATCCGACCACCGTACGGGTGCCGGTCTTCTACGGCCATTCCGAGGCGGTGCACATCGAGACGCAGGAGAAAATCAGCGCGGAAGCGGCACGCGAATTACTGTCGAGCGCGCCGGGTGTCACCGTGCTGGACCAGCGGGAACCGGGTGGCTATCCGACCGCCGTGACCGAGAGCAGCGGGCGCGACGGCGTTTTCGTCGGCCGCATCCGCGAAGACATCTCGCATCCGCGTGGTTTGAACCTCTGGGTGGTGTCCGATAACGTGCGCAAGGGGGCCGCGCTGAACACCATTCAGATTGCCGAGGTCCTCGCCGGCGAATATTTGTGATTTGGTGTTCTTGGGAGCACATGAACGTAAATCTCTGTTAACCTTTATGGGGTTCGCGGGCTGCCTGAGGGGGTGCTGCGGAAAGTTTCTTCGACTTGGATCCGTAGCCTCGGTTCGTCGCGAGAGGGGGTAAACGTGCACAGAATCATCCCGTTTTTGTTCTGGATCCTGTTGAGCGCACCTGCGGGGGCGAGTGTCAGCCTTGGTGAGATCGAGGTGCGTTCTTACCTCAATCAGCCGCTGCAGGCGCAGATCAGGGTCCAGGGAAGTGCGCTGACCGACGCCAGCCTGGAGATCCGGCTTGCCTCGGAGGATGCCTACCGTCGTGCCGGCCTGACCCGGGGGGCTGTGCCCGCCGATCTCGCGATCCAGTTGGAAGGCACGGGTACCAGCCGCACCGTCCGGCTGACCACCCAGCGGCCCGTGCGTGAACCGTACGTTGGACTTCTGCTCGAGGCACGTTGGAACGCCGGGCGGGTACTGCGGGAATACACGATCTTGTTGGACCCGCCGGTGGCCTTTGCGCCGGAGCGCAGCGTTGCGCCGGTCGTCAGCCGATCCGCGGAACCCGCGCCAAGGCCCACACCGATCCCGGCTCCGGCCGCGACCACGCGCACCGAGTTCGGGCCCCGGCCCATGGCGGGGACCTATACGGTTCGTCCCGGTGACAGCCTCGGGGCCATCGTGCGGCGCCAGGGGTATGCTGGCGTCACCGCGGAACAGGCGATGCTCGCAATACTGGAAGCGAACCCGCGGGCCTTCACGGACGGCAACGTGAACCAGTTGCTGGCCGGGGCCCAGTTGGCCATGCCCAGTGAGGAGGAGGTGGCGCGCCTCAGCTCGCAGGCGGCGCGACAGGAGATCCAGCGCCAGACCGCCGAGTGGCGGGACCGAACGGCGCCACGATCTCCACCGCCACCCCCGACGCAAGTGGCTGAGGCCGACGCTCCGGAAGCAGCACCCACGGAAGCGGCGCCCACCGAAGACGCAGCTCCCGAAACCCAACCCGAACCAGTCCCCACACCCGAAGGACCCGAACCGGCAGCCCCCTCCGACGATCGCGAGGATGAGGCTGCCGCAACCGTATTGGAGAGTCCGGAACTCGCGAGCATGGACCGGCTCGAGATCCTGAGCGAGGTGGATCACGGGCTGGGTGCCAGCGATGGCGCGAGCGCCCAGGTCATGGAAGAGGCGCTGCTGTCCCAGCAGACCGCGATGAGCGAATTGCGGGAGGAGTTGATCTCGCTGCGCTCCGAGTTGACGGAACGCGACCAGATGATCAGTGTCGTGAATGCCGAGCTTGCGCAGTTGGAGCAGCGCATGCGGGAGCTTCAGGAACAGCGCGAAGGCGGCTCTCTCGGCGGCACTTCCGGCATGGCCATGCACGAGAGAATTCTCGCCGATCCTCTCCTGCTCTTGTTGGCGGCGACATCGGTGCTGTTGTTCCTCCTGCTGCTGGTGTCACTGTTCCGCCCCGTCCGCAGTCAGGTGGCGGTCGCGGAGCCCATGCCCGCGCGTCGGGAACCGGAACCCCCGGTGGCGGCGCCCGTGGCGCGTGCGGCAGATCCGACCCGTGAAACGGCCGACGCGAGTCGGACAGGCGGAGCCGCATCGGGCACCCCTGGCGGAGCCGGGGCCGCAGGAGCCGCTGCCGCTGCGGCCGGTGCCGGGGCTGCAGCAGGCGCGGCAACGAAGGGCGGAGCGTCGGCGAACGCAAAGCCCGCGGGCGACATCGACGTTGGTGAGCGCGGGGAAGACGACCTCCTCGCTGATGTCGACCTCTATCTCGCCTATGGCATGAACGAACAGGCGACTACCGCATTGGAGAGCGCGATTAGGGACGGCCGGGACCGTCCCGAATACCGCATGCGGCTGATCGAGGCCTATGCGGCCAGCGACGACGGGGAAGCCGTGCGCAGCCATGCCGCTGTGCTGCGCGAGCGGTTGGGTCCGGGGGACGACGAACTGCGCGAGCGTATCGCTAAGGCCGAGGCAGAGGTCTCCGCCTCCGGCAAGGGGGCGGGCGCCGCGGGCGCCGATGCAAACTCGCTCGAGTTCGAGGTTTCCGAGACGCCTGAGCCACCAGCCGGCGGCGATGCGACCGGGTCAGGAACAGCCGAAACAGGCCAGGACGACGCAAACCTTCTCCGCTTCGACCTCGACGACGTCGATGATGGAGCCGAGCGGGGTGCAATCCTGGAGGCTTCGGATGCGAGCGACCCTGCGAGCGGGGCAGAACAGGACGATTTGCCCATGCTCGAACTCCCGGATTTCGAGACAGGGGACGCGACGGGTTCGTCCAGCGGCCTTCAGGGCGTTGGCGACAGTGACACGTCGGAAAACGGGATGAAACTCAGCCTGGCGGAGGCCTTTGTCGAGATGGGTGATCCCGAGGGGGCGCTCGCGCTGCTTGATGAGATCATGCCCAGCGCGACCGCTGAGCAGGCGGCCAAGGCGGAGCAGCTTCGCAAGCAGATCGGGGACGCCGCGGACTGAGCGGATCCGGGCATTCGTCGCCTGGGAGCGCTCGCCGCGTAGGCCATTGCGGATCACCCCGCTGACCTCCATTGACGGTCTGGCGAGCCTGGCGATTGCAGGGATCGTGTTGATGTCGTCCGTCTTGGTGAGTCCGATCGCAGCTGCTCTGGTGCCGGGTTTTCTGGCGCTCGGGATCCTCGCCTGGACCGGCGCCTGTCCGCTTCGGCGGGGCCTTGTCCTGGCCTGGCGTCTCAAGTGGTTTTTCCTTTCCCTGGTGTTGTTCTTCGGTTGGTGGTACCCGGGCGCCGGACCCTCGGGATGGGAGCGCCTTCTTCCTTCCCCAGAAGGGCTGGGCGAAGCCGGGATGCGTATCGCGGCACTGGTGCTGATCGTCGGTTGGGTTGCCTGGCTTACTGGCGTGTTCGATCGTAATGCCCAGATCCAGGGGTTGGCGCGATGGCTGTCCGTGTTGCGGCCACTGGGTCTGCGCGGCGAGGTCTTCGCACGTCGGCTGTTTCTGGCGCTCGATTACTTCGAGGCACAACGCGCCGACTATCTCGAGTTCCGGGAGCGGATCCGTGGGTCCCGCTGGAGTCGCCTGAAGGTGGGTAGGGAATTTCTGATCAGCGGCCTTGACGGCGCGCTGGCCGGTGCGGCTCCCGCGGGTCGTCAGGCCCTGCCCGGAGAGACTGGAACGGGGAAATCCCAGGACGCCGCGGGAGAGGTTTCCTGGCAGGTCGCGCTGCTTTGGCTCGCGGTTTTGGTGGCGCTGGCGATCCGGGTCGCCGGATGAAGGGGGCGTCCTGATGTCGAACGCTTCGGCGGACACCCAGCGCTGGGCCCTGGGGGTGGAATACGACGGCAGTGGCTTCGTCGGCTGGCAGCGGCAGAAAGACGGCCCCAGCGTGCAGGCGGCGGTCGAGGAGGCTCTCGGCTTCGTTGCCGGACACGGGGTGGACCTGCATTGCGCCGGGCGTACCGACGCCGGCGTTCACGCTGTCGGCCAGGTCATCCACTTCGACACCATGGCCGTGCGCGAGGAACGCAACTGGCTCCTGGGCGCGAATGCACGCCTGCCGGAATCCGTGGCGTTACTCTGGGCGCGCCCCGTGTCCCGCAGCTTCCACGCCCGCTTCTCCGCGCAGGCCCGGAGGTACCGATATGTCATCGCCAACCAGGCGGTAAGACCTGCGATTCAGGCCGGCGGCCTGTCCTGGTGGCGCTATCCGCTGGATGCACAGCGAATGCACGATGCGGCGCAGTGGCTGGTGGGCAGGCACGATTTCGCCAGCCTCCGTGCAGCGGCTTGCCAGGCCAAGTCGTCGGTCAAGACCATCCACTCGATCAGCGTCAGCCGACAGGGGCGTCACGTCGTGCTCGACGTTCATGCCAATGCCTTTCTGCATCACATGGTACGCAACATCGCCGGCGTGCTGATCCCCATCGGTCAGGGGAAGCGTGGAGCCGCTTGGGTCAGGGAAGTGCTGGAGAGCCGCGATCGAAGGGCGTCGGGAATCACCGCCCCTGCCGGCGGCCTGTATCTGGTCGGTGTGGATTACGATCCGGTCTTCGGGCTACCCCAGGCGGCGCAGCAACCCGTGTGGCCCATCGTGCCAGCCAGGCCCGGGCCGGATGGGTTGCTTGCGTTCGGTGGGTCCTGAGCGCTGGCCGCCGCCCGGCGCCGGCATGTTCTGGTACCCTAACGGGTTATCATGCGCTATCGAATCAAGATCTGTGGCCTGACCGACGCGGGTCAGGCACTGGCCGCCGCGAGCGTCGGCGCCGATGCCATCGGGCTGGTCTTCTACGCGCGAAGTCGCCGGGCCGTCGACATCGAGCAGGCTGCCGCCATCGCGGCCGCACTGCCGCCCTTCGTCGCCACCGTCGGACTCTTTGTCGACCCCGCTGTCGCAGAGGTCGGCAGGGTCCTGGATCAATGTCGGCTGGACTTTCTGCAGTTTCATGGCGCGGAGAACGCAGCGTTCTGCGGGGGCTTCGGGGTGCCGTATCTGAAGGCCATTGCGATGGGGGACGGGCGTGATCCCCGGCCGGAGATGGATGCCCATCCGCAGGCACGGGGCTTTCTGCTCGACAGCCATGCAGGCGGCATGATGGGGGGGTCTGGTCAGGTCTTCGACTGGCGCAGTATTCCGGGTCCCCTGGAACGCCCCTGGCTGTTGGCCGGTGGACTGGATGCGCGTAATGTCGGGCAGGCCCTGGCGCTGGCATCCCCTTATGGCGTGGATGTCAGTTCGGGCGTGGAGTCCACGCCCGGGCAAAAGGATCCCCGGCTGGTCCGGGATTTCATTGAGTCGGTGAGGCAGGTGGAACGTGAGTGAGATGAAGCAGGCAGTCGACTGGGCGGCGTTTCCGGACGTTCGCGGGCATTTCGGACCCTACGGCGGTCGGTTCGTGGCCGAGACCCTGATGGGCGCGCTGGACGAACTCCAGGGGGTCTATGAAAAATACATGAAGGATCCGGAGTTCCTCGCGGAACTGGACGCGGACCTTCAGAACTTCGTCGGCAGGCCGAGTCCGCTTTATCATGCCGAGCGTCTTTCGCGGGAACTCGGCGGCGCGCAGGTCTACCTGAAGCGCGAGGACCTGAACCACACTGGCGCGCACAAGGTGAACAACACCATCGGCCAGGCACTTTTGGCGAAGCGGCTGGGCAAGACCCGAATCATCGCCGAGACCGGGGCCGGACAGCACGGGGTTGCGACGGCCACCGTGGCCGCCCGTCTCGGTCTCGAATGCGTGGTCTTCATGGGCGCGGAGGACATCCAGCGCCAGTCCCCGAATGTCTATCGGATGCGGCTGCTGGGTGCCGACGTGGTGGCGGTCAAATCGGGTTCGCGGACCCTGAAGGACGCGCTGAACGAGGCCATGCGGGATTGGGTGGCCAACGTCGATGACACCTTCTACATCATTGGTACGGTGGCGGGGCCGCATCCCTATCCGGCAATGGTCCGAGACTTCCAGTCGGTGATCGGCCGCGAGGCGCGGGCCCAGCATCTGGAGATGACGGGACGCCTGCCGGATGCCCTGGTGGCCTGTGTCGGCGGTGGTTCGAATGCCATCGGCCTGTTCCATCCCTTCCTTGCGGATGAATCCGTGGCCATGATCGGGGTCGAGGCGGGCGGTGAGGGCGTCGGCACCGGTCGACACTCGGCGCCACTGTGCGCAGGGCGTCCGGGAGTGCTGCACGGCAACCGGACCTACCTGATGGAAGACGACAACGGCCAGATCATCGAGACGCACTCCATCTCGGCAGGGCTGGACTATCCCGGTGTGGGGCCGGAACATTCCTGGCTGAAGGACATCGGGCGTGTGAGCTATGTTTCGGTGACCGACGACATGGCGCTGCGAGCCTTCCATCGGATGACCCGCACCGAAGGTATCATTCCCGCGCTGGAGACCAGCCATGCCGTTGCCCACGTGCTCGATCTGGCACCGCGCATGCGCACGGACCAGAGCGTGATCATCAATCTGTCCGGGCGCGGCGACAAGGACCTGAATACCATCGCCCGTCTCGAGGGGATCGAGCTGTGAGCCGCATCGCGAAACGTTTTGCCGAGACCCGCGCCAGCGGCCGCGCCGCGCTGGTCCCCTACGTCACCGCCGGTGACCCCGCCCCCGACGTGACCGTGGCATTGATGCACGACCTGGTGGCTGCCGGCGCCGACCTGCTCGAACTGGGCGTGCCCTTTTCCGACCCGATGGCCGACGGCCCGGTGATCCAGCTGGCTTGCGAACGGTCCTTGGCCCATGGCACCAGCCTGCGCGACGTGCTTGCCATGGTGGCTGCCTTCCGGGAGCGGGACCGGGAGACTCCCGTTGTTCTGATGGGCTATCTGAATCCGGTCGAACGCATGGGTGCCGAGACCTTTGCGGAGGCCGCGGGTGCGGCCGGGGTCGACGGCGTGCTGGTGGTCGACCTGCCCCCGGAGGAGAGCGACGAGCTGACCGGCGTGCTCGCCCGGGTGGGCATCGATCCGATCTTCCTGGTGGCACCGACCACCTCGAGCCGGCGCCTCGAGCATGTCACGGCCGCAGCGCGCGGATTCATTTATTATGTCTCCCTGAAAGGTGTGACCGGGTCGCAGACGCTGGACCCCGCCGAGCTGGGCGCCCGGCTGAGCAGCATCCGCGCATTGACTGAGCTGCCGCTGGGCGTGGGCTTTGGCATCCGTGATGCGCAGACTGCGGCGCAGGTTGCCCGGGTGGCCGATGCCGTCGTCGTGGGGAGCGCGATCGTCCGTCTGGTGGAGCAGTTTCCGGCAGCGCCCGATCAATTCCGCGCGGCGGCTTCGGCCCTCGTTCGGGAGATGCGCGCGGCAATGGACGATGCGCGCATGGCCGAGGCCCCGGCGCCGGTCTGAGCACAGGATGGGGCACCCAAGACAGGACTGACGCATGAGCTGGTTCGAGAAGTTGATGCCCTCGCGGATCCGCACCGATAACGCGACCAAGCGGACGGTGCCCGAGGGTCTGTGGGTGCGTTGCGTGGGTTGCGATGCGACGCTGTATCGGCCGGAGCTGGAGCGGAACCTGGACGTGTGCCCGAAGTGCGGGTATCACCGCCGCATCGGTGCGCGCCGTCGCCTGGAAATCTTCCTCGACGACGGTCCACGTGAGGAGATCGGTTCCGGGGTCGAAGCCTCCGATGTCCTGAAGTTCCGGGACAGCAAGAAGTACAAGGATCGGCTTGCGGCGGCCCAGAAGGCCACGGGCGAAAAGGATGCCCTGCTGGTGATGCGCGGCGAATTGGAGGGGGCCCCTATCGTTGCGGCCGCCTTCGACTTCTTTTTCATGGGCGGATCCATGGGCTCCGCTGTCGGCGAGCGCTTCGTCCGGGGCGCAGAGCGGGCGCTGAACGAGCGCATTCCCCTGGTCTGTTTCTCCGCCAGTGGCGGAGCGCGGATGCAGGAGGCGCTGTTCTCGCTGATGCAGATGGCCAAGACCAGTGCCGCTTTGGCGCGCCTGCGCGAGGAGCGCGTGCCGTTCGTGTCCGTGATGACCGATCCGACGATGGGCGGCGTCTCGGCCAGCCTGGCCATGCTCGGCGACATCAACGCCGCCGAGCCCAAGGCGCTGATCGGTTTCGCCGGGCCGCGGGTCATCCAGCAGACCGTGCGCGAGACCTTGCCGGAGGGATTCCAGCGGGCGGAATTCCTGCTCGAGCACGGCGCGATCGACCTGATCATCGACCGCCGGGAGATGCGGGCGCGGCTCGCCTCCCTGCTGGCGCTGCTGACCCATCACATCTCGCCCGCCACCGCCATCCATGACCCGTCCACCTCCGCGCCCTCCGGAGAGCAGGGGGGCGGGCCATTCCACGGCGAGATCCACGTTCCCGGCGATACCAGGAACCCGGGCTGAGCGCGCATGACAGGACCCAGCGGTCGACTGGCGCCCGACGCTGGCCGGATTGACTGCGGAGCCGAAACCGGTTGCGTGACCGAGTGACGGCCTCAAACACGTCCCCGATGCGCTTCCAGACGCTACAGCAGTGGCTCGACTGGCAGGAGACCCTGCACCCCAAGGCGATCGACCTGGGGCTTGAGCGCGTGGCCGCAGTCGCCGATGCCCTGCAGCTGCGTACCCAAGTCCCGACGACCATCACGGTCGCCGGGACCAACGGCAAGGGTACGGTCGCCACGGTGGTCGCGGCCCTTTTGCGGGCCTTGGGATTCCGGGTCGGGCTCTATACGTCTCCGCATCTGCTGCGCTACAACGAACGGGTATCCGTCGACGGCGAGCCGGTCTCTGACGAAGATCTCTGCCGGGCCTTCGCCGCCGCGGATGTCGCACGCGGTCCGCACTCGCTGACCTACTTCGAGTTCGGCACGCTGGCCGCTGTCTGGCTGTTTCGGGAGAGCGGGGTGGATTTCCAGGTGCTGGAGGTGGGTCTGGGCGGGCGCCTGGACGCCGTGAATGTCTGGGACCCCGATGTCGCCGTGATCACCAGCGTCGATCTCGATCACCAGGCCTGGTTGGGCAACGACCGGGAACGGATCGGCTGGGAGAAGGCGGGTATTCTGCGGCCGGGGCGGCCTGCGGTGCTGGGGGATGCGGGGCCCCCGGCTTCGGTTCTGCGCGAGGCGCGGAGGCTGGACGTGCCCCTGGCCCGCCTCGGTCAGGACTTCATGTTCGATGCCTCGGTGGCCGGGGGGCGCTGGTCCTGGGCGGGCAGCTCCAGAGATCTGCGACTCGATCCCGACCTGACCGCGGCATTGTCCGGCGCCCGGGGGCAGAACGCGGCGACAGCGCTTGCGGTTCTCCACCTGCTTCGCCTTGAGGATCGCCTGAGCGGGGAGGTGCTCCAGATCGGTCTCGGCGCCACCCCGCCCGGGCGCCTGCAGCGTATCCCCGGTGCGCCGGAGTGGCTCCTGGATGTGGCCCACAATCCCCAGTCGGCACGGGAACTCGCCGATTGGCTTGCGCGACATCCCGTGCAGGGGCCGGTGGTGGCGATCGTGGCGGTGATGGCCGACAAGGAACGCGGCCCCATGTTTGCGGCGCTGGACCCAGAAATCGATGTGTGGGTACCGGTGCCCATCCCGTCGCAGCGCGCGTTGGCCGCGAACGAGCTCGCGCGGGAACTGGGCGCCTTGCCGGGCAGCCAGGTCATCCTTGCCGACGATCCGGGGGCGGCCATGGACCTGGCCGTGGAGCAGGCTGGACCGAGTGGGCGCGTCGTGGTCTTCGGCTCGTTCGTGACCGTGCAGGCGATCCTGGAGCGGCTGCAGCCCGCGGCTGTGAGGGCGGTCCATGTCTGACGCCATATCCCCTGCATGTGCATGCGCGGAAAAACTCTCGACGGATCGTTATACTCTCCTCCTCCGGCGGCATTGGCTGCCGAGCGCCGAATGGCGCCGCAAACCGGGTGCCAGCCTTTGATGATCGTCTCACCTGCAGCCATCAACCTCCCATCGAACCCCGCCGGGGCGCGCGCGTCACGGCCTCCCCAGCTCCCGACCCACTGAGTGACGATGTCGACGGAAGCTCCCCTGCGTTACCGGATGGTCGGCGCGATCGTGCTGATCTTTGCCGCCGTTCTCGTTCTTCCCTGGGTGTTCGATGGGGCCGGTTACGAGTCCATGCAGGGGCTCGAACAACCCGTGCCCGAGCGGCCTGAATTCGTCATGCCGCAGACGCCGAGCGCTCCGGTACCTGCGCCGATCGATCCGCTCGCGGAGCATGATCGGGATGGGGAAGAGGTGCGGATGGCGGAGCCAGCGCCAGTTCCCGCCCCAGAAGCGCAGCGCCCGGCGGATACCGCGCCCGCTGCGCCGACCCGCCCCGCCGGACAGGAGGCCACCCGGCCCCAGACACCGGCGGCGACCGAGCCTCGGCCCGATGGGGTGGGTTGGGCTGTGCAGGTCGGCAGCTTCGGTCGTGAAGAGAATGCGCGCGAACAGGCGCAGCGGCTGCGCGCCGAAGGCTTCCCGGCCTTTGTCGAACGCGCCAGCGCGAATGGCCGCGGCGTGTGGCGTGTCAAGGTCGGCCCGCGGGCCCAGCGTGACGAGGCATTGCGCCTGCGCGACGAAGTGCAGCGCAGGATGGATCTGTCCGGCATTGTGATCGCCCATCCCTGACGTCCGTTGGCAACGGCACGACAACCATGGACGAGCCGACCGACGGGCGATCATAGGGCTGGTGTCTGGGGTAGACTAGCGCGCTCCCAACCTACTGCGCGTGAATCGCAACGGGATGGGCGCGGACAGGCGGCGGGCGGAAACAGCGACACCCATGCAGATGAGAGTCGGACGACGTGAATTGGATTGACTTCGTATTCATCGCCCTGGTGGTCCTTTCAGGGCTGATCAGCCTTTATCGCGGGTTTGTTCGCGAGGTTTTCTCGCTGGCCACCTGGATCGTGGCGATTTGGGTGGGCGTGCGCTTTTCCGGAGACGCGGCCGCCTACCTGCCGGCTGCGGTCAGCGACGAGACCCTGCGGCTCGGAATCGCCTTTGCGGTGCTCTTTATCCTGGTCCTGATTGTGGGGGGTATCGCCGGTATCATCGCTACGCGACTGGTACGGGGCACTGGCCTGAGCAGTACCGACCGCTCTCTGGGTGTCGTCTTCGGCTTGCTGCGGGGGGTGCTGATCGTGGCCCTGCTCGTCTTCATCGCCTCGCTGACGCTGATACCCGATGAGCCTTGGTGGCAGGAGAGCCGCCTGGTTCCGGAATTCGAGCGTATCGTGGACTGGGTGCTGGACCTGCTGCCGGAAGGGATCCAGGAGCGTCTGCGCGGCCTTCCCGACGAGGTTGATCCTGGACTGGGTAGCTAGAGACCCCCTGGAGTTCCTATGTGTGCTGTTGTAGGCGTAGTCGGTACCGCGGCGGTGAACCAGTTGCTCTACGACGCGATGCTGGTGCTCCAGCATCGGGGACAGGATGCCGCCGGTATCGTGACCTCGGATGAACAGGGGCGTTTCCACCTGCGCAAGGACAACGGTCTGGTACGAGACGTCTTCCACGCGCAGCACATGCGTGGGCTGATCGGCAACATGGGCATCGGGCATGTGCGCTACCCGACTGCCGGAACCTCGAGTTCCGCCGAGGCGCAACCGTTTTACGTGAACTCCCCCTTCGGCATCACGCTGGGTCACAACGGCAACCTGATCAATGCGCGGGAACTGAAGCAGGCCCTGTTTGCAACCGATCGTCGGCACATCAATACCGACTCCGATTCGGAGATCCTGCTGAATGTCTTCGCCCAGGAACTGCTGCGCTTCCTGGACAATGGGCTGAACGCCGAGGCCGTCTTCAACGCCATCGCGCGGGTCCACCAGCGCGCTCAGGGCGCCTATGCGGTCGTGGGCATGATTGCCGGTCGCGGGCTGGTGGCGTTCCGGGATCCGTTCGGTATCCGGCCGTTGGTGTATGGCCGCCGGGAGACTGGGGACGGTGTGGAGTGGATGGTAGCCTCCGAGAGCGCGGCGCTGGATTCCCTCGGCTTCGAACTCGAGCGCGACCTGGCCCCGGGAGAGGGGATCTTCATCACCCCGGATGGAGAAGTCGCGACGCGCAGCTGTGCGTCCAACCCGACGCTCAACCCCTGCATCTTCGAACACGTCTATTTTGCCCGCCCCGATTCGGTGATCGACAACGTCTTCGTGCACCGGGCGCGGATGCGCATGGGTACCCGGCTGGGGCAGAAAATCCGGCGGATCTGGCCCGAGCACGACATCGACGTGATCGTGCCGATTCCCGATACCGGGCGCACCGTCGCCCTGGAGATGGCCCACGAACTCGGCATCAAGTACCGCGAGGGGTTCATCAAGAACCGGTACATCGGCCGCACCTTCATCATGCCGGGCCAGACCCGGCGGCGAAAATCGGTGCGGCAGAAGTTGAACGCGATCGGTTTGGAGTTCCGGGACAAGAACGTGATGCTGGTGGACGATTCCATTGTTCGTGGAACCACGTCGCGCGAGATCGTGCTGATGGCGCGGGAAGCCGGTGCGCGCAAGGTCTATTTTGCGTCGGCGGCACCGCCGGTGCGGTTCCCGAATGTCTACGGCATCGATATGCCCGCCGCCAACGAACTCATCGCCCACGATCGGGACGAGGATGCGGTCTGTGCAGCGATCGGCGCCGATCGGCTGATCTATCAGGACCTGGACGACCTCGTCGCCGCGGTACAGCGGGGCAACCGGTCCATCGAGAAATTCGATTGCTCTGTATTCACCGGCGAGTACGTCACCGGGTTGGCGCCGGACTATCTGGCCTACCTGGCCTCCCTGCGTGCCGATATGGGCATGCCCGAGGCGGAGCCGGTGGCCGGCGAGGTCCTCGACTTGGCAAACAAGAAGTAACGGCCGTCCCGCGGACTGTGGGGGGAGCCGGTACCCACGTCCCGCGGGCAGTCGCCGGCCTTGGGGTGATGGATGATAGAGCCTCCTGAATGGCTAGACGCAGTCGTTGCCGATGCCCTGGTCCGCGAACCACAGGGCTGGGGCCGGCCAGTGCTGATCGTGCGCGCGGACGAGCAGTGCCTTTACGTCTGCGAGGCCGGACGAGCGCCTCAGGTCTTCCCGGTGTCCACGTCGGCGCGCGGGGTCGGCAACCGCGACGGCAGCCTGCAGACGCCTCGCGGCCTGCATTGGGTCGCACAGCGGATCGGCGATACCGCACCCGCTGGTGCCATCTTCCGCGGCCGCACCGACACCGGCGCGATCGCCGACATCCTGACCGACCCCGATGCACGCAGTACCGGCGATCGAATCACCTCGCGCATTCTCTGGCTGGAGGGCCTGGAGCCCGGCATCAACCGGGGCGGGGATGTCGATAGCTTTGCCCGGTTTATCTACATCCACGGCACCGATGAGGAGGGGCGGATCGGTTCGCCCGCATCGCATGGCTGTATCCGCATGCGCAATCAGGACCTGATCGGATTGTTTCCCCGCGTGCCTCTGCACTCCCTGGTCGTGATCCTCGAGCGGGGGCCTTGAGCGTGCCAGCGTCTCCCTGTGGGCCGACGCCGATGGGTCCAACGCCCGTGGCGAAGCAGCGAGCCCTCGCTTCACGCTCGATTGACGCGTACAAATAACGTAGAGTAATTGGGGGCTTTCGTCATTAGCCTGCCATGATGATGGAATTATTCTTGAGTGGGATGGTCAAGAAAACGGAATGGAAGCACGAGCCGAAACGGAAGGCCTTACACATCCATAGCAGTAATCCTTGGAGGCGATGTATATGAAGTTGTCAACCAAAGGCCGCTACGCGGTCACCGCCATGATGGACTTGGCCATCCACGATCGCATTGGTCCCGTGACCCTGGCCGACATCTCCCAGTGCCAGGGGATCTCCCTGTCCTACCTGGAGCAGCTGTTCGCCAAGCTGCGCAAGGCGAGTCTTGTGGAGGGCGTACGTGGTCCGGGTGGTGGGTACCGACTCGCCAAGCGCGCGGACCAGATCAGCATCGCCAACATCATCATGGCCGTCGATGAGTCCGTCGACGTCACCCGATGCAAGGGGCAGAAGGATTGCCAACAGGGAGAACGCTGTCTGACCCATGAGCTGTGGGATGACCTGAGCCAGCAGCTGTACGACTTCCTCAACGGCATTACGCTCGCACAGTTCGCGAACCGGCCGGAGGTGCAGAAGGTCGCGCGGCGTCAGGACGAGCGCCGGGCGCGGCATCACTTCATCTTCCGTCACGACGCAGCCTGACCGCATCGGCAGTTCGTCGACGGTTTGCTGTCACGATACGCCGGGCGCATGCCCGGCGTATCCGTTTTCACCCTGGTGCGGCGGTGAGCGGGGCGGCGAACCGTCGCATTCGATAGGCGCTTCCGCTTTCCGCGGCCGGGGTGCCTCGCGTCAGCCCTTCGCTTCGCCCAGCGCACGCCACAGTTGCCGCTGAAACTGTTCTCGTTCCTGCGCATCGAGGTCGGCATAGCGCAGGTGCGTGTAGGCCTGCGCGAAGTCTGCGAGCGGCGTGGCCAATTCGGGACGCGCAGCGCGCACACGGGCGGCGTAGGCCGCGGCGGTCTCATGGGGTTCCCGCGCCAGGTCGTGGCGGCGCAGCCGTCGTGACAGCCGGTCCAGCGCCCGCTGTGCCGGATCCCGGCGGTCGCGAGGGCGGCGCAAGAATGCGCTCAGCCCCACCAGAAGCGCAAGGCCGCCCAGCGAGACGGCCAGTGCGATCAGGACACTGCGCCAGTCGGTGGCGTCCAGCCCGAAGCGCGCGAACAGTTCCCGCTGGCGTTCCGGGTCGAAGGCAAGGACCAAGCTTTCCCAACGGAAGGTGGCGACATCGTGCCAGTCGGAAATCCGGAGGCGCCACTGCACAGTCCAGGGCAGGCCGGAACGGCGCAGGAATGCCGGCGCATCGATGTCCTCGCCGAACCACCCGCTCAGGCCGGTCTCGATGCGCTCCGGAGCGATGGCGGCGGTGGGATCGACCCGGGTCCAGCCCCGGTCTTCCAGCCAGACCTCGGTCCAGGCATGCGCATCGGCCTGGCGTAGGCGCAGGTAGTTTCCGGCATCCATCCACTGTCCGCCCTGGTAGCCGGTGATCACACGCGCGGGAATGCCCGCCGCGCGCATCAGCACGGCAAGCGTGGACGCATAGTGTTCACAATAGCCGGCGCGCGTCTCGAACAGGAATGCGTCGGTGTTGTCACCCTGCAGTAGCGGCGGGCGCAGCGTGTAACGGAAGGGTTCCCCGGCAAAGAGCTGCAATGCCTCCTGAACAATAGCCGTATCGTCGTCGCCGTGGGCGGCTCGCCAGAGCGCCGCCTGGACCCGCGCCCGCGGTGCGGCTGCGGCGGGAAGCGCGAGTGCCCGGGTCCGCTCGTCCGCAGAAAGCGGCAATACCGGCGGGGCATCCAGCCGGGCGTGGCCCGTGTACTGCAGGCGGCTGTCGACCCGCCTGGACGTCACTACCTGCAGGTTGTCGAGAAGGCGGGCGTGGTCCGGAATCCCCACGGGAAAATCCAGCACGGGAAGGTAGTGGGCGCGGGTCGGTTCCAGCGTCACGGTATACGCGACGTCGCCAGGGCCTTCGCCGTCGGCGGGCACTTCCGGTCGGCTGCGATCGACCCGCCAGCCGCGGCCGTCGAAGTCGGTCATGACCAGCGCGCGCCAGTACTGCTGGCTCGAGGCCGGGACAGGACCCTCGAAGCGGACCCGCAGGGCGGTGGCCTCGTTTTCCAGCAATTGTGCGATGTCGCCGAATTCCAGGCGATCGGACAGACCGGTCTGGCCCACCGGGTCCTCGTGGGGGCTCCCCCAGATCGGCCCCGGGATGCGTGGGAAGACCAGGAACAGGATCAGCATGATCGGCAACGCGTGCACCAGCATGAGCCCGGACGACCGAGCGAGCCGCGCGAGCGGCAGCACCCGGCCGCCGTGCACCTGGATCAGTGCGGCGGTGATCAGCCAGGCGGAAAGCAGGGAATAGGCGGCAATCAGGATCGACTGGTTGAAGAAATAGGTGGTGACGACGACGAAGTAGGCCAGGAACAGAGACACCACGATGTCGCGCTGCGAGCGAATTTCCAGGAGCTTCAGGGCAAGCATCACCAGCAGCAGGGCGGTACCGGCCTGCTGCCCGAAGACCGTGCCGAACTCGACAAAGGTCAGTGCCCCGCCCGCCAGAACCAGCAGGACCATCAGCCAACGCGCGGGCAGCCGGGCATTGGTGGCGTGGATGATGACGCGCCACAGCCATGCCGCCATCAGGACCGCGAAGACCCAGGGCGGCTGTTCCCAGGCGTGGGGCAGGGCCGCAACCGGCACCGCGGCCAGCAACAGCCACAAACCGAGCAACTCGGGCTGGGTCCGGGTCCTTGCGAGCCACGCCCTCACGTCAGCTTGCGTCGCGGGAGACCGAATGCGGCCAGGGCGCGCAGGCAACGGCCCAGGTGCTCCGGCCCCGTATCCGGACCCAGCCGTTGACCGGGAAGCCGCAGCCCGAAGGGCTGACCCGTAGCGTTGGCTTCCAGCACCCGATGGCAGAGAACCGAGAGACGATATTCCGGGTCGGAGCCCGGGGCCGCGTCCCAGTCCACCCAAGTCGGCGCAGCGTCACCGCCGGCGGAATCCCGCACGAACAGGCGACCACTGCGGGCGACGGCCTTCCAGGCGATCCGGTTGGGAGAATCTCCAGGCCGATAGTCCCGTATTTCGTCCGGTGGAGCGTCCCTGGCAGTAGGTACAGCCGCCTCCTCGCCGTCACCGTCCGCTGTGGCAGCCTGGACGGCATCCGCTGGGTGGGGCACGGGGTAGACCAGGACCTCGGTGTCGAGGGTGAGCCAGGTCCAGGCCTCCAGCAGGCCCAGCGGATAGCGGGTGGAGAGGCGCTGTCGGGGCAGGCTGTAGATTCCCCGCGGCCGGGACTCCAGCGCGATCGCGACTTCCGCCGACCCCCCCGTTTCCAGGAAGGCTGGTGGGCTTTCCTGCCCCCCCGCTGCCAGGCGCAGGGCCTCGCGCGGTCTGCCATCCGTCTCTTCGAGGCGCAACGACAGCATCGGCGGGGCACCGGCGAACACCGGCTTCACCGGCAGGACGGTGACCTTCAGTCCGAGCAGGTTGCGGTGGGTGTACCACATCGCATTGTGGCCGATCCCGACGACCAGAAAGGTCAGCAGGAAGGCCATGTTGTTCGAGTAGTTGATCGAACCCAGGAGCATCACCAGCAGGATCAGAAGCAGCATGAAACCCTGGCGGGTGGGCAGGATGTAGACCCGGTCGCGGGTCACCCGCGCGCGCCGTCCGTCGGCCTGGTGCCGTCGCGTCACCCAGCGGACGAAGTCCTC
Organism: Thioalkalivibrio sp.; assembly: GCA_007116035.1. Classification (GTDB taxonomy): domain Bacteria; phylum Pseudomonadota; class Gammaproteobacteria; order Ectothiorhodospirales; family Ectothiorhodospiraceae; genus Thioalkalivibrio. The sequence goes on from SKJG01000100.1 coordinate 41,409, forward strand.
GCGCAGCCGCCACCACCGGGCTCGCAGGGCGGGATCGCGGGCCGGGTTCAATTTGCCGGAGCGCATTCCAGGAGCCGGGCAATGGTGGCGTTGCCGGGCTGGGACTCTCGGGAGGCGACGCGGTGGATCGCGACAGAGGGCAGGACCGCGCGCACATCGTCCGGCGTCACGAAGCCCCGGCCGTCGATCAGGGCGTAGGCGCGGGCCGCCCGGAGCAGGCCGAGTCCTGCCCGGGGCGACAGTCCGCTGCGGAAAAGCGCCGGGTCGCGGCTGCCGCGCAACAGCGCCTGCACGTAGTCGAGCAGCGCGGGGCGCGCAATGATGGCCGATACTTCGCGCTGCCAGGCCATCAGGTCTTCGGGTCCGGCCTCGGCCACCAGCGGAGCGGAGGCATCACCCCTGCCGGTGCCTTCGAGCAATGCCCGCTCTGCGGCGCTGTCCGGGAATCCCAGCTCGATGCACATCAGGAAGCGGTCCAGTTGGGACTCCGGAAGGGGATGCGTGCCGATCTGCTCGGCCGGATTCTGGGTCGCGATCACGAAGAACGGTTCGGGGAGATCGTAGGTGCGGCCATCGACACTCACCTGGTGTTCCTGCATGGCCTCGAGCAGCGCACTCTGGGTTTTCGGCGGCGCGCGGTTGACTTCGTCCGCCAGCAGGACCTGCGCGAAGATCGGTCCCGGATGGAACTCGAACCGGGCACGGGCCTGCTCGAAGACCGACACGCCGACAACGTCACCGGGCAGGAGATCGCTGGTAAACTGTATGCGCCGGTAGTCCAGCCCCAGGACCTGTGCGAGGGCGTGGGCGAGCGTGGTCTTGCCCACCCCCGGCAGGTCTTCGATCAACAGGTGCCCGTTGGCGAGCAGGCAGACCAGCGCCAGCCGCACCGCCTCCGGCTTGCCCAGGAGGATTCGGTTCAGGGCTTCCTCTACACGCACCAGGGTAGGCCGAACCATGCGCTCTACGGGACTGTTCATGCGGTATCCTTTTTCGTCCAGCCTGTTGAGTCGGATTCCAACCGGGGGTTCCCGAGTATGGGACCTATTATGGACCGTTGATTCGAAAATGAACCCTGGATCGTCCAGAAGCGCCCATGGCTGAGCGGGAGCATTCAGCGGGTTCCATGCTGCGTTATTCCGCGCAGGAAGGGGCTCCCGGCCGGCTGGCTTTTGCTGGCCGAATGGATGCCTACAGCGTTGGCCCCGTATGGGCGTCGGTGCTGGAGGCGGCTGCGCGTGTGGCAGGCAACGGCGAACTGGTGGTCGATCTCTCCGATGTGACCTACTGCGATGGTGCTGGCGCCGCGCTGCTGTACAGCCTCGAGCATTCGGCAACGCAACGGGGCGGCGCTCTGCGCATGCACGGCGTGACCGGGGCCATCGAGGGGCATCTCAAACCCTATCGCGAGGCGGAGGCTGTGGCCTCGGCCCGGCCCCCGCAGGATATCCCGTGGACGCAGCATCTGCGCGCGGGAGTAAGCTCGGTGGGGCATGAGATCTTCGCCCAGATCGCCTTCATCGGGGAGTATGGTCAGGCGCTGCTGCTTGCCATTCGCCACCCGCGTCGGGTGCGCTGGGGAGACACGCTGCGCGTCGCCGAGGC
>SKJG01000041.1 GCA_007116035.1 Thioalkalivibrio sp.
GAGATGCAGCTGCGGACGCTGGCCCGTGAGCTTGGTTGGCAGGGGGAGGACGTCGATGCCCTGATCGCCGCCATTGCTCCCCGTGCCAAGCTCGCGCTGGTGCGTGCATTGCTGGCAGAGCGCGGTGAGTGCGCGTCGGCGCTGGCCAGCAGCGGCGCGGCGTTGCGGGATGCGGAGTCTCAGTGTGTGCGCCTGCGCGAACGCCTGGCGGCCGTGGGCGAAGTGACCGACACCGCGGGGATGGCGGCGGTGATTCGTTCGGTGCGCAGCCTGGGTGATATCACGGGCAGGATGGGTGCGACGGAAGCCGAGTTGCGCGAGGCGCAGCGACGCTGTGCGCGCCTGCAGGAGAACCTGCATCCCGGTGTGGCGTCCCTGGAGGATCTGGCCGGGATACGGGTGCCGGTGCGCGCGGAGGTACAGCGCTACCGGGACCGGCGCCAGGACTGGGAGCAGCGCGAGCGGGAGAACCGGCGCCAGGTCGAGGCGGCCGAGGAGGAGTTGCTCCGGGCGCGCGGCGCCTTCGAGCGCTCCTTCCAGGACGAAGGCGGGATCACCGGGGAGCAGCTGGCGGAGGCGCGCCGCTATCGGGACGCCCTCTGGGACCTGGTGCAGCGCCGGCATATCTGGGGCACACCGATTCCGGAGCCAACCCAGCGGCAGTTCGCCGATGCGCTGGAGGACCTCGCTGGCAGCTTCGAGCCCGCCCTGCGGGCCGCGGATCGCATTGCCGACAGGCGCTTCGAGCACGCCGAGTCCTTGGGCCGGCTCGCCGAGCTTGCCCGCGGCATCGAGGAACACCAGGAGGCCCTGGCCCACCTCCGCGGCCGGCAGGCGCAACTGACGGAGGAGGGGCGGACCCTGCAGGTGGAATGGCAGGCCGCTTGGGAAGGCACCGCCATCGAGCCACTGGGCCCGGATGCGATGCTGTCGTGGCTGGATACGCGTGATGAACTGCTGCAGGCGCTGGAGGCTCGCGACGCCGCGGCCGCCCGGCTGGCGGGCCACGACGCGGAGCAGAGGCAGGCGGCGGGCTGGTTACTGGAGCAACTGGCTGGTCACGGTGCGCCCAGGGCCGCACAGGCATCACACTCTCTGCCCGTCTTGCTGGAGCAAGCCACTGATCTGCTGCAGGGCTACGAACAGGCCAACCGGCAGCGGCAAACGGCGGAGCAGGGCCTGCGCGAGGCGGAAGAGGAACGGGAGCGGCGTCGGGACGAACGGATTCGGGCCGAGTCCGTGTGGTCCGCATGGCAGGACCGTTGGCGGCGCGCCGTGGCGGAAGCCGGGCTTTCCGCCGAGGCGGACCCGCAGGAAGTGGCGCACCAGGTCGACATCATCGAGCAACTGCGTGATCTGGCGCAGCGGATCGACAGCCTGCGCCACGATCGCATCGGCAAGATCCTGGGCGACGTGGCCGACTTCGAGCGCGACGTGGCCGGCTTTCTGAACGAGGTCGCGGCGGACTTGAGCGGCAGCCCGGCCGACGAGGCGGTCGTGGAGATCGAGCGGCGCCTGGCCGAGGCGCAGGAGGTCCGTCAGCGCCAGCAGGACCGGCAGGCCACGATCGACAAGCTGGAGAAGGAACTGGCCGAACTCGACAGGGTCCTGGACGCATCGCGCCAGAGCATCGATCGCCTCCGTGGCGCCGCCGGTGCGGAGACGGTCGAGGCGCTTCGCGAAGCCATTGAACGCAGCGATGCCCTGCGCCGGCTACATGCAGAACGGGATGCCACCGAGCGCCGGCTGGAACAGGAAGGAGACGGCCTGACCATGGCCGAACTCGAGCAGGAATGCGCAGCCGCCGATGTCGACCGGATCGTCGCGCGCCAGGAGACCCTGGGCGGGCAGATGGACGAGTTACGCCAGCGCCGGGACCTGGCGGTGGAGGTCCGGTCCCATGCGCGCACGGCCTTCGAGGCCATGGGGGGCGGCGATGCCGCAGCGCGGGCTGCTGCGGCCCGCCAGGAGGCGCTGGCGGAGCTCCGCGCGGTGGCGGAGCGCTACGTGCGGGTACGCAGCGCGGCGGTTTTGCTCAAGTGGGCCATCGACCGCTACCGCCGGGAGAAACAGGCGCCCCTGCTGGAGCGCGCCGGGGTCCTCTTCGCCACGCTGACGCAGGGGGCGTTTTCGGCACTGCGCGTGGAATACGACGACCGTGATCAGCCCCACCTGACCGGGCTGCGTAGGAACGCAGAGCAGGTACCGGTGCCGGGGCTGAGTACCGGCACCGCCGATCAGTTGTTCCTGGCGCTGCGCCTGGCCTCGGTCGAGGACTACCTGGAGCGTGCGCCGGGGATGCCGTTCGTTGCCGACGATCTATTCATCAACTTCGACGACGAGCGTTCCTCCGCCGGCTTCGACGTGCTCGGCCAGCTGGCGACGAAGACCCAGGTGCTGTTCTTCACCCACCATCGCCACCTGGTCGAGATCGCACAGGCTCGCCTGGGCAGTGCCGTCCATGTGGAGTATCTCGCCGACGACGCGGACACCGTCGCTTCGGGGGCCCATCACCGCTGAGGCGGGAGTCCGGCAGGTACCGGACCCCAGGGCCGCAACGGTCTGCGAGATCTCGGGCTCAGTTACCGAAAACTTCTCGGAGCAGGTCTGTGGTCCGGGCCACGGGGTCCTGGCGGATCTTCTTCTCTTCCTGGGCCAGCAGCGTGAAGACGCCGTCGAGGGTCTTGCCCGTCACGTACTCGTTCAGATCGAGGTCGTCGAGGGCGCCGATCCCGGGTACGCGGGTGCCCACCTGGTCGGTCACCCCGGTGAAGGCCTTGGTCACCCCCGTTTCTTCCATCGACTCAGCGACGATGGGGCGGAAGCTTTCGGCGATCCGATCTCCTGCCCGGCGACGCAGGAAGCGGGTTGCCCCGTCCTCGGGGCCGACCAGGATCGCGCGCGCATCGTCGATGCTCATGTCGCGAATGGCCTCGATGATGATTTCCTGGGCCTCGGGTACCGCCTTCTCGGCCGCCCGGTTCATGCTGTTCTCGAATTCATCCACCTGACGACCGAGGCCGATGCCGCGCAGCATCCCGCTGGCGTTGTCGAGCGGTCCGGGCATGGGAATCCGGATGTTGGGGTTGTCCTTGAAGCCACCCTCTTTTCCAGCGACCTCGAGCGCGCGGCGGCTCCCGGTCTCCAGGGCTTCCTTCAGCCCCGCGACCATTTGGTCGTGCTCGACCCCAAGCGCGGGCCCGGCATCGCCCTCCGCGGCTCTGGGTGTGGTGGGGATCTCGGGGACGCCGCCCTTGAGGCGGTCTGCCCAGCTGCCCTGGGCAACCGCGGGTAGCGAGGCCGCAACGGCCAGGCACAGGATGGTGCTGCCAAATCGGGAGAAAATGTTCATGGGACTCATCGCTCGTTTCGGGACCGGTGCCAATGATACGACACCGTCCGCTGAATCGGGAGATTGCACGGGGAGGCCGGCGCCTTTCGCACAGGGTTCATTGCGGAGGCAGGGGATCCTCCACGACTTCCAATACAAGGCTGACGCGGCGATTCAGGGCCCGGTTGGTCGGAGAGTCGTTGACCGCCCGGGGTCGTGTGTCGGCGTAGCCTGTCACCCGGAGCCGCTGTTGCGGGACTCCGAGCGCGATCAGTTCCCGCGCCACCGTGGTGGCCCGGATCGACGACAACTCCCAGTTGGAAGGGAAACGGGCGGTGCTGATCGGGACGTCGTCGGTGTGGCCCTCCACGGAAATCTTCAGCCGTTCGTCGCTCAGGGCATCGGACAGCTCCGCGAGCAGGGACCGACCGGCATCGGCCAGGTCGGCGGTGCCGGAGGGAAAGAGGATGTCGTTGCCCACTTCGAGGCGCAGCTGGTGCCGATCCAGCAGCAACTCGAGATTCTGTTGCTCTCCGTGTGCAGCGACCAGATCCATGAAGACCGCGAATTCGGCCGGGATCGCCGGCGCCAGCGCGGCAGCGATGGACTCCCCATCGATCACCGGCGTGACCTCCTCAACGGCCACCCGAGTCTCGGTCACGGTGTTCGCGACCGGCACCACTGCCGCTGTCGGGGCGGGTTCGGGATCGATCGCCGCGGTCTGGACGGGCAGCGGGGTCTCCGCTGCGGGCGCAACGGGTGCCGGCTCCGATGCAGCGACCGGCGCCGCTGGATCCGATGATCCCCCGCCCGACGGTGCCGGGTCGGCAACCGTTTCAGCTGTCCGCGCTGGTTCGGCCGGCGCAGGCACTGCCGCAATCGCAGGGGCCTCGCTCGCGCGAAGCGAGCGGAGATCATCCATCTGCAGGAGCGTCGCCCCGAGCAGCGCGGCAAACAGAGTCACCAGGATCAGCAGGACGTCCAGGTAACCCACGGTCCAGCCGCCGTCATTCCCCGCCGCTTCGTGCTCCTCGAATTCGACGCGGTCCTTCTGTGTCCATGCCGGCGGAGGGCTCTGGATTCGCGCCTTCGACGCCCTCCATCCACCCTGGCGCGCGAGTGCCTGGCTGGTCATGCGCGCATGCCCTGCAGCGGGAGGGCGTGTACCTTCGCACCCGGCAGTTTCGGGTCGGGGCTCGGCTGCACGGAGTTCATGAATTCACCGATCAGGACCGGATGCTGGCGCTCGTACAGCATCATGATGGCGTCGACCAGGAAGTTCATGTGTAGCAGTTGCTTGCGCGATCGATCCTCCACTTTCAGGGCCAGCGGGCGGAACAACAGGTTGGCGGCCAGCAGCCCATAGAGGGTGCTCATCAGCGCGAAGCCCATGGCCACGCCGATGTATTCCATGCCGGATTGACCGAGATCGCCCAGCAGCGAGACCAGGCCCAGCAATGTGCCCAGCATTCCGAAGGCGGGGGCAAAGGTTGCCATGGTGCGGAGGATGCGGATGTCGGCGTTGTCCCGTTCCTTTTGCTGCCGCATGCGCCATTGCAGCATGCGGCCGAGTTCCTCGCCGTTGTGCGGGTCCAACGCCAATCGGGTGCCGCCGCGCAGGAACGGGTCCTTGATGGCCTGGGCCGCTTGCTCGGCGCCGCGTACATCGCCCCGGCGGTAGCGGTCGGCGACGTTCATGAACGGCTTGTAGTCGTCGGTACCCGGCTCCTCCTGCTCCTTGAACAGGCTGGGTACGCGGCGAAGGAGATCGATCACCGGTCGCGGTGAATGGCCGATGATCGAGGCGAGGAAGGTGCCGCCAAGGACCAGGATCAATCCGGGCAGGTTGATTCCGGCAAGCCCGATCTTGAACGACAGGAGGATGGCGATCGCAACCGCGCCCACGATTGAAAGACCGAAATAGAGTTTCCTGCGCATGATGGCTCCCGCATGTATCGTCTCCGATCCGAGACCATGCAGGGGGTGTGCCAGGTACTGGATGGGCCACGGAACCGAAGGATTTCGGGGCGATGCGACACAATCGCTGCCGCCGGTGGCAAGGCCGGGCGGCAAGATCCTGCCGCCCGGCTCCGCGGACCCGGGGGCTTCAGGCGACGGACGGCAGTCCCGCCAACGCCATCGCGATCTCGCCGTCGTCGTACTCCAGATCCATCAACTTGCCGTCGAGGTAATCGCGGTAGGCCTGCATGTCGAAATTGCCGTGGCCGCAGAGATTGAACAGGATCGCGCGGCTCACGCCTTCTTCCTTGCAGCGCAGGGCCTCGTCGATCGCGGCGCGCACCCCGTGGTTGGCCTCGGGCGCCGGGATGATGCCCTCGGCCTTGGCGAACTGCAGCCCCGCCTCGAAGCACTGCACCTGCTGGTAGGCACGCGGGTTCACCAGCCCGAGGTCGGTCACCTGCGAAACCAGCGGTGCCATGCCGTGGTAGCGCAGGCCGCCTGCGTGGAAGCCCGGCGGCATATAGGTCGAGCCCAGCGTGTGCATCTTGACCAGCGGCGTCAGGTGGGCGGTGTCGCCGAAGTCGTAGGCATATCTGCCGCGGGTCAGGGAAGGGCACGCGGAGGGTTCGACGGCGATCAGTTCGATCTTCCTGCCGCCGCGCAGCTGCTCGCCGAGGAACGGGAAGGTGATCCCGGCGAAGTTGCTGCCGCCGCCCGTGGGTGCGATAACCACATCGGGATAGTCACCTGCGAGATCGAACTGCTTCATGGCCTCCAGGCCGATCACGGTCTGGTGCAGCATCACGTGGTTCAGGACACTACCCAGCGCATACTTGGTGTCATCGCGCTGCACCGCGCGCTCCACCGCCTCGCTGATCGCGATGCCGAGGCTGCCGGTACTGTCCGGGTGTTCCGCCAGAACGGCGCGCCCGGCCGCGGTGAGTTCGGAGGGACTGGCGATGCAGGTGGCGCCGAAGGTCTCCATGAACGAGCGTCGGTAGGGCTTCTGCTGGAAGCTGACCTTGACCATGAAGACCTCGATCTCCAGGCCGAAGAACGCGCCGGCGATCGACAGGGCGGACCCCCACTGGCCGGCCCCCGTCTCTGTGGTGATGCGCTTGATGCCTTCCTGCTTGTTGTAGAAGGCCTGCGCGATGGCGGTGTTCGGCTTGTGCGAGCCGGCCGGGCTGACGCCCTCGTACTTGTAATAGATGCGCGCCGGGGTATCGAGCATCTTCTCCAGCCGCCGGGCGCGATAGAGCGGCGAGGGACGCCATTGGCGGTAGATGTCCCGGACCGGACCGGGGATCTCGATCTCGCGCTCCCGGCTGACTTCCTGCTCGATCACGGCCATCGGGAAGATCGGCGCGAGGTCGTCGGGCGTGACGGGCTGGTGGGTGCCGGGATGCAGTACCGGCGGTGGCGGGACGGGCAGGTCCGCCACGATGTTGTACCAGTGCCGCGGGATGTCTCGTTCATCGAGGACGTACTTCACGGAGTCGGTCATGGCTTCAGCTATCTCCTGGGAAAGTCTTTTCTCTCGAGGTCTGGCAGGCACTCTCGTCCCTGACTCCGGCCCATTCCGGATTGCATCCGGGGAACGGCGTAGACACGCGGCTCCGGGCGCCGTTTTCGGCGTCCGGGGATCTTAGGATAACCGTTTGGCGGCGACAATTGCGCCCGGCTGCCCGGTGCCGGATACTCGTCGCAGCGTCCTCGAACCGGTACACCCATGTCACTGCGCACCGCCGTTCTGGCTGCCGTTGCCACCCTCCTCGTCGTTGCGGCGCCGCTGCCCGCGGGTGCCGGACCATCCGGTTTTTCGATTACGCCGATGGCGGGTTACCGGGGGGGCGGCGGATTCGACGAGACGGACAGCGGCCGCAGCCTGGACATCAAGGGCGGCGCCGCCGGTTCGCTGGTGCTGAATCGGGAGGAGTCCACCGATCGCTGGTACGAGTTGATGTACAGCCGGCAGGAGACCAGCCTCCAAGGCGCCGATCTGGACCTGACTGTGCAGTACCTGCACTTCGGCGGCATGGCAGCGTGGCCCCAAAACGGATTTTCGAGCTACCTCGCGGCTGGGGTAGGTGCCACCTGGCTGCGGGCCAGCGGCGGCGGTTCCGGCAGCGATGCTCGTCCTTCCTTTTCGATCGGCCTGGGTGTTCTGATCCCCCTTGCAGAGCGGGTGGAAGTCCGCCTGGAGAGCAGAGCGTATCTGACCCTCACCGATGGCGACAGCGAGTTCTTCTGTGCATCCGGACCCCAGGGCGGCGTTTGCCGGGTGCGTTACGACGGGGATGTGCTCACCCAGCTCGACGCGATGGCGGGCCTGACCTTCCGTTTCTAGATCGCCACGGGCCGTCATGGACGTGCCACGGCCATCGATGGGTGGAAACCCCGTTTCCTCGGGGGCAGGCAAGAAAAGGCCCCGGACGGTGCCGGGGCTCGCTGCCGTTCATGTGGGCAGGGATTCCTATGAGTAGGCGGACAGGAAGCTCGCGCGATCGGTCAATTGCGGTCGCGGACCCTCCAGGAATTCGCGATGAATGGCATGAGGATTCAGCACCTGATTGGCGAGGAATTCCTTGAGGCCGATGAAGTCGGTGGCATCCATCGAAAGGAACTTGATCCCGCACCCTGCGTCGTTCTCATAAACCGCCCAGCCCTCGATGGTGATTGAGAATGCATTTGTTTCGGCGGTGAACAGATTCAGTTGGCATCGCCGATTGGTACACCCGTTGAGCGCGTGCCTGAACAGACCGCCATTCAGGCTGATGTCCCGGGTTTCCGTCGGATGATATTGCGTGCCGTCCAGACTCAAGTGTCCCAGAAGTCGCAGCGGCAAGCGCATATTTTTTCTTTTCTCCATCGCGTTCTCCTCCAAAATTTATTAATATCGTTACATTAAAACTCCCTTATAGTCTTTGCTTTTCGCCATGGTGGCTTTTGGACCATAGTCCTGGTGTTGCGCTGGAGTCAATCTTACAGCGGTCTCGATGTTACCTCGCCGTTTTCCTGGCCCGCGGGCCTTGCGACGGCGAGGCACGAAGCGCGATTCCCATGCCGGGCCAGAACCGTGAATTCCTCAACGTCCAGCTGGGCGCTCCGGATCTGTGCCTCGAAATCTTCGCGGTAGGTCACGCGCCCGAAATCGATGCTTGTCACCCGCCTGAGCAAGGGCTTGAGCGTTTCCACCCAGCGCGACCGCCGCTCCTGAAAGGTCTGGGTAAAAAAGATCCGCCCGCCGGGACGCAACAGCTGGCAGCAATGCCGCAATGCCTGTTCGGGATCGGGCAGGAGCATGAAGCTGGCCGAGAAATACACCGCGTCATACGGCCCGCCCCGATGCTCGTACACCGACTCGAGCCGCACGTCGATCCGATCCTCCACCCGCGACCCCCGAAGCCGCTTCCGGGCACGCTCGACGTAGTCAAGATCAATATCGATCCCCACCACGCGTAGCGCCTTGCGCTCGACCCGTTCCGCATTCGCCATCAGTGCACCCGCCGTCCCGATGCCGACATCGAGCAGCACCGTACCGTCCCGCAGGCGTTCCAGCACTTCGGCATACCATCGCGAGGTGAGCGTCAGAATCAGCCTGTCGTAGATGAAGCCTCGCATCACGGACTCCCCCCGAACCAGAACGTGTGGCTCTTGGTCAGGAACTCGTCGTAGTGCATGTAGTGAGAGCCGTCGCAGGAAAACGTCACGCTGATCATACCGTTGAAGAGGTTGATCGAGGCCATGCGCAGGTAAAAGGTCTCGTCGGTCAAGCGCAGCGGCCTCAGGGCGCCGAGCAGGGGAGAAACGCATTGTTGCGGGATCGCGGCGTCGAGCGGATAGGGAGTCTGTGGATAGACCAGGCAGACATCCGGATCGCTGAGCGCCTCGTGATCCAGGAGGCGATAGCGAAACGGGTCATTCACTGTCCAGACCGTCGCCTGGCTACTCGAGAAGTGGATCAGGCATTGAAACACGCCCCGCTCGGTGAGCAATTCCTCCAGGATCGAGAGGGACTGCTCCAGGCTGCCATCCATCGGGCTTTCGATGCGGCACTGCTGGAAGACCCCGCTACGAATCGCGGGATCACCCTTGATCTGGCGCCAGTGCGAGGGTTCCTCGTAGAGCTCGGCGGTCAACGGCAGGTTACGCAGGTCGAAATCGGCTCCGAGATAACCCACCACCGAACCATTGTCCGCTCGGACGACCTGCAACGCGGTGATCGAAGGCCGGCCGGCGAAAAGGCTGATGTAGGCATCCGAAAGCAGGAAGCCCCAGCTCGGCACGGCTTCTTTCATGTACGGCCGCGACGATCGGTCACGCCCGAAGTGTTCCGACAAAAGCCCTGTCTCGGCTACGTTGTCGGAAATCTGGATTCCGTCGGTTCCCAAACAGTAGAGAAAAGTTCGGTGCGGGACACGACAGAAACCCTTCAGCAGTACTTCATTCAGGCGAACCCGATCTCCCCAGGCCCGCGCGCATTCCTCAGACAGATGCGCCAACGGTTCATGCAGGATCTGCGCGAGCCGCTCCCGCTGCAGGTAAATGCTGTCCTTCAGCGAAGGTTTCATCTCGCCACCCCCTGAGCGCATGGCTGCATCGCATGCCCACAACCCTCCTGGTCAGAAAGGAACGGGCTTGCGGAAGTTCCCGAACGACTGGGAGCGTCATCGAGCCCACGACCCCTGTCGAAGGCCTCTGACGTTCTTTTGCAGCCTGGGATCGTTCCGTCGCCACGGTTCTTTCCCGAAGGCTCCGAGAAAGGGGCAAGAATTCCCGCGGTGAATTGATTCAGCGTCGGGCGGGGTGCACAGTGAAGTCGGGGCATCGTACGCTTCCCCGGCAGGTCTGGTTGGAGCCTGAAAATGACAGCGTTCCTGAGTTCGCGTACCTCGGCACCGGCCGGGGCGTTGGAAACAGCGCAAGTCCTCGCGGCCAGTCATTCGAGTTGTGGCGTGGGGGTGTTGGGGCATCTGGATGGCCACCGGAGTCATCGGCTGGTGCTGGACGGCCTGCAGTGCCTGGAGAACCTCGATCATCGGGGTGCGCGGGGCGCCGAGGAGAACACCGGAGATGGCGCCGGCATGCTGCTGCAGAAGCCGCACGGGTTTTTCCGGGAGGTGGTGCCCGGGCTCGGCGAATCCGACGAGTACGGTGTGGGCCAGGTCTTCATGCCCCGTGATGCGGAGCATCGGGCCGCGATCCGGGGGCTGATCGCGGCCCGCTGCCGGACCAGGGGTTTCGATCTGGTCGCCTGGCGCGATGTGCCCACGGACAACGGCGGACTGGGACAGACGGCACTCGAAAGCGAGCCGGTGACCCAGCAGTTCTTCGTTCGGCCAACGGACCGGCTCGAACCGTCGGCGCTGGACGTCAGGCTGTATGTCCTGCGGCGCGAGATCGAGAACGAGGTGCTCTACCGGGGATTGGTCGGATTCGGCAGAGAAGTGTTCTACATCTGCTCGCTGTCGCGCACGACGCTGGTGTACAAGGGCCTGCTGACCTGTGCGCAGCTCAGGTCCTATTATCCGGACCTTTCGGATCAGCGGGTCGTCTCCGCCCTGGTTCTGGTGCATGCGCGTTTCTCCACCAACACGCTCGGTGCCTGGGATCTCGCGCATCCGTACCGCTTCCTCGTGCATAACGGAGAAATCAATACGCTGCGGGGTAACCAGAATTGGATGCGGGCACGCGAGGCGACGCTCGCATCCCCGCACTTCGGCACCGATATCGAAAAGATCAAGCCGCTCACCGGGGAAGGACTCAGCGACAGCGCCCAACTCGACAACGTGCTCGAACTGCTGGTTGCCGCCGGCCGCAGCCTGCCGCACGCGCTGCGCATGCTCATCCCGGAGGCATGGGAACAGGATCGTCACATGGACCCGGTGCGCCGCGACTTCTACGCCTATCACAGCGCGCTGATGGAGCCCTGGGACGGGCCGGCCCTGGTGGTGGCGACCGACGGCGAACGGGTCGCGGCCGCGCTGGATCGCAACGGTCTTCGGCCGTGCCGGTACAGCATCACCCGCGATCGGCGCCTGATCATGGCGAGCGAGACCGGCGTGCTGCATGTTCCCGCGCGCGCGGTGCTGCAGAAGGGCCGGCTGCAGCCGGGAGCGTTGCTGGTCCTGGATCCCGCCCGCGGCGGCATCGTTCCCGAGGACCAGGTGTTCGCCGAACTCGCCGAGCGTCCCTATGGGGCCTGGCTCAAGAGCCAGCGCGTGTCACTGGACGACCTGGTCGACCCTTCCGACGCAGACGATTCCCGGCAGCCGCTCGAGCGCCCCATCGCCGAATACCAGCGGGCAGGTGGCCACACCATGGAAGCCCTGCGCGTCCTCGTTCAGCCCATGGCGGCCAACGGGACGGATCCGATCGGGGCCATGGGCAACGACACGCCACCGGCGGTGCTGTCGTCACGGCCACGCCCCCTGAGCCATTATTTCCTGCAGCAGTTCGCGCAGGTTTCGAACCCGCCGCTGGACTACATCCGCGAGGCCTTGGTGACGGGGCTCGGGGACGCGATCGGAGCCCGGGAGAACCTGCTGGCGGAAACGGCCGTACACTGTCGGCAGTTGTACATCGCGTCGCCTATTCTGAGCGGTCCGCAGGTACGGGCGATCGAGCGAATCGACCAGACGGGTCTGCGCAGTCGCCGGATCGACATCGCCTACCCGAAAGGTCACACGATGGCGGCGGCAATCCGGGCGATGCGCCATGCCGCCGTCCAGGCGATCGGCGAGGGCTGCGGGATCGTGTTGCTGAGCGACTGCGCAGTCGGTCCCGAGCGCGTCGCAATCCCAAGTCTGCTGGCGGTGTCGGCCCTGCACCATCATCTCATCCGCAAGGGCCTGCGGACCCGTGCCGCGATCGTGCTCGATGCGGGGGAGCCCCATACCGTGCACGACGTCTGCACCCTGATCGGGTACGGGGCCGATGCCGTGCACCCCTGGCTGGCCTACCGGGGCATTGCCGACATGGTGGCAACCGGCCATATCGATGGTGAGGTCGGACAGGCACTGGCGCAGTATCGCAGGGCGCTCGAGGGCGGCATCCTGAAGGTGATGTCGAAGATGGGGATCTCGACCCTGCAGGGATACAAGGGCGCGCAGATCTTCGAGTCGATGGGGCTGGACCACGAATTCATCGACGAGTACTTCACCGGTACGACGGCTCATGTTCCCGGTGTGGGTCTGGACGAAGTGGAGCAGGCAACCCTGGAGGCCCACGAGATCGCGTTCGGCGCGCCGGTCATCGCGAACCTGCCCCTCGACCCGGGCGGCCATCTCTATTGGCGCCGCGATGGTGAACGGCACCACTGGAATCCGTACACCATCGGCAAGCTGCAGCAGGCGGCGCACAGCAACGACGCCGAGGCCTATCGCGATTTCGCTCGCCATGTCGGCCAACAGGATGGGGAACTGTTCAACCTGCGCGGCCTTCTAGAATTCGTCACCAGTGCTGACGCGGCGATTCCCCTTGATACGGTGGAGCCGGTCGAGTCCATCCTGCAGCGCTTTTCCACCGGCTCGATGTCGTTTGGTGCTTTGAGTCAGGAGGTCCACGAGGCACTCGCGATCGCGATGAACCGCATCGGCGGCAAGTCCGGTACGGGGGAGGGCGGCGAGCAGGTCGAACGCTTCGGCACCGAGCGCGAGTGCTCGATGAAGCAGGTGGCGAGCGGCCGCTTCGGTGTGACCGCCCATTACCTGGCCCGGGCCCGGCAGATCGAGATCAAGATGGCGCAGGGATCCAAGCCGGGGGAGGGTGGCGAACTCCCCGGCGGCAAGGTGGATGCAGGCATCGCCCGGGTCCGCTTCACGGTGCCTGGCGTCGGTCTGATCTCGCCGCCACCGCACCACGACATCTATTCGATCGAGGACCTGCAGCAGCTCATCCACGATCTGAAATGCGCCAATCCGACTGCCGAGATCCACGTGAAGCTGGTCGCCAAGGGCAATGTCGGCACCATCGCCGCCGGGGTGACCAAGGCGCGCGCCGACGCGGTGCTGATCAGCGGTGATTCCGGCGGGACCGGAGCCTCGCTGAAGACCTCGATCAAGCACGCGGGTGCACCCTGGGAGTTCGGACTGGCGGAGACCCAGCGGGTGCTGCTGGCCAACCGCCTGCGGTCGCGCATCACGGTGCGTGCCGACGGCGGTCTCCTGACGGGCCGCGACGTGGTGATCGCGGCCCTGCTGGGCGCGGAGGAGTACGGCTTCGGCACGGCACCGCTGGTGGCCCTCGGCTGCATCATGCTGCGCAAGTGCCACTGCAACACCTGCTCGGTCGGGATCGCCACCCAGGATCCGCGGCTGCGGGAGCGCTTCCAGGGTCGCGCGGAGCATGTCGTCAATTACCTGCGTTTCGTCGCCGGCGAGGTGCGTGAACACATGGCGGCGCTCGGTTTCCGCCACGTGGACGATATGGTCGGGCGGATGGACAGGCTACGGGCGAAACGGATGACCCATCCCAAGGGCATCCATCCCGATGTATCGGGACTGCTGCGGCGGGTCGGGTCCGACGATGCCCCGCGCAGGACGCGCGCACAGAATCACGGGCTCGACCGCAAAATCGATCACCGGGTCATCGAGCAGGCGCGGTCCGCACTCGACGACTGCCGGCCGGTCGAGATTGCGGCCGAGTTGTGCAATCGCGACCGAACCTTCGGCACGCTCCTGAGTTACGAGGTCACGCGCCGCTACGGCGCCGACGGCCTGCCACCGGGGACCATCAATCTGCGTTGCAAGGGGACGGCCGGGCAAAGCTTCGGGGCCTTCTTGTGCCGCGGGATCGGATTGCATCTGGAAGGCGATGCCAACGACTACGCCGGAAAGGGGCTCTCGGGCGGTCTCATCAGCGTCCGCACGCCGCCGGACGCCGGTTACGAGGCCTCCGAGAACACGATCGTGGGCAACGTCGTGCTGTTCGGCGCCACCGGCGGCGAGGCCTATTTCAACGGTCGCGGGGCCGAGCGCTTCTGCGTGCGTAACTCTGGCGCGCTGAGCGTCGTCGAAGGGGTGGGCGATCACGGCTGTGAATACATGACCGGCGGGGTGACCGTGATCCTGGGGCCGATCGGCAGGAACTTCGGGGCTGGCATGAGCGGTGGCGAGGCCTATCTCTTCGACGAGGAAGGCCTGGCGCAGCGGCACCTGAATCCGGACGGCAGGCATATCGAGCCGGTGCGGGATGCACGCGACCGCGAGCTCCTTCGGCGCCTGCTGGAGAATCACGTTAGCTACACTGGCAGCGGCCTGGCGGCACGGATCCTGGCGGAGTGGGAGACGTCGCTGGCGGCTTTCGTCAAGGTGGTTCCCGACGCCTACGCGGACGCCGTGGCCGAGCACCTCGCCACCGGGAAGGATATCCGCGTAAATCCCCCGCCACGGGCTGCATGAGGTCGCATCATGTCCGAAAATCACCCCGATGGATTCCTGCAGCATCCGCGTCGGCCGATCGGCTACCGGGACGCGCGTTCACGCACGCGAGACTACCGCCAGATCTACCGGTTCGAGTGGGATGCGGAAGCGCTGGGTACCCAGGGGCAGCGCTGCATGGACTGCGGCGTGCCCACCTGCATGGGCGGCTGCCCGATCGGGAACCTCATCCCGGAGTGGAACGATCTCGTCTACCGCGGTCTCTGGGAAGAGGCGCTGGCACGCCTGCATGCGACCAACAACTTTCCCGAGTTCACCGGCTACACCTGTCCCGCCCCCTGCGAACCGGCCTGCACGCTCGCGTACAACGACGCTGCGGTCACCATCAAGGACATCGAGAGGGCCATCGTCGACATGGGCTGGGAGAACGGCTGGATCATCCCCCGTCCTCCGGCCGAGCGGACCGGGAAGCGGGTGGCGATCGTCGGCAGCGGCCCGGCGGGGCTGGCGGCCGCCCAGCAGCTCAATCGCGCGGGGCACGCGGTCACGGTGTTCGAGCGCGACGACGCGATTGGCGGACTGATGGTCTACGGCATCCCCGATTTCAAGTTCGAGAAGCGCATGGTGGCCCGCCGCGTGCAGCAGCTGCAAGAGGAAGGCATCGAGTTCCATACGGGTGTCAACGTCGGTGTCGATGTTTCGATCGCCGAGTTGCAGAAGGAATTCGACGCGGTGTGTCTCGCCGTCGGTGCCCTGCGGCAGCGCGATGTGCGAGTGCCGGGACGTGATCTGGCGGGTGTGCTGTTCGGAATGGACTATCTCACCGCCGAAAACCGCCGCCAGGCCGGACGGTCGGTCGACGGGATCACCGATGCCCGCGGCCAGCGCGTCGTCGTCCTCGGCGGCGGCGATACCGGCGCCGACTGTGTCGCGACCGCGCACCGCCAGGGTGCCCGGGAGGTGGTGCAGGTGAGCATCAATCCCTGTCCGCCGGAACAGCGTCCCGTGGGCAACCCGTGGCCACAGCAGCCGCAGACCTACCGGAGGACCTACGCCCTGGAGGAAGGAGGGGAGGAGGCCTACAGCCTCAACGTCGCCGGATTCATCGACTCGGACGGGGATGGACAGGTGAACCACATTGATGCCGAGCGGGTTGACTGGAAACGCGACCGGCACGGTCGACGGATCGAGAAAATCGTGCTCGAGAGCGGGATCGAGATTCCGGCCGATCTGGTTTTGATCGCGATCGGCTTCGAAGGCCCGGAAGTGGCACCTTTGCAGGACGGGCGCCTGACGTTGACCGAGCGCAAGGCGCTGGAGACCGACGATCGGAAGATGTCGGCCATACCCGGTGTCTTCGTCGCGGGTGACGCCAGCCGCGGCCAGTCGATCGTCGTCTGGGCCATCGGCGAGGGGCGCGATGTCGCACGGCACATCGACATCTGGCTGATGGGGAAATCCCGGCTGCCGCCCAGTCTGGAAACCCCCAACCCGCCCAGTTCCTAACCCGCGCGCTCGAGCAGGTTCAGCGCCACGGCTTCCGCCGCTTCGATGCCGTCGACCGCCGCCGACAGGATGCCCCCGGCATAGCCTGCACCTTCGCCCGCAGGGTACAGACCGCGGCTATTCAGGCTTTGGCGGTCCGTATCCCGCGTGATGCGAATCGGTGCCGAGGTGCGCGTCTCGACTCCGGTCAGGACCGCATCGTCCATCGCGAAGCCGCGGATTTTCCGGTCGAAGGCGGGCAGGGCCTCGCGGATGGCGGCGATGGCGTAGTCCGGGAGACAGGCGGCAAGGTCGGTCCAATGCACCCCCGGCGTATAGGACGGCAGCACCGCACCCGGACCGGTAGAGGGACGCCCGGCCAGAAAATCCCCGACCCGCTGCGCCGGCGCGGCATACTGCCCACCGCC
Source organism: Thioalkalivibrio sp. (assembly GCA_007116035.1). GTDB lineage: Bacteria > Pseudomonadota > Gammaproteobacteria > Ectothiorhodospirales > Ectothiorhodospiraceae > Thioalkalivibrio. The sequence continues at coordinate 16,590 of SKJG01000041.1, forward strand.
GGATTGAAAGGCCGCCGCCTCCCAGTGATCCTGCAACTCGATACCGGCGAGCGGATTCGCCGTGACATCGCCGGGAAAATCCGCCGGCGTGATCCCGACGACGATCGCGGCATTGGCATTGCGTTCATTGCGCGAATACTGGCTCATCCCGTTGGTGACGACCCGTCCGGGTTCCGAGGTGGCGGCCACCACGGTGCCGCCTGGACACATGCAGAAGCTGTAGACCGAGCGACCGTTCGTGCAGTGATGCACCAGCTTGTAGTCGGCCGCGCCCAGGATTGGATCGCCGGCACGGTCACCGAAACGACAGCGGTCGATCAGCGACTGTGGATGCTCGATGCGCAGGCCGATCGAGAAGGCTTTTGGCTCGATGTACACGCCGCGGGCGTGCAACATGCCGAAGGTATCGCGTGCGCTGTGGCCCACCGCCAGCACCACGTGTCGGCTGGCGATGTGCGTCCCGTCGGCCAGCACGACACCGCGAACCTGACCGGCAGCGATCTCGAGGTCCGCCACCCGGCTGCCGAAGCGGATCTCCCCGCCCAACGCCTCGATGCTGGCGCGTATGTGCTCGACCATCGTCACCAGCTTGAAGGTGCCGATGTGCGGCTTGCTGACATAGAGGATCTCCGGCGGCGCTCCGGCCCGGACGAATTCCTCCAGCACCTTGCGGCCGTGGTGGTGCGGGTCCTTGATCTGACTGTAGAGCTTGCCGTCGGAAAAGGTCCCGGCACCGCCTTCGCCGAACTGCACGTTGGATTCGGGATTCAGTTCGCCCTTGCGCCACAGGCCCCAGGTGTCCCTGGTCCGTTCGCGCACCGCCTTGCCCCGCTCCAGGAGGATCGGCCGAAACCCCATCTGCGCCAGCAGCAGGCCCGCCAGCAGGCCGCAGGGGCCGGTGCCGATCACCACGGGCCGGTTAGTGAGCCCCTCCGGTGCGCGCGCGACGAAGCGGTAGGTCATGTCCGGGCTGGGTCGGACACGTTGATCGTCCTGCAGCCGCGCCAGCACCGCCGCGTCGTCCTGCACTTCCACGTCGAGGGTATAGATCAGCGCGATCGCGCTGCGCTTGCGGGCATCGTAACCGCGCCGATGGATCACCACACGGAGCAGCTGCGCCTCCGGCAGCGCCAGTCTTCGGAGTACGGCCGCGCGCAGGGCCTCTTCGGGGTGACCGAGCGGGAGCTTGACTTCGGTGAGACGCAGCATGAGGGTCGACTTCGCGGTAGGCGTGGATGCTATGGGACACTCCGCATGCCGTCCCGGTTGACTCGTCGTCGGATGGGTGGCCGACTCCTCAGGCACTCACGAGGTCGTCCCGCTCGGAGGCAATCCGCTGCTGCGGTTCGGGCGCGCGGGCTTGGGCCCCCTGCGGGTCTCCGACAGACCTTTGAGGAAGTTCCGCAACAGCTGGTCGCCGCAGGCACGGTAGTTCTTGCTCCCGGGCTTGCGGAACACCGCATTCAATTCGGGCTTGCTGACCGCAAACCCCGCTGCCTTCAGGATGGCATGCATGTCATCCTCCTGGAGTTCAAAGGCCACACGCAGCTTCTTCAGCACCAGGTTGTTGGTGATCGGAAGCTCGATCGGCCGCAGCGGCCGGTTTTCGTCCGGTCCACGCAGGTACAGCACCAGGCCGTTGAGAAAGTGGGCCAGGAGCTCGTCACTGCACTCGCGATAGCCCTCTTCGGTGTCCTTCTTGAGCAAGGCGGAGACTTCGTCCTTGTCCACGGTACCACCGGAAAGCCGAATGATCTCGGCGACCTTGGCGTCGCTCGCATCGAGGCTGAAGCGCACGCTGCGCAGGACATCATTATTCAACATCAACCATCTCTATCGACGAATTCACGGGGAAACGGGCGCGCGGTCGCAGCGGCTGGCGTCGGCTTTCTCATGCCTGGCCGGGAACGCTCATGGCGGTCCGCGAGCAGCGATCGTACACGAGTCCCTCAGGGACTGATCGGCTCGAACAGGCCGTCTCCAGCCCCCCCGGTGGCGGGCACGAACACCACGCTGGCGGTGATGTGGTGCGGAGTGTACAGCGTCGTGCGGATCAACCAGCCCTGACCCGGCATCACAGCCTGCTCGGTCATGGTCCGGATGTGCGTGGTGTCGTCGAATCCATCCTCGATCAGTTCGTACTCGAGCTTCATGAGCATTCCCTCCGGCTGCACAGTGGTGTCTCCCCCTGACTCTAGCCGATCGCCAGGAATTGTGCGGGCAGCGTCGCCCAGCGGCCCCCATCGACGCGACCCACCCCTGAACACGGGGTCGGACCAAGGCAACCTATTGAAAAATATCCAGTAACGGGTTAAATATGGCCCGATTTCGGTCTTAGAGGCCCATTTTTGGCGCCGAAAATGCGGCTTCAAGCACCGTGCGCGTGCCGCCCCAGTCGCGACCTCGGGCGCGACGATGGGGCATCTCGCCACGAGGACAGAAACGTACGAATACGGGAAATGCGATGAGGATGAGGGAGGACGGGTGGAAGAGAACTGTAAACTGAACCCAGAGGCTATTGGCGACGATATGTAAGAGACTCGCGAAGACGGATATGGAGCCGATTTCGAGTATTGATTCCCGGCGGCTGCGCGGTATGCGGGGGCTTGTCGCACGTCTGCCCCTTGTCCTGGTTCTCCTGGTAGTCTGCGTCGGTCCTGCGAAGGCCCAACCGGGATACGATCGCGACCAGGGGAAGTATGACGAGCTGGCCGCTGTGCCTCCGAAGCAAAAGGAGGCTGCCCTGGTTCCGCAGGTCGCATCCTCTTCGAAATCAGCTCGCGCGGAGCGTGCCAGGAAAAAGTCCCGGGCATCCACGACCCAGGGAGCCGTGGAGGTGGGGAAGATTTCTTTTTACGGGTCCAAATTCCATGGCCGCCGCACCGCTTCAGGAGAGCGATTCGATCAGAATGCCCTCACCGCCGCCCATCCCAGGCTCCCGTTCGGCACACGACTTCGGGTGACGAATCTGTCCAATGGGAAGTCGGTGGTGGTACGGGTCAATGATCGCGGTCCCTTCATCAAAAACCGGATTCTGGATGTAAGCCGGGCCGCGGCCCGGGAGCTGGAAATGATCGACGCGGGGGTGGTGCGGGCGCGCGTGGAAGTGCTCTAGCGCGCCTTCCCGACAAACAACACCACGGTCGGTTCAGGCATATCGGCATCGTTGGATTGTCACCCAGAGAGCCGAAGCCCCCGTGACCGGACGGCCGGCCGCATTCGCTATACTGGCGGCCCGAGTGAACGTTGAATCGGGAGATTCGGAGCAGATGCGATTTCCGTGTGGGGCCACCGTGGTTCGAACGCTGCTGGTCCTGGGTCTGGTTGGGCTCACTTTCGGTTGTGCCACACTTGGGCCCGCGCCGCCGCCCAAACAAGACAATCTTTGCGAAATCTTCCGCGAGCATCCCCGCTGGTATGACTACGCCCGGGACTCCGAGCGGGAGTGGGGTACGCCGGTCGCAACCCAGATGGCATTCATCCAGCAGGAATCGTCGTTCCGCAGCCACGTGCGACCGGATCGCAAGCGCCTGCTGGGTATCGTGCCCTGGCGTCGTCCCTCGTCCGCCTATGGCTATGCCCAGGCGCAGGACCCTGTCTGGGGCGAATATCGCGCAGATGCCGGCAGCCTGACTGCCCGGCGTACGCACATGAAGCACGCCACCGACTTCATCGGCTGGTACAACGCCCGCACGAACCGGATGACCGGGGTCTCGCTGCAGAATGCCGAGCACCTCTACCTCGCCTATCACGAGGGCCAGGGTGGCTACAATCGCGGCACCTGGCGCAGCAAGTCGGGCGTGCAGCGGGCAGCACGCCAAGTCGCCGTGCGCGCCGACCGCTACCAGAGCCAGCTCGCCGCCTGTGAATCCGAGTTCCGCTGCCGGCGGTTTTACCAGTTCGCTCCGTTCTGCCGCTAGGACAGTCGCGAACCCGACCGGTTCTGGGGGACTTCACCGCGATCAATCACCGGTCTCGGCGTGCAGGGCGGAGAAGCTCACAGCAAAGAGCACGGCATTGTAAATGCCGTGGATCACCGCCGGCACCGCGATGTTGCCGCTCCGCTCGTATGCGAGGCCGAAAACCAGGCTCGGCAGGACGAGAACGGTCACCGTGGTGAGGCGAGCAGCAAGTGGACCGCTGAGCGCCACCAAGTGCAAGGCCGCAAACGTCACGGAGGCGAGGGTGATGGCGGCGCCGGCACCGAATGCCTGGCGGAGACGGCCTTGTACCACGCCGCGAAACAGGAGCTCCTCACCCGGTCCGATGAGGAGGAACGAAAGCGGTATGAGGAGAAGGAAGATTTCGGGGTGCTCTACGCCGATCTCCTGAATCCGGTGTTCGCCGACACTGAGACCGAGCAGCGACACCACGAGCAAACCGATGCTGAGTGCGGCGAGTGCGAGCGCCGAGCCTCCGACCATCCATTGCAGGTCGTTGGCCGTCGGCCACCTCAGCGGCACGCGTATCGTGCCCCGTCGGAGTGCGAGGTAAAGCAGGGCCACCCCGCCGAAGCTCACGCCCTGGGTGAGCAGGATGGAAAGCACCATCACCAGCGTTGGCCGGAGCTCGATGCCCGCCGCCATTGCCGTGATCACCGCCAGCGGTAGCACGACCGCCACCCCCGCCGCGACGAGGATAACCGTCAGCGCTTCGGACAGTGCTCTCGTCTTCGCACCTCGCTCTCTCATTCGATCGTTGTGAACCCCGGGGGTCGGACTAAGCCAAGTCGTTGTTAAAGATAGGATACTAGGTGTAAAAGCGGGCGAATGGGTGCCTTATCCGGTCCTTTTTGACTCCCAAAACGGCCGCATGGGCGTAGGGAGCGAGTTTCCCGGTCAATGTTGTGCGTCGCGAATCGTCACCCGGAATGGGCGTGGCAGGGTTTCGACCTTGAGGCACCGTTTTTGCTGCCAAAAATGGCCCTGTAAGGCCCTATTGGGGTTGTTTTTAGCCTTTATGTTTCAGAAAAACAGTGGTTTGGCTTGGTCCGACCCCGATGGCGCGGTTTTCTTGGTGGGGTGGGTGGATGGGTAAACGAAAAAGGCACCCGTAGGTGCCTGATTCTATTAATGCATTGGTGGAGCGGAGGAGGATCGAACTCCCGACCTTCGCATTGCGAACGCGACGCTCTCCCAGCTGAGCTACCGCCCCAATCCGCGAATGATAGCAGTGGCAGGGCCTTCGGGGAAGGAGGTGGTGGCCGTCGGCGTGCGGGTGGGCGACGCCTATTCCGGAGCCAGGATCAGGGCCGCCAGCGGAGGCAGGTCCAGGCGCAGGGTCGCGGGGAACCCGCGGTAGGGCTGTGCCTCGGCCATGGCGCCGCTAGAGCCGCGCGAGGCTCCCCCGTAGAACTCGGAATCGGTATTCATCAAGACGCGCCAATAGCCGCCGTGTGGGACGGGAATCTCGTGGTTGAACCGCTCGACCGGCGTGAAATTCAGCACCACGATGACATTGGAGTGGCTGCCCCGGCGCAGATAGCTGAGGACCGAGCGGCTCGCGTCGTCGCAGTCCAGCCACGCGAAGCCCTCCGGCTCGAAGTCACGCTCGTGCAGCGCAGGGTCATCCCGGTACAGGTGGTTCAGGTCCCGCACCAGGCTCAACAGGCCTCTGTGCAGGGGATAGTCGAGCACATACCAGTCGAGTTGGCCCGCTTCGCCCCACTCGGTGCCCTGCCCGAATTCCTGGCCCATGAACAGCAGCTTCTTGCCCGGGTAGGTCCACTGATACGCGTACAGCATTCGGAGCTGGGCGTGCTGTTGCCATTCGTTGCCCGGCATGCGACTGCGCAGGCTGCCTTTGCCGTGCACGACCTCGTCGTGGGAGAAGGGCAGCAGGAAGTTCTCGGTGTACGCATACAGCATGCCGAAGGTCAGCTGATTGTGGCGGTGCGAGCGATACACGGGATCCTGCTTGAAATAGTCCAGGGTGTCGTGCATCCAGCCCATGTTCCACTTCATCGTGAAGCCGAGCCCCCCGGTCTCCGGGGGACGGCTGACGCCGGGCCAGGCGGTGGACTCCTCGGCGATCATCAGGACACCGGGATGATTCGTCTGTACCGTCCGGTTCAGTTCCCGCAGGAAGGTGATGGCCTCGAGGTTCTCGTTGCCCCCGTATTCGTTCGGGAGCCAGTCGTTCGGTTCGCGCGAGTAATCGAGGTAGAGCATCGACGCGACGGCATCGACCCGCAGGCCGTCGATATGGAAGTCCTCGATCCAGCACAGGGCGCTGGAGAGCAGGAAGTTGCGGACCTCGGAGCGCCCGTAGTTGAAGATCAGGGTGCCCCAGTCGCGGTGTTCGCCCTTGCGCGGATCCTCGTGCTCGTACAGTGCGGTGCCGTCGAATCGCGCCAGTGCGAAGCTGTCCTTGGGGAAGTGCCCCGGAACCCAGTCCAGCAGCACGCCAATGTTCGCCTGATGGGCCTGGTCGACCAGGAAGCGAAAGTCGTCCGGTGTTCCGAAGCGTGAGGTCGGGGCAAAGAAACCGGTGCTCTGATAGCCCCAGGATCCGTCGAAGGGATGCTCGGTGACGGGAAGCAGCTCGATGTGGGTGAAGCCGTGATCGCGAACGTAGGGGATCAGCCGGTCGGCCAACTCGCGGTAGCAGAGGAAGCGGCCGTCCTCGCCCTGCTGCCAGGATCCCAGATGCACCTCGTACACGCTCAGGGGACGCTCCTTCCAGGCATAGGGGTCGCGGCGGTGCATCCACGCCTCGTCGTTCCATGCATACCCGGAGCCGCCGAAGACGCGGCTCGCAGTATTCGGGCGTAACTCGAAGGAAGCACCATAAGGGTCGCTTTTCAGGAGAATATGACCTGTATCCCGGTTGCGGATCTCATACTTGTACAGGGTGCCGTCGGGGAGGCCGGGGATGAACAGTTCCCAGACCCCGCTGCTGCCGTGGACCGTCATTGGATGGACGCGTCCATCCCAGTGATTGAAGTCCCCGACCACGCTGACCCGCTCCGCTGCCGGCGCCCAGACCGCGAAGCGGACGCCGGTGACGCCATCCCGCGTCTCGATATGCGCCCCAAGCATGCGGTGGACGTGCCAATGGCGCCCTTCACCGAAGAGGTGGAGGTCGAAGCCGGAGATGTGCGGGGAGAAGCTGTAGGGGTCGACGAACTGTAATGTGCGGCCGCTAACCTCGGCCCAGAGCACGGTCGGGTGCAGGGGACAGCGCGCCAGCGGACCGGTCCATGTGAACAGGCCCGGGAAATCCGGGTGCGCGACCATCGGCTCCCGATGCAGCGCTGCCGACTCGCCGGTGCTGACCATGAGCCATGCTTCCGTGGCGTGTGGCAGGAGTGTGCGAAAGCAGCAGGTCTCGTGATCCAGCGCGTGACGACCCAGCAGTTGGTGCGGGTCGTGCCAGCGAGCCTCGCGCAACCGTGCCAGTTCTCCCTCGATTGGGCGGATGCATTTATCCAAGGCTGTTGTCATACTGATGCCGATTCACCTGAACGTTTGCACCGACCATACCGGTAGAGTGAATGGCCGGTCCAGTGAGTGTGCGGACTGATATTCAATCAAAGGACCGAAGGATTATCGCATGAATCCCCAACCGCAACGCTTCGTCAGCCGGCTGACCCGGGAGACACTCGCGCTGATACTGGCTGGTGGTCGCGGCTCGCGGCTCAAGCACCTGACGCTGTGGCGGGCTAAGCCGGCGGTCCCGTTTGGAGGCAAATTCCGGATCATCGACTTTCCGCTCTCGAACTGCATCAACTCGGGGATTCGACGGATCGGTGTGCTGACCCAGTACAAGGCGCACTCGCTGATCCAGCACGTGCAACGTGGCTGGAGTTTCCTTCGCGGTGAGTTCGGCGAGTTCATCGAGTTGCTGCCGGCGCAGCAGCGGATCGAGACTTCCTGGTACGCCGGCACCGCGGATGCCGTGTATCAGAACATCGACATCATTCGGCAGCATGCTCCGGAGTACGTGCTGATCCTGGCCGGCGATCACATCTACAAGATGGACTACGGCCAGATGATCGCCTACCACGTCGAGAGCGGGGCCGACATGACGGTCGGCTGCCTCGAGGTGGGTCCGGAGGAGGCGCGTGCCTTCGGGGTCATGGCGGTCGACGAAAAGGGGCGCGTGACCGACTTCCTGGAAAAGCCCGACGAGCCGCCATCGATGCCCGGAAAACCGGGTGTCGTGCTGGCGTCGATGGGCATCTACGTCTTCAATACCGCGTTCCTGTTCGAGCGCCTGATCCGTGATGCGGACGACAGCCGTTCCAATCACGATTTCGGCAAGGACATCATTCCCGGGATCATCGACCGGTACAAGGTGATGGCCTACCCGTTCCGGGACGAGAAAAGTGACCAGCAGGCATACTGGCGCGATGTCGGTACGGTGGATTCCTACTGGGAGGCCAATCTGGAACTGATCGGCGTGACGCCCGAGCTCAATCTCTACGACAGCGAGTGGCCGATCTGGACCTACCAGGAGCAGTGGCCCCCGGCGAAATTCGTGTTCGACGAGGACGACCGGCGCGGCATGGCCATCGACTCGATGGTCTCCGGCGGCTGTATCATCTCCGGCAGCACCGTGCGCCATTCGTTGCTGTTCTCCGACGTGCAGGTCGATGCCGGTGCGTTGGTCGAGGACTCGGTGATTCTGCCTAGCGTGCACATCGGTGAGAACTGCGAGGTTCGGCGCTGCGTGATCGACAAGGGCTGCCAGATTCCGGACGGTATGAAGATCGGCATCGACGAGAAGGAGGATGCCCGGCACTTCTTCATCTCGCCGAAGGGCGTGCGTGTGATCACGCCCGAGATGCTTGGACAACTCTCACGTTATGTCCGCTAAGCGCACGGCCACCGAGGTGCCGAAGCCGCACCTGGACGTCGTGCTGTGCTGGCACATGCATCAGCCACAGTACTTCGAGCAGGCACGGGAGGCCTATGCGCTCCCGTGGACGTATCTTCATGCGATGAAGGACTACTCCGATATGGCGGCGCATCTGGAGGCTGCCCCCGAGGCGCGCGCCGTGGTGAACTTCGCGCCGATCCTGCTGGAGCAGATCGCGGATTACGCCCGGCGCATCCAAGGCTTCCTGAGCCACGGTGAGCCCATCCCGGATCCGGTCCTGGCGCTGCTGACGACGGAATCCGTGCCGTCCGATGCCACGGCCCGGGCCGAAATCATCCGCGTCTGTCTGCGTGCCCACGCGCCGCGCATGATCGAGACGATACCGCTGTTTCGCAGCCTCGCGCCGGTCGCGGCACGGGCGCAGGAGGATCCGGTACTGCTGCGCCACCTGGACGCGGCCTTTTTTCTGGATCTGGCGACTTGCTATCACCTGGCCTGGCTTGGTGCCACCGTACGTCGGGAGAACCCCGAGGTCCAGCGCTGGCTGGCCGAGGAAGACGGACACGACGCCGGCACGCGGCGGCAGCTCCTGGAACTCATCGGCTACGTACTCGGTGACATCATTCCGCGCTACCGGGCCCTTGCGGAGTCCGGACGGGTCGAACTCTCCTTTACCCCCTACGCCCACCCGATCATGCCCTTGCTCCTGGATGTCGAGTCGGCGGAGGAGGCGATGCCGGACGTGATCCTGCCGACACACCGCGCCTACCCGGACGGCGAGGGACGGGTGCGCTGGCACATCGAACGCGGCCTTGCGGTTTTTCAGAAGCACTTCGGCTTTGCTCCGAAAGGCTGCTGGCCTTCCGAAGGCGGTATCAGCACCGCCACACTGCAACTGCTGGATGAATACGGCCTGGCGTGGACGGCGAGCGGCCAGACCGTGCTCGCGAACAGCCTAGCGGCCCTTCCCGACGCGGAGAAGGGCCCGCGCGACGGCTGGCTGCACCAGCCCTACGGCCTGAAGGGCACGCGCATGCTCACCTTCTTCCGGGACGATGGACTGTCCGACGCAATCGGTTTCCGCTACGCCGATTGGCACGCGCGCGACGCCGTGGGCGACTTCATTCATCACCTGGAAAACATCGTCGAAGCGCCCCCCGTGGGTGGGGTGGTATCGGTGATCCTCGACGGCGAGAACGCCTGGGAGTACTACCCGGACAACGGCTTCCATTTCCTGCAGAACCTCTACGAGCGCCTGTCCGACCATCCGCGCATCAAACTCCGCACCTTTGCCGACATCTACGAGCGCCGTTCCGGGAATGCCCCCGAACTCCCGGCCGTGGTGGCCGGGAGCTGGGTCTACGGAACCTTCTCGACCTGGGTCGGCGATCCGGAAAAGAACCTTGGCTGGGATCGCCTGATCGAGGCAAAACAGGCGGTGGATACGGCGGTGCGGCAGCATTCCGAACTGCACACGGATGCGCTGCTGGAGCAGTTGGCGATTTGCGAGGGATCCGACTGGTGTTGGTGGTTCGGCGCCTACAATCCGGCGGGCTCGGTCGGGGACTTCGAGGCCTTGTACCGCCGGCACCTGGCAGCGCTGTATCAGCGCGCAGGTCTCGCGGTTCCGCAGTCGCTATCGGTCGTGCTCTCCACCGGCGGTGGCGATCCGGCGACCGGGGGCACGATGCGACGGGGGCAGGCGCACTCGTGAGCGATCACGAACTCAAGAACTGCCTGATGGAGAAACGCCGCTCCGGGCTGCTGCTCCATCCGACCTCCCTGCCGGGCCCGGGACCGGTGGGTCGCATGGGTGCCGAGGCGAGGCGCTTCCTCGGCTGGATGGAGGAGGCCGGTTTCAGTGTCTGGCAGATTCTGCCGATCAACCCGCCACTGGCCGACGGTTCCCCCTACGCTTGTGTCTCCGCCTTCGCCGGAGATACCCGAATGATCGATCCGGAGGCGCTGGTCAAGGACGGCTGGATCCGTGCGGCCTCTGCGCGAGCGCCGATCGGGCAGGCGCTGTCCGAGGCGCGCGCGACCTTGGAGGCGGCGGGTGGGGCGGGCTGGTCCGAATACCTGGAGTTCTGCCAGGCCCGGGCCGACTGGCTCGAAGACTTCGCCCTGTTCGCGGTGATCAAGCGGCTGCAGGGCAACCGTCCCTGGTGGACCTGGCCGGAGGCGCTGCTGCATCGTTCGCCGGGGCGGCTGGAGCAGTTACGTGCGGAGGCAAAAGAGGCGCTGGAAGCGGTGCGCTTTGCCCAGTTCGTGTTCTTCCGGCAGTGGTCGGCGCTGCGCGCCCAGGCCAATGCCCGTGACATCCTCCTGCTCGGGGACATGCCGATCTTCGTCGCCCACGACTCTGCGGATGTCTGGGCGAATCCGGAGAATTTCGACCTGGACGCAGACGGCCAGCCGCACACGGTGGCCGGGGTTCCACCGGATTATTTCTCCGAAACCGGTCAGCGCTGGGGCAACCCGCATTACCGTTGGGACTACATGGCCGAGCATGGCTATGACTGGTGGCTGCGGCGGATCGGATGGGCACTCGAGGGCCTCGACGCGCTCCGCATCGACCACTTCCGCGGCTTCGAGGCCTACTGGTCGATCCCCGCGAACGAGCCGACCGCCATCGGTGGAGAATGGAAACCCGGGCCAGGTGCGGCGTTCTTCAAGATGCTGCTGCAGCGTTTCGGGGAACTGCCTCTGCTGGCGGAGGATCTCGGCGTGATCACCCACGAGGTCACGGCGCTGCGCGACCGCTTCGGATTACCCGGCATGAAGATCCTGCAGTTCGCCTTTGACGGCGGCGCCGACAATCCCTATCTCCCCGAGCATCACGTCGAGCGCGGGGTGGTGTACACGGGCACGCATGACAACGACACGACCCGGGGCTGGTTCGACTCGCTTCCGCCCGATGCCCGGACCCGCGTGCTGGAGAAACTCGGTCAGCCGGAGGGCGCCTCCATGCCTTGGGCGCTGATCCGCGCAGCGATGGCATCCCCGGCGCGGCTGGCGGTGATCCCGATGCAGGATGTGCTGGAACTGGGTAGCGCGGATCGGATGAACACCCCGGGAACCACGAAGGGCAACTGGTGCTGGCGCTTCGAATGGTCGGAGGTTCCGCCGGAACGTGCCGGGGAACTGTTCGAGCTGAACGAGGAGACGGGGCGGACCACGGCCCTGCACCCCAAACGCGGAACCTGATCGGCGCTGCGGAAACTACGTCACGGCTGGCGATGAAACCGGCGTCGCCGAAGGCCCCGCACGTGCCCCTAACGGCTCGAGCGAGGTCCGAAAATGAGCCAGAGGATGAAGCCCAGCAGAGGTAGCAGCACCAGGACCACGATCCAGACCACTTTCGCGCCGGTCGAGGCACGGCTCTGTACCGTGCTGACGATGGCCCAAATGACCAGAATCAGTAGGACCAGACCAAGGAGGCCAGAGATTTCAATCATGATGTAGGTTCCGTCCTTAAGTGATTAAAAAAACATCATTGCTCGTTTAACCATTGCAGTGCCCTGCGCCGGGACTCGAGCAGTTCCGCCCGGTCCAGGTGGCTTGCCAGTTCCCGCCGAAGCCGTTCACCGGTCGTATCCCCCCCTGACGCGGCGAGACTGGCCCACTTGTGTGCCTCGACCAGGTCCATCGGGACGCCATCGCCGCGGGCGTGCAGCAGGGCCAGCCAGCCCTGCATTTCGGGATTGCCAGCCTCGGCGCCGATCCGGGTGTAGTAGGCGGCGCGCCTGGGGTCGGCGGGTAGGTTGCCGATCCCTTCAACGTGGATCTGAGCCAGATACTGCGCCGCCTCGGTCATGCCGTCCTGCAGCGCCCGGTCCAGCAGGTCGCGCGCTTCGATCGCGCGGTCGGGACGCAGGCTGGCGGCGGCGTCTGCGATCAGCATCGTTCCCAGCGCGAGTCGTGCGGCGCTGTCGTCGCGTTCCTCGATCACCCGGCGGAACCAGGCCTCACCCTCCGCCCGATCCGGCTCCATCCCAAGACCCTGGATATGCAACCAGCCGATGCGCAACCCGTATTCGTTCTCACCCGCTTCATAGGCCTGCGTGTAGTATTCCAGCGCGCGGGTGGCATCGGGCTCCACGCCCAGACCCTGTTCGTAAAGCCAGCCGGCCGCAGCCATGGCCTCGACCGAACCGCTTTCGGCAGCACTTTCCAGCCAGCGCCGGGCCTCCACCAGATCCGGCGGCTCCAGCGCCAGGTGGCGTTCGGCTTCGAGCCGCTGTTCTTCGGCGCTGAGGTCGGCGGCGACCTCCGGGCTGAAGGCCTGGGGGGCGGCATAACCGGGGGCCGCCAAAAGAAACGCCAACACGATGACGAGTGCTGCGCGCATGAATCCGCTCCAATGCCGATGTAACGCCCCTATGCTACCGTTTACCGTCGCAAGCTGCAGAAAAAAGGAGTAGGACGCGTGGACAGCCCCCCGCCGGTGAAGAAAGACCGTTCGCGCCGCCTGGCTTGGGTTTTGGTCGTTCTGTTGATCCTGCTGCTGATCCTGGCGGGCGCCTGGATCGTCTATCTGCTGCAGGCCCAACGCGATGCCCCGGTGACCCTGACGCCGCAGGAACAGCAGGAACTGGACCACAAACTGTCGGCGTTGCGCGATGCCGCAGCCGCCGAGCCGCGCCCGGAACGGATGCCCCCGCCGGCACCGGATCACGATGAGGATCGCGCGCTGGTGCCCGAGATCTATGCAGAGGATCCGGATCGGCGCCGGATTCGCTTCACCGAGCGCGAAATCAACGCCGCCATCGCCCGCGACCCTGCGTTGGCCGGGCGGGCCGCGGTACGGCTGTCGCCGGGACAGGTCAGCGCGAGTTTTCTGATCGATGTGTCCGAGGACCTGCCGCTGCTCGGGGGGCGCAGCCTGCGCGTCCGGACGGGACTGCAGCTGCTGACACAGGATGAGCGGCTCGAGGCACGCTTGCTCGGCATCAGCGTCGGCGGCGTCCCCCTGCCGGATGCCTGGCTGGGAGGCTGGAAGGGAAGCGATCTGCTGGCGACCACCGGTCTCGGCGGGTTTGGCGCGGGCATCGAAGCGCTGGAGGTCCGCGAGGGCGAGTTGGACTTGCTACTGGCGCCCTGACTGACGCGGTCTGGAATCCCCCGCAGGTTCTGTGCGGGGCGATCCGGGTGGGCTCTCAGCGGCGATCCAGGGTACGCAGTGTGGCAGCCCCGTAGGCACGGGCCTCGCCAGAGACCGTCATCCGCAGCGTCGAACGTCCGGCCTCGAGCGCCGGAGCCGTGGCCGCCTCGTCCATCGCTCGCATGGCCAGCATCGGTGGGGGCATCGGGAACCCGTCATCCGCCATCCTGAGTTCCTTCGGGAAGATGTGCGAGGCGCCGATGGCTGCGCCCATCGCCTGGGCGGTGCGCTGCCACCGCCGGATGGCCTCGAGCAGCAGCTCCTGCTGGTGCGCCGCACGTGTCTCCGGGCTGATGGAAAAGTCGATCTGCGTGATCGACAGTCCCAGGCCCTGCAGTTCGGCTGCCATCTCTGTGAGCCTGTCGAAATCCCTGCTTTTCAGTTCGAGACTCTGTTCGACCCGCCAGGCAACCGGCTCGGTACGGCTGCGGTCGCGGTCGTACACGGGGGAGGTGCTGTACCCCAGGCTACGCGCTTCGATGGAAGCGATCCGCAGCGCGCGCTCGAGACCATCGCGCATCAGTTGATTGACCGCGGCCGTCGCCTGCGCCACCTCGGTTTCCCGCCGCTCGGCCTTGAGGTGCATGGTCATCAGGTCGTTCTCGATCTCGCTTTCGGCATGGGCGGTGATCTGGAGCAGGGTGGACCCGTCGTCGGCCGATGCAACGGGCGCGCCGGCGCAGAGAATCGCGATGAGGATCAGGGCAAACGGCAGTCGAAACATGGTCGGGAGCCTCGTCTGGGGGCCATGAGCGTTGCCAGGTCGGATCACGCCTGGAAGATGGACGTTGAAGTGGTCGCGGGCCTTCAGGTTGGCACGGTGCATCTGCGCCGATCCGGGCCGGGCTTCACAGTGCCAGCAGTTCCGGAGGTTCGTCCGGTACGACGACCAGGATATGACCCTCCGGGACGCTGCGCCAACGCTCCCGCTCGGTCAGTGGCTCCGAGGCGATGACGACGGCGCCCTCGGGAAAACTGTCGTCGTCGCTGGTGTAGTAAAGGCTGGGGCTGATGTCGTTCACCGCATGGCGGCTGGCGACCAGCCGTTCGCCATCGGTCAGGATCACGTTCAGCAGGGCCCGATCCGAACCCAGCCACGACGCGATCGTCGAGAAGGCCTCGATCATCGCGCCCTCGAGACTCAGGTCCGCGTCATCGAGCAGGTACTGGCGCATCAGTGCGAAAAGATGCTCGGAATCGGTCGTGCCGAGGATGTCCGTCTCCACCTCCGGCTCGATGATGTTCTGGATCTGCCGCCGGATCCCCGGACGGAAGCCCTCGATCAGGCCGTTATGGCTGTACAGCAGCTCGCCGACTGCGTAGGGTTGGGCATTGACGACATCGCCGCCAAACCCCGGTGAGGCGCTGCGGACGGCCGAGAGCCAGAGGTCGGCGTAGAGGTTGCGCGCGAGATCGGCCAGGTTCGGGTCCTGCCAGATGGGGTCGGCCCGACGGTACACCACGGCGTTGTCGTCCTCGCCGTACCAGCCGAAGCCGAAGCCGTCCGCGTTCAAGCGCGCATAACGCAGTTCCTCGGGTTCGCTGGCCTGGCGCACCAGGCTGTGCGGTGGCAGGAAGAGGAGCTCCTGCAGCGACAATTCCGGTCCGATATAGGCGACGTGGCGACACATGGGCGGATCTCGGCTGGTGGGTCCGGGCCTGGAAGCGCGGCAGGCTTCCGGCATTCATGGTAGCTTTCCGGGCGTGTTGATGCACGGGTGCCGTCCCGCCAGGAGGACCGATCGATGTCCACGTCTCGGAATGTTCCACACAATGACCGGGAGGGGAGCCGATGAGCACAGTTCCGGTGGCGCGCGAACGTCTTCTGGTACTGGTCCGGCATGCCCAGGCGGGTGACCCCGAGCGTTTCCGTCGGGAGACGGGGCGCTCGGATCGGGAACGGCCACTGACCGCCGAGGGTCGGCAGCACAATCGAGCCGCCGCCGCGGGGCTGCATCGGCTTCTGGGGACGCTGGACCACCTGTGGAGCAGCCCGTACACGCGGGCTCGACAGACGGCGGAGGGGATCGCCGAAGTGTTCGACCGGCCAATCGAAGCCCCGGACTTCCTCCTGCCACCCTGGGATCCCGGCACGTTGGGAGAGTGGCTGCAGCCGCGGCTGGGGCGCGGACAAACCGGCATACTGGTCGGGCATGAGCCGGATCTCTCCCTGCTGCTGGGAGAGTGGCTGTGCGGGCGCGGTGCCCCGGTGCCGATGGAGAAGGGAGCCGCCTGTGCACTGCGCATCCCCGACGGATTGGGCCGGGGTGCCGTGGAGTTGATCTGGAAGCTTCCGCAGTACGGTTTGAGAAAACTCTAGGGGACACGATGGCAGCAGAGAAACCGGACCGGGCGGGAAGACGGCGGGGCGGATTCGACACCGTCGCCGCAGTGGATCTGGGTTCGAACAGCTTTCACATGATCGTCGCGCGCTGGCACGAGGGCGAGGTGATCATGGTCGACCGATTGAAAGAAACGGTCCGGCTCGCGAGCGGACTCGATGCCAGGAACCGGCTCTCCGCCGAGGCCCAGCAACGGGCGCTCGAGTGCCTGAGCCGGTTCGGCCAGCGTTTGCGCACTCTGCCGCTCGGCAGCGTGCGGGCGCTCGGTACGAACACCCTGCGCAAGGCGCGTTCAGCGCGTCGCTTTCTACAACTCGCCGAGGAGGCGCTGGGGCACCCGGTGGAAATCATCGGCGGGCGCGAGGAGGCGCGGCTGATTTTTCTGGGCGTGGCCCACAGCCTGGCCGACGATGGTGGCCGCAGGCTGGTGATCGACATTGGCGGCGGCAGCACGGAATTCATCATTGGCGAGCGCTTCGAGCCACAGCTCGCGGAAAGCCTGCAGATGGGCTGCGTGACCTTCAGTGCACTGCATTTTCCCGATGGCCGCATCACCGCGCGGAGGTTCCGCCAGGCGGAACTGCATGCGCAGCTGGAGTTGCAGCCGATCGTGACTGCATACCGGAGCCTGGGCTGGGAAAAGGTCCTGGGTTCGTCGGGAACCCTGCTTGCGCTGGACCGGATCCTGCACGAAACCGGCATCGAGAAGACACCGGGCATGGGTCTGTCCGGGCTCGAATCCCTGCGCACCCAGTTGATCGAGGTCGGAGAGATCGACCGTCTGAACCTGTCCGGCCTGAGCGACGATCGGCGCCCGGTGATCGCCGGCGGGCTGGCCGTGATCATCGGTGCCTTCCGCGGCTTGGGGATCGAGCGCCTGACGACCTCCGACGGCGCGCTGCGCGAGGGCGTGGTGCATGACCTGTTCGGGCGTTTTCACCACGAAGACGTGCGCGGACGCACGATTCACCACCTGCGCAAGCGCTTCGCCGTGGATGCGGCGCATGCCGATCGCGTGATGGCAGAGGCGCAGCGTCTGTTCGCGCCCGTGGCGGAGACCTGGAATCTCGGCGAGGGCGAGCGCGATCTGCTGAACTGGGCCGCGGAATTGCACGAGATCGGGCTGGCGCTGGCGCACAGCCGTTATCACAAGCATGGCGAGTACATCCTGACCCACGCCGATCTGCCGGGCTTCTCGCGCCTGGAGCAGGCCGACCTGGCCCTGCTGGTGCGTGCCCACCGGCGACGGCTGCAGGAACGCCTGTTCGAGGAACAGCCCAAGGCGCGACGCAAGCGCCTGATCCGGCTCGCCATCCTGCTGCGCCTGGCCGTGCTGCTGCACCGTTCGCGGACCGACGAAGCCGTGCCGATCCAGACGGTCACCGCGACCCGTGACGGCATCATCCTGGAGTTTGCACCGGATTGGCTGGCGGATCATCCGCTGACCGCGGCGGACCTCGACAATGAGGCGGAGCAGATCACGGGACTGAGCTTCACGCTGAAGGCGCGCTGAAGCCCCGCCGACCGGGCCGGCCGGCGGCGTGCCCGGTGGTTCCGATCACCGGTTCGCGAGTCTCCCGAGGAGGTCCTGCTGTACCGAGTAGGGCGTCGCGCCGCTGGCAGGCGACTGGCGCTGGTAGCTGCCGTCCTTCTGCAGCACCCAGGCCGATGTGTTGTCGCGCATGTACGAGAACAGGGACTCCTCGGCCGCGCGTTCGCGCAGCTTCGGATCCTTGATCGGGAACGCGACCTCCACCCGGCGGAAGAAGTTGCGCGGCATCCAGTCGGCACTCGACATGAACAATTCGGGCTGGCCATCGTTGCCGAAGTAGAAAACGCGCGAGTGTTCGAGGAAGCGGCCGAGCACCGATCGCACCTCGATGTTCTCGGAGACCCCCGGCACCCCGGGACGCAGGCAGCAGATTCCGCGCACCAGCAGCTTCACCTGTACCCCGGCACTGGAGGCCTGGTACAGCGCCTGGATGACCTGCGGCTCGATCAGCGAGTTCATGCGCGCGGAGATCACGGCCGGCTTTCCGGCAGCGGCGAGTGCCGTTTCGCGCTCGATCCGCTCGATGATTGCGGCATGCAGGGTGAACGGGGCCTGCAGGAGATCCTTGAGCTTCGACACCTTGCCCAATCCCGTCAGCTGTTGGAAGACCCGGTGGACATCCTCGGTGATCACGGGATCGGCGGTGAGCAGCCCGTAATCCGTATAGGCCTTGGCGGTGCCGGCATGGTAGTTGCCGGTGCCGAGATGGGCGTAGCGGGTGATCTGATCGTTGTCGCGGCGTACCACCAGGGCCATCTTCGCGTGTGTCTTGTAGCCGACGACGCCGTAGGTGATGTGTACTCCCGCGTCCTGCATGCGGTTGGCGAGCTCGATATTGGCCTCTTCGTCGAACCGAGCGCGCAGTTCGATCACCACCGTGACCTCCTTGCCCGACTGCGCCGCCTCGATCAGCAGTTCCACCAGTTGCGATCGGGTCCCGGTGCGATACAGCGTCTGCTTGATCGCGAGCACCGCCGGATCGCGTGCGGCCTGACGCACGAACTCGATCACCGGCATGAAGGACTCGTACGGGTGGTGCAGCAGGAGTTCCTGTTTGCGGATCGCATCGAAGATGCTGATGCCGGCGCCATGGTATTTGGGTAGGCTGGGGATGAATGGCGGAAACTTGAGATCGGTGCGGTCGACCAGGTCGTGCACGGCGATCAGGCGGTTCAGGTTTACCAGCCCGTGCACCTGGTACAGCTCGCTTTCCGTCAGGTTGAAGTGCGCCAGCAGGAAGCGGGCGTCGTCTTCCGGGCAGTTGTCCGCGATCTCCAGCCGGACGGCCTGTCCGTAGTTGCGCTGCGGCAACTCGCCCTCCAGGGCATTCAGCAGATCGTCGATCTCCTCCTCGCGCACGAACAGGTCGGAGTTGCGCGTCAGCCGGAACTGGTAGCAGCCGGTGACCTTCATGCCCTGGAACAGCTCGCCGACATGGGCGTGCAGGATCGACGACAGGAACACGAAGTCGTTGTCCCCCTGCGCGACCTCGCGGGGCAGGCGCAGCACGCGGGGCAGGGAGCGCGGTGCCTGCACCACGGCCCGGCGCGATTCGCGTCCGAAGGCATCCTTGCCCTTCAGGGTGACGATGAAGTTAAGACTCTTGTTCAGGACGCGGGGGAAGGGATGCGCGGGATCGAGTCCGATCGGGCTTAGTACCGGCTGCAGCTGATCCTGGAAGAACGCCTTCAGCCAGTTCTGCTGCGCTTCGTTCCAATGCGTGCGCCGGATGAAACGGATCTCCTTCTCGGCCAGCTCGGGAATCAGCACCTGGTTCAGCGTGTGGTACTGCTCGGCGACCAGCTGGTGCGCGATCACGCTGATCTTTGCCAGCTGTTCCTGGGCCGACAGGCCGTCGGGACCCGGGGCCTGGACGTTGAGCGCCACCTGCTGGCGCAGCGAACCCACCCTCACTTCGAAGAACTCGTCGAGATTGGTCGAGGAGATGCACAGGAGCCGCAGCCGCTCCAGCAGCGGGTAGCTTTCGTCCAGCGCGAGCTCCAGCACCCGGCGGTTGAACTCGAGCAGCGACAGCTCGCGGTTGAGGTACAGCTCCGGGTTGGTGAAGTCGATGGCGTTCATGGCGATATCAGTGGCTTAATGCGATGAGCCTAAACCACTTTCAAGCCCGGGTATAGGCGGGCGCCGCTTCCGGGGCGGGGCGCTCGACCGCCTCCACCTTCTTTCGGCCAGGGTAGGCACTGCGGGGCGCGGCGTGCTCAGGGGTGCAGGAGCAGGAACTCGACCAACGCTTTCTGCGCGTGCAGGCGGTTCTCGGCCTCCTCCCAGATTACGCTCTGCGGGCCTTCCAGCACTTCGGTGCTGACCTCTTCCTCGCGGTGCGCTGGCAGGCAGTGCATGAACAGCGCTTCCGGCCGGGCCAGCCGCATCAGGGCGGCATCGACGAAGAATCCGGTGAACGCCTGTCGGCGTGCGCTTTTCTCGTCTTCCTGGCCCATGCTGGCCCAGACATCGGTGACCACGAGGTCGGCGTCGCGCGCAGCCTGGCGCGGGTCGCGGACCAGTTCCAGTGCCGCGCCGGCCGCCGCTGCGATCGCGGGATCGGGGTCGTAACCCTCGGGGCAGGCGGCGGCGAGCGTGAAGCCGAGCTGGTGCGCGGCGTGGATGTAGCTGTTGCACATGTTGTTGCCATCGCCGATCCAGGCGACGCGCTTGCCCCGGATGTCGCCGCGCTGCTCGGTGTAGGTCTGCAGGTCGGCCAGGAGCTGCGCCGGGTGCTCCCGGTCGGTCAGACCGTTGATCACGGGGACGGTGGCATACCGGGCGAAGCGCTCGATCTTCTCGTGTTCGTAGGTGCGGATCATCACGCAGTCGACCATGCGCGACAGCACCCGGGCGGTGTCCTCGATGGGCTCGCCGCGACCCAACTGGGTGTCGCGCGGCGACAGGAACAGGGCGTGCCCGCCAAGCTGCTGCATGCCGACCTCGAACGACACGCGAGTGCGCGTGGACGACTTCTCGAAGATCATGCCCAGCATCTTGTTGCGCAGGATGTGATCGTGGTGCACGCCGTTGCGGGTCTCCTGCTTGAGTTCGGTGGCGCGCTGGATGATCTGGCGGACCTCGGCCCCGGTCAGGTCGGAGAAGCTAAGAAAGTGACGCAAAGTCATGCGGTAATCCTTTGTTTTTCATCTTTTGTAATGAACTCCAACACGATGTCGGCCACCGTGTCCGCGATCTCGTGGACCTGCGCGTCGTCGATGATCAAGGGCGGTAGCAGGCGGATCACGCGTTCCGCCGTGACATTCAGGAGCAGGCCCCGGTCCAGGGCCTTCCGCACCAGTTCGGCGGCCGGGCGGTCCAGTTCCACGCCAAGCATCAGCCCCCGGCCGCGAATATCCAGGACTTCGCTGCGATGGGTCAGGCGTTCCTCGAGCAGGCGCTTCAGTTGCTGCCCGTATTCCTCTGCGTGCTCGCACAGGGCCTCTTCCTGCATCACGTCGAGGACCGCCAGGGCGGCGCGGGAGGCGAGGGGGTTGCCACCGAAGGTGGTCCCGTGACTGCCCGGCGTGAACAGATCCACGGCGCGGCCGGAGACCAGGCTGGCCCCGATCGGCACGCCGTTGCCAAGACCCTTGGCGAGGCTCAGCACGTCCGGCACGATCTCTTCGTGCTGGAAGGCGAACCAGCGGCCGGTGCGGCCGATGCCGGCCTGGACCTCGTCCAGCATCAGCAGCCAGTCGTTCTCGGTTGCGAGGCCGCGCAGGTCGCGCAGATAACCGTCGCACGGGATGCGGATGCCACCTTCACCAATGATCGGCTCGACGAGAATCGCTGCGACTTCGGGGTCGTTGCGGTACTCGGCCACCGCTGCCGAGTCACCGAAGGGCACTCGGACGAAGCCATCGACCAGCGGCTCGAAACCCTTCTGGACCTTGGCGCTGCCGGTGGCCGACAGCGTCGCCAGCGTACGCCCATGGAAGCTGCCCTCCATCACGATGATCTTGGGCCGGTCGATGCCGCGGCGGTGGCCGTGCAGGCGTGCGAGCTTGATCGCTGCCTCGTTGGCCTCGGCGCCGGAGTTGCAGAAGAACGCCTGGTCCATACCGGCCAGCGCACAGAGGCGGCGGGCCAACTGTTCCTGGAGCGGAATGCGGTACAGGTTGGAGGTGTGGATCAGGGTGCAGGCCTGGTGT
This sequence comes from Thioalkalivibrio sp., assembly GCA_007116035.1. Taxonomy (GTDB): domain Bacteria; phylum Pseudomonadota; class Gammaproteobacteria; order Ectothiorhodospirales; family Ectothiorhodospiraceae; genus Thioalkalivibrio. The sequence goes on from SKJG01000041.1 coordinate 38,628, forward strand.
GCGATCGCACAGCTGATCTTGGGATGCGAGTGGCCCAGACCGCAAACGGCGATTCCGGACAGGGCATCGAGGTAACGCCGCCCCTCGGTATCCCAAAGCCATGCGCCTTCACCACGCTCGAAGGCGATCGGCAATCGGTTGTAAGTGGTTTGCAGGGCATCTGCCATCGAGGATCTCCGAACGAAGAAGGCCGGTGACATCGGAAGACGCTGCACCGGCCTCGGGGCGAGGCAAAGACCTACCGTGCCTCCACACCAATTGGATTGTCGGACTATTTCATCTGACTGGCAACGAAGTCCCAGTTGACCACGTTCCAGAATCCCTCCAGATACTTGGGCCGGGCGTTGCGATAGTCGATGTAGTAGGCGTGCTCCCAAACGTCGGCGGTCAGGAGCGGCGTCTTGCCGTCGCGCAGGGGGTTGGCCGCGTTGGAGGTGTTCACGATCTCCAGCGAGCCGTCACTATTCTGCACCAGCCAGGTCCAGCCCGAGCCGAAGTTATTTACCGCGGAGTCGTTGAATTTCTCCTTGAAGGCGGAAACGGAACCGAAGGCCGAGTTGATCGCGTCGGCCAGTTTGCCCGAGGGCTCGCCGCCGCCATTGGGAGACATGCAGTTGAAGTAGAAGGTGTGGTTCCAGACCTGCGCGCCGTTGTTGAAGATGCCGCCGGCAGGTGCCTTTTCGACGATCTCTTCCAGCGAGGCGTTCTCGAACTCGCTGCCGGGCAGCAGACCATTGAGTTTGGTCACGTAGGTTGCATGATGCTTGTCGTGGTGAAACTCGAGGGTTTCCGCAGAGATGTGCGGTTCCAGTGCGTTCTTCTCGTAGGGCAGTGCCGGAAGTTCGTGAGCCATGCAGTTTCTCCTCATGTTATGGATTGCGTATGGAGCGCAGGTGTCCTTGGGTTGCAGAAAGATAGACATACCCTTGGCAGGATGCAATTCCCGAGGTATTCGCTCAGCCTTAACGGGTGCTTGTGGCAAGGGGGGAACAGGCGCTGTGTGCGCAGGAGCCGAATAGGCCCGCGCGCCCTGCTAACGCATCCGGGGGATGCCGTATCATGCTGGGCGACGCGAGAAAACTGACTGGAGGGCCTGTGTACCGACTGCTTCCTGTCGCGGACACTTCCATGCGACGGTCACGCTCCACGTGCTGGAGTGGTCGTTCAGCGTGAGCGATGCTCCGCGCCCCCCGCCTCGCGCCGCGAACACCGGCACGCTGATGGCCCGGGTGGGCCGTTGGCTCGGACCCGCCGTTTTCCTGGCATTTCTGGCCATTGCGCCGCCCCCCGCGTTCAGTCCCGAGTCTTGGCGGGTGCTGGGGTTGACCTTGTTCATGGCGATCTGGTGGGTGACCGAGGCAGCCCCGATTCCGGTCACCGCGCTGATGCCGATCGCGGTGCTTCCAGCGCTGGGCGTCGTGCCCATCGGCGAAGCCACGGCTCCCTACGCGAATCCCTTGATCTTCCTTTTCGTCGGCGGGTTTGCAGTCGCCCTTGCGGTCCAGCGGTGGAATCTGCACCGGCGGGTCGCACTGAAGATCCTGCAGGTCTCTGGCAGCCGTCTGGACCGGTTGATCGGCGGCTTCATGGCGGCCACCGCTGGGCTGAGCATGTGGGTGAGCAACACTGCGACGGCGGCCCTGATGCTCCCGATCGCGCTGTCGGTCCTGGCGTTGGTCGAGTCGGACCGGGAGGCGCACGAGGGCGATTCGCGCCCCGCGATCGCGCTGCTGCTCGGGATCGCCTTTGCCGCGAACATCGGCGGCATGGCCACTCTGATCGGCTCGCCGCCGAACGCCCTGACCGCTGCGTTTTTGAACGAGCGCTACGATCTTCAGATCGATTTCGTGCAATGGCTGATCATGGGTGTCCCTATCTCGGCCACGCTGCTGCTGTTTACCTGGTGGTCGTTGACCCACTGGGTCTTTCCGGTGCACCGGATTCGCCTGTCCGGCCTCGGCGACCTGCTCACCGGCCAACGCGAGGACCTGGGCGGCTGGTCCCCGGCAGAACGGCGCGTTGCCCTGGTCTTCGGGCTCGTGGCGCTGGCATGGCTGTTCCGACCCCTGTTGAATCAATGGTTCCCGCTGGAGCTCACCGATGCGGGCATTGCCATCCTGGGTGCGGCGGTGCTGTTCATCGTGCCTTCCGGGCGGCCGGAACAGCGCTGCCTGCTGGCCTGGGAGAACACGCGCGACCTGCCGTGGGGCGTTCTCCTGCTCGTCGGCGGCGGACTCAGTCTCGGTGCGGCCATCGAGGGCAGCGGACTCGCGGCACTGACCGCGCAGACGCTGCACGGGGCGGTGGATCTGCCCTTCTGGGTTCTGGTCACTGGAGTGATCGTGCTGACGATGACGCTCAGTCACGTCACCAGCAACACGGCGACCGCAGCGACGCTGCTGCCGCTGGTCGCGGCGCTGGCGCTGCAGGCGCAGACTGCACCGTTGCTGCTGGCCGCGCCCGTCGCGCTGGCGGCCTCCGCCGCGTTCATGCTGCCGGTTGCGACGCCGCCCAACGCCATCATCTTCGGCAGCGATCGGTTGACCGTGCTCAACATGGTCCGCGGCGGCGCATTGCCCAGCCTGGCGGCGATCCTATTGCTGATCCTGGTCTCGCTGACCTGGATCGGTTTCGTGCTCGGGTCCGGCTGACGGTCATGGCACCCGGACAGCGTGGGGGAGGGCTGCGCGAGGCGCTGAACGATATGCTCTGGCTCCTGCCCGCGCCCTTTCTGCTGATCCTCGCTGACCGATTCGGATCGGCCTTGTCGGACCGGGCCTTTGTCGCAGCGGTGCTGGGCACGGCCGTGCTGATGGCCGCCGGTATCTGGCTGCGCGCCGTCGTACACCGAAGGATTTTCCTCGCCGGGGCGCTGCGCGGGGAAAGTCCCTGGTATCGATGGCTGCGGGGCGGCGCGGGCCTGGCGCTGGTCTCGCTGTTGGCGTCCGTACCGCTCGCCGCGATCCTGCTCGTAGCGGTGATTCGTCCCACTGAATCGCATTTGCTGGTCGGGCTGGTGGTGAATGTGCCGGTACTGGTGCTGCTGCGACAGTTCTGGATGCGCCGCCTGGCGGCCCATGCAGTGCCCCGGTTCCAGCCGGTGCTCGCGTTGCGCTTTGCGTTGGCGTTGAACTTCATGCTGCTCTTTCTCGTGCTGGCGATCGCCGCGGTGTTCCAGTCCTACCCGGATTTCGGCGCGCTGACGCTGACCGAGGCCATGCTCTCCGAGGCCGGGCGACAGCAGGCGGCAAGCGGTCTCTTGCAGAGCCTGATGCAACTCGCGGCAGCCAAGGATGCATTGTCCTGGTGGCTGGGGCAGCAGATGCTGCCCGGGGCCATGCAGCCGGGGCTGCAGTTCGCGGCCTGGGCCGTGTTGCTGGCAACCAATGCCTTGGTGGTATGGTCTTACCTGCTGGTGTGTTCGTCGGTGTTGACCTTGTTGCATTGGCGGAACTGGCACCCAGGAACGGGAAGATCATGACGACGCAGACGACGCAGACGACGCATCACGGATTTGCCGGCAATGCAGCACGCCTGCTGGTGCTGCTGACCGGGCTCGGCCTCCTGACGGCGCTGGTCATCGATCAACGCCTCTGGGAGCGCCTTCTGCCCGCCCATCCGGGCTTCGGGATTGTGGTCGAAGGGCGCGATTTCCGGGTCGATGGCGAGGTGGTCGAGGCTCTGGCCCTACGGTCCGCGGGGCGGGCCAGGCTTGGGAGTGCGCGCGCGGGTGTCGCGGTGCAAGACCTGGTGGCGGCCGAACTCGATGCGTTGTTCGACGATCTCGCGGCGCGGGTTCCCGAGTACGCGGACTGGTATTTCTCGCTCAAGGGGGAGTACACGCGGCTGTCCCTACTGATCATGCAGCGTACCGGATTCGCTGGCGGCGACTACCTGGCCGACCGTGCTGCGGATCTGATCTTCGGCGGCGAGGAACTGGGTGACCGGCTCGCCGCGATCGAGGATCGTGCTGGGATGCTGCTGGGCGCCCATGCCCACGAGCAGCGGGCGGCGTGGCTGGCGGAACTGCTGCAGCTGACGGAGGGGCGGACGCTTGCCGAAACCGGCCGTGCACCCGCGGCCGTCCTGGTGTTGGATGATCTGGCAGCGGAATTCGGCGGACACGGCAACAGCGAATTCCAGTCGCGGCTCTCGGCGAGTTCCGCCGGCGCCGGCGCGGCGGGGATTGCCGCGCCATTGCTGGCGCGGCTGGCGCTGCGTCCGGCGGCCACGGCC
>SKJG01000026.1 GCA_007116035.1 Thioalkalivibrio sp.
CGAACCCGACAACTCCATGCCGATCCGTGCTTTGCGCCGCGCCGCCTCGAGTTGTGTTCCGGCCCGCGGGATCTCGCGCGTAAACGTACCCAGCTGGTCGGTGTCGAAGCCGTCCACCACCTCGATCCGGCACCCGAGCGCCGATTCGAGCGTGGGGGCCATCACGCGCTCCTTGCCGTGGCGCGTCAACAGCACGATCGTTTGTCCCGCGAGACTGTACGAACGCATCCGGGCTGACATCGATTCAGCCGTTCCTGTCCACTGCGGTTCGCGTGCTGCTGACATGCCATCACCATGAGGCTGGACCCGATCGGTCGAATGCCCCGAAAGCCCATTGAGCCAGAAAAACCTTACACCGAAACCTAAAACTTCGATCCGGTACTTTGAGCATCGCGTCGGGGCACACGGGTATGGAGATACACTACGTCTGAGGATGCCTCGCCGGGCTTTGGCGCGTCGCAGAGGCGCGGGACGTCCGAGTCGGTGAGCGGTGTGTTGAGCCGCAGTTCCAGCCAGCTCGTCAGTGGTAACCAGCCTGCGAGATCCTTCTTCGTCCTCGAGGGATGCATCTCGTGGATGCTGGAGCCCTCGTCGGCGGTGTGCACGTAGTTCTGGCTGTCGCGCAGAGCGCCCACGATCGGGATCTGCACCCGGTCGAGGAAGGCCGTCAGCTTGCGAAAGCCTAAGGTATTCTCCCGTACGCGATTCGCCACAATACCCAGCCTGCCCATGCGCTGGCTGACCTTCGCCACCAACAACAGGTCGGCAATCAGGCGCGACGCCGCGTGAATGTCGATGGCGGATGGCAGCACCGGCACGAGTATCGCGTGGGCCCCTGGCGTGAATTCGGTGAGCTGTGCCGTCGTCATGGCAGCAGGCGTATCCACGACGCAATAGCGGATATCGGGCGGCATGCGCAACTGGAAGCTGCGCGTCATGTTCGTTTTCTTCTCGAAGGCGGCCACGCCGTAGATTGCGGTCTGGGTCGGAGGCCGCTTCTTGAGCCACCGGATGCTGGAGGCCTGGGGGTCGAAATCCATGAGGGCGGCGGGCCGTCCGAGCGAGGCGAAATAGCCGGCCAGGTTCATGGCGAGCGTTGTCTTACCCGAGCCGCCCTTGGGGTTCAGGATCACGATCTTGCGTAGTTCCCGGTGGCCGGGGATGTTCAGGGTCATGGGTCGTCTCCTTTCCCGCACGCTACGACGTGAACGAATGCCTGCACCGGTGACCGGCTCAAGGAAGAGAAACGGCTCACAGTTGGTCCAGTAACCTACTGGAACATAGCACAATCGGGATTCGGTTGCCGGTCCGTATCGGCCAAGCCCGCCCCTCCCGGGCTCAGGCGTCGCTCTCGCTGGTCGGGTCAAGAATGCTGTGGACCCGGGTAATGCGGGTCGCAGGGAAGCCGGAGAGTTCCGCGTGTCTGCGGATCACCTCCTCGTTCTCCGCGACATAGACGCAGAAGGTCTTGTTCCCGGTGACGTAGCTGTGTTCCCAGTGAACGGCAGGCGCGAGCTCCTGTAGGGCTGCGTTCGACTTGGCCGCGGCGGCGGCGAGGTCGGAGCGATCAAGAGAACCGATGTCGGGGACATCACGCTCAATGACGTAGCGGTGTAAAGGCATGGCCGATCCTCCATTTTCGTCGTTGAGGAACTTCTTGGCACCACATCCCCGCTCGTGCGGCTCGTCGCGGAGGCGTGCGGGCCGGGCGCTAGTAATGCTGGCGGCGGCTATTCGGACGCCAACACGATTGCGCCAGTACGACGGCGGCCAGCCCACCCGGGCCGGGGATTCCCAGCATCAGGCATCCCGACTGGCACCGTTTGTTTCGAGCTTAGGGTCTGGGTCGGTGAAATACTTGCAGCATCTTGCGCATGGGCGACGGATCTTGCGGTTTGTTACCGGCATGGGGCGGGAGCACACGGTCCCCGTACACCACGAACCGGGGGCCCGCCCGGCAGTTCCAGTGTCGCCCCGAGGGGAAGCTGCTTAAGGCGGTCACGCTCATCCTTGGCCCACTTCACTGGCGTTGCGTAAAGGGCGTTGAGGCGTCCTAGCCGCCGGATCGGCCTGTCGGGCATCCGCTGCGGTTCTGCAGCTTTGCCGGAACCGGTACTACCCCGTATTGCGCATGCCGGCCGCGATGGCGTTGATGCTGCGCAGCAGCGGGTCGAGCCAATCTTCCCGCTTGGCCTGATCGGGCTCGCTTCGGTAGTGCTCCAAGGCGGCGACCTGGATGTGGTTCAACGGGTCCAGATAGAGGTTGCGACGGATCAGGGAATGGGCAAGCTCGGGGGTCTCCTGCAGGAGCCCCTGGATTCCGGCAACATTCAGGACCTGGATGCGCGTGCGTTCGTACTCCGCCTCGATGACCCGGAAAATGGCTTCGGCCTGCTCGCGATCCCGGGCTAGCCGGACGTACTCCCTGGCGATATGCAGCTCGGCCTTGAAGAGGGACATCTGGGTATTGGAGAGCAGTGCCCGAAAATAGGGCCAGTCCTGGTACATGCGCTGAAGCTTGGCCAGACGCTGGGGTTCGTTCGCGCGCCAGCGCTCCAACGCATGGCCGATGCCAAACCAGGCGGGCAGGGTGTGCCTGGATTGGGCCCAGCCGAACACCCACGGGATGGCCCGGATGGAGCCCAGGGAACGGTCGGCCTTCTTGCGATGGGAGGGCCGCGAGCCGATGTTCAAGAGGGCAATGGCATCAAGGGGCGTGCACTCGTAGAAGTAATCCAGAAAGCCCGGGGTTTCGCGAATCAGGCCCCGGTAGGCCTCCTCTCCATAGCGGGCCAGCTCGTCCATGATGCCGAGATCGTCGTTACGATCCTCGGCGGGCGGCTCGATCAGGCAACGGCTGGCCTTGATCAGCCCACTGATGCCCATGATGAGCTCGTAACGTGCGGTCTCCGGGTTCGCGTACCGATAGGACAAGACCTCGCCCTGCTCGGTGAACTTGATCTGGCCATGGACGGTATCCATGGGCTGGGACAGGATCGCCTCGTGGGTCGGCCCGCCGCCACGCCCGATGGTGCCGCCGCGGCCATGAAAGAGCCGACAGTCGACGTGGCGGTCGTCGGCAAGGGCGATGACCTTCCGCTGGGCCTCGTACAGGTTCCAGGTGGACGACAGGATGCCGCCGTCTTTGCAGGAATCCGAATAGCCGAGCATGACCTCCTGCCGGTTGCCGGACGCGCGCAGCAGCGCGCTGTAGGTCTCGTTGTCGAAGAGCGTCGACATGACCTCGTCGATTCGGGTCAAATCTTCGATGGTCTCGAACAGGGGCGAAACCTGGATGTCGCAGAACCACCCCGAGCGATCCCGCCCGGCAAGGCCGGCAAGTCGGGCGAGCAGCATGACCTCCATGACGTGGCTCGCGGCATGGGTCATGGAGATCACGTACTGGCCGAAGCAGTCCGGACTGATCTCCGCGCGCATGCGGGCGATGACCTCGAAGACCTCCAGGGTCTCCCGGGTCTCCGGCGTCAGGGTTGCCTTGTCGATCACGAAGGGGTGGGGGTGGGCGATCGCCTCGGCCAGGGCGCCCAGGCGCTGCTCCTCGTCAAAGGCCTGGTAGTAGGGTGCGCCCGGCTGGCGGGCGAACAACTCGGTGACCGCCTGGGTGTGCCGGGTCGACTCCTGGCGGATATCGAGGTGCACGAGGTGAAAACCGAAGCTCTCGGCGAGCCGGATCAGGTCCTCCAGCGGGCCAGTAGCGGCATTGGCATCCCCGTGGTGAGCGAGCGAATCGCGGATGAGATAAAGATCGGAGAGGAAGTCCCGGTCGCTCGCGTAGCCGTCGGGCAGCTCCTCGTGGTGGCGGCCGGCGATTCGCGTCCGTACCCCATCCAGGTTGGCCCGCAGCCGGTGCAGCATCATGGAGATCTTGCGCCGGTAGGGTTCGTTCACGTAACGGCGCAGGTTCTCGCCCATGGTGCCGAGCCAGTAGTCCTCGTCCGCGTACAGGCTGTCAAGGAAGGACGGCGAGGGCTGACAGAGACCGCTCGAATGGCTGAGCATCCGGTGTAGCGATCGAAGCCGCCCGATGTACTCCTCCAGCAGGATCTCGTGGTGCATGCGCACCGCAAGCTCTGTGGTCTCGGGCTTCACGAAGGGATTGCCGTCACGGTCGCCGCCGATCCAGGACCCGAAGCGGATGAAGCTGGGGATCCGTATCCCGCTCGCTGGGCCATAGACCCGGCGCACCGCCTTGCCGAGCTGGCGGTACACCTCGGGCACCGCCGAGAACAGGGATTCGCGGAAGAAATACAGGCCCTGCCGGACCTCGTCCGTGACCTGAGGTTTGTGCGGGCGCACCTCGTCCGTCTTCCAGAGTATTTGGATCTGGGTGCGGATGGCGGCGAGGCGCTCCTGCATCTCTTCTTCGTTGAGCTTGCGACGATGCAGCTCCTGGGCCAGCAGAAAGATGCGCCGGAAGATCTCGAGGGTCGTGCGCCGTTTGGCCTCGGTGGGGTGTGCCGTGAAGACCGGAAGATAAATCAGATGCTCGAACAGTCCCTGGACCCGCTCCGGGGCAATTTGGTCGTCGTGGAGCTGGCGCACGGTGTCGTCGAAGGAGCCGACCCACAGACGCCCGCCGGTGCTCATGCGGTCCATGCGATCGAGATAGGCGTTCAGCTCCTCTGCTATGTTGACCAGGCCAAAGTAGATCGCGAAGGCGCGGATGACCTCGGACAAGGTCTGTGCATCCAGCCCTCCGATGCGCTTGATGAGCTTGGCGCGCAGGGCCGGGTCGTCGCGCTGGCGCAGTTGCATGAAGCCGTCGCGCAGGCGCTCGACGATCACCAAGACGCGCTTGCGGCTGTGCTCGCGCAGCACCTCCCCGAGCAGCTCAGTGAAGAGCTGGATGTCGGGCTCTAACGCATGCGCTTGTGGATACGTACTCATAGGGGCTCGGGGATGGCGCGCGCGTCCACCGGGGCAATACTACCCTGCCGAGGCGCCCACGCCAGCGCTGGCCCCCGACCGTATCGCCGTGGGTTTTCCGGACGCGCGTTTCCGTAGATCAGCCCGAGCTGTACCCCGAGCGGGGCGCGGTTTCGCCAGACACGTAAAACACCCGCCCCGCGGGTGGGGCGGGAAAAGCGCGATGGAGGAGAGTCGCGCATACGCAAGTCGTTAAGAAGTTCATCCATTGTCTCGACTCGGATTCTTCGCCCCAGCGCAATGAACCATGAGTCTTGGGATGCGTCGGTCATTTTTGACTCTGGGCGGGAATCCTTTTCTTTGCGGGGCGCGGCGATCCACGCGCGTCAGATCGCATGAGCGAAATGCATGGCGCCGATGATGGTCAGCGAGGCCATGCCTGATGCGACCAGAATTCTCATGACGGTTTCCGGTTCTGGGCCTGGCGAAGCGGGGTCAGGCACCTTCATCAAAGATCAAGCATCCATCGTGCCAATCTCTCTCGGGTTCGAAGAAAGTTCTATATTTATCGTTTCGTATCCATTTTTGTTGCATTAAGGTGAATCGATCCGTTGGTCCCGCGCGTGCGAAATCGGTGCATTTGCACCATGCTCGACGGCTTCGTGACCGCTCCAGGTGCGAACATCCCATGACGTAAAGGCAGCGGTTCAGGCGGCATTGCTTCTGGCCTATCCGGGGCATAGGGTAAGAGTCGCGGTCCGCCCGGCAGCCGCTTGGGCCGACCGTCTCTGAACCGATCGCTTGAGGTGACGCCGTGAAAAACCTTCCCGTGATTTTCGCCGCGGGCGCGCTTGCGCTTGCCGTTGCGCCGTTGCACGCCGAAGAGGTGACCTACCGCGAACACGTGCAGCCCCTGTTTCAGACTCAGTGCGTCGGCTGCCACGGGGTGCATGCCCCGTATGTCGGCGATTTCGACGAGGACAAGGCCCGTTACGAAGAGATGGGGCTCGGACCCCGCATGGACTCCTACGCGGACCTGATCATGTTCGTCGTATATCCCGACACCGGTGCCCTGATGCGCCGACTCGACGACGGCAGCAGGCGCCCAGAAGGCCAGCCCGGTAACATGTACGAGTACCTGGGGGCCGATCCTGAAGAGCGCGCGCGCAACTTCTCCGTGTTCAAGGCCTGGGTCGGGGAGGATGCATGGAACCTCGAGCGCTGGGGCGACATCACCAAAGAGCAGTTGGACCGGCTCGAACTGGCCTACTGAGCTTCGGGTTCGTATTTCAGGATTGCAACCGGATCCCGATGCTGCGTGCGAAACCGCGTCCGGTCGGAGTGCAGCGGTGAACCGCCAGGGTGCTGCCTGATCCAACAAGTGGCGAGGTCCCGGATGATCAATGGGAGGGTATGAGGGAGGTGATGTCGAAACACGTCTGTTGGACACCCTATGGTGTCGCGCTGCTGGTGCTTTGCATGTTTTTCCCCGTTGGGGCCGCGGAGGAACTCGCCGACGGCGCCTGGGCGCGCGGGCACTACCCGCTACCGCAATACAGCGATTTGATCGGTCAGGTGTATGTCGTACGGGTGCAGGAGGACGAGACGCTGGTGGATATCGCCCGCGAGCACAACGTGGGCTTCGAAGAGATCCGGATCGCGAACCCCAACGTGAGCATCTGGGCGCCAAGACCGGGAACGGAGGTCCTGATCCCAGCCCGCCACATCCTTCCAGACGCCCCCCGCGAAGGCATCGTGATCAACCTGTCCGAGATGCGGCTCTACTACTACTCGAGCCCCGAGGTGGTGGAGACCTACCCCATCAGCGTCGGGCGCGAAGAGTTCGCCACGCCCGTAGGGGTCACACGGACGACGGTCAGAGTGCGCGATCCTTCCTGGACCCCGCCGCGCTCCGTGCGCGAGGAGGCCGCGGCCCGCGGCGAGCCGCCGCCCGAAGTCGTTCCCGCTGGACCGGACAACCCACTGGGCAGGCACGCGATCCTGTTGGACCTGCCCAGCTACCTGATCCACGGCACCAACCAGCCTGATGGCGTCGGCATGCGGGTCAGCCGCGGCTGCATCCGCATGTTCCCCGAGGACATCGAGTCGCTGTTCGACCGCGTGCCTGCTGGCACCCGGGTCAACATCATCGATCAGCCGTTCAAGGCGGGTTGGTCCGAGGACAACGTGCTGTACGTTCAATCCTTCCCGCAACTGGAGGAGAACGTCGGAAGCTTCGATCCAGTCCGCAATGCCCTCGACGTCGTGGCTCTTGTCGCCTTCGACGACAACTTGAACCCCGTCGACTACAGACGTGTGCGCCAGTTGGTCGAAAACCCCAACGGGCTTGCGGTTCCGCTGCGGGGCCCGCTCCGCCAGAGCCCCCCCGTCCCGGACTGAGGTCGTGCAAGAGCCTCCAGTCGCCCGCTGCGGCTGCCTCCCGTGGGTTACTTCTGCATCGTGCGACGGAACATGCGGTTCATCTCTTCGCGGTTCTGCTCCGAGATCCGTTTGGCTTCGGTGGCATCCCGCTGCGCTTCGTTCGCGGTATTGATGGCCTCGTTCGCGGTGCCCTGGGCCTCGTTCGCGGTGCCCTGGGCCTGGTTGGCGAGGGCCTTGGCCTCTGTCGCCTCTGCTTGCGCGGCTTCGGCCTTGAGGCGGACTTCTTCCAGCGCTTTGGTGGAGGCACAGCCGCTCAGGATGGCCAGTGAGGCGGCAACTGCGGTTAGCTTCAGGACGGTGCTCTTTGCGTTCATGGTCGCTTTTTTCCTTGGGTGTTTCCCGAACAGGCGTGTCAGAAGTCTCGTGGATCCCGGCCGCACAGACCATCACGGCGCGGTTGGCTGGATCCGCTCATGCGGGTCGTCACAACCTGCTCTAGCGTAGCCGGACCCTGCCAGCCACGCCAGTGGTGGACCGCGTCGCAGGCGTGCTTACCGAATCACCACCCGCGAGCCAATGCCGACCAGTTCCGCGAGGCGCTCGATCTGCTCGTTACTGACCGCGACGCAGCCCTCGGTCCAGTGGAAGCGGCTATGGATATCGGGGCTGCCGCGGCCGATCCCGTGGATGCCAATCGCGCCGCCCAAGACGGTGTTCTGGGGCGGGTGGCCGTACCGCCGGTAATAGGCGTGATAGGCCTCGTAGTCCTGCTCGGTGAAGATCCCCGACTCCAGTGCCATCCGGGCATGCACGGGCGTCGGGTAGTCGATCCCGATGAAGATGTGCCACCGGCTCTCGTGGTTGAACCGGTTCACGCGAAATTCTCCGAGCGGCGTCACGTTATCTCCGCGAAGGCGTGCCGGCTTCGCACCGCCGCGCCCCAGCGAGATCGGAAAGAAACGCTCGATCTCTGTGTTGCCGCGATAGACGCTCAGCGTTGCCGCCTGGTCGTCTACCAGAATCCAGACCTCACCGGCATATCGGGGCGTCTGCGCGTTGGCCAGTAAATCCTCGATTGGATTGGCACGGCTGTCCGTCGCGTTCAACAGCGCGAGGGGAGCGGCCAGCGTCATGAGCGTAAAACGGCGTCGGGACAGGGATTTCATCGCATGCTCGAAGCGTGAACGGGCGGAGGATGTCGGCAGACACCGTTATAGCGCAGCCGGGCTCCCGAATCATCCGTACGGCCCTTACCGTGCCCGGTTGGCCGCTGCGCAACCGGGTCGTGGTGGACCGATGGGGCATTCCCGGGGACAGCACACCCATTCCCGTGTGTCTCTGCGCTTCGCGCTGGTGGCATGGTTTGTGGGAGTCACAAGCAGGTGAGCGATGGCTAGGAGGACTCGTGTTCAGGAGAGCGAACCGCAGCATGCGACGCAGAGCGGCAAATGAGTCAATAGGGGTCAACCCTGAGCGGGCGGTAAGCTGGGAAAGGTCCGTGACGGCAGTCGTTTGCGCACCCGATACGCCGCAGGTGCCCTTGACCTTCTGGTGCTAATGCAGATCCGGGGTGTCCGAAAAACGATAGCGAACACCTGTGCTGACGAAGTTGGATCCCCTGGCATCGCTGACCAGCCTGAACGCCCCGGAGCGGTGGTGAACTCGAAGCAGTAGTTCCCAGCTTGGATCACGGTCCTGCGGCGGGGCGAAAGTGATTTCCACAGGCATGAATACAAGCAGGCGGGATGCAGGACGACGCGGGTGCTCTTCCACTCGCGGTGTGCGGAAGGCGTAGGAAGGGCCGAGCCCAAAGGCGACCGTGGTGTTCACGTACCTGTCCCAGGGGAACCGGTGCCAGCGGATTAGCAGTGCGGCGCTTACCTCGGGGTGACGCTGCAGACCGGCGTGGAAGGCTGCGTTCGCCTCCACGCCGGGTCTGTTGACGTCCAGCATGCCGATATAGATGTGCACGAGCAGCGCAATCCCGACGATTGCAAAGCTCCACACAGGAATCATGCGTGACAGCAGCACCAGCTCTTCCGGAAAGACATCGCGGAACATCAGCACGAGCCCCGTCAGAACAAGAGCGGGGGTCGTCAGGATGAACACATAGGCAGCCAGTTTCTGCCCGTTGTTGAACCGCCCGGTCGGATGATGCTTGCGCAACGCGCCTCGCACAGGGTCCCGGACGGGCGTCAGTCGGCGGGTTCCAGCCGCCAGATGCCGTCCTGATCCTCTCCGTTGTCGGTAGCCACGTGGACGATGCCGTCCGGGCCGACGCGCACGTCCCGGATGCGACCTAGCTCGCCACGAATGAGCTCTTCCTCGTGCACGGGGTTCCCGTCACGGAAAACGATGCGCCGCACCTGCTCGGTGCGCAGACTGCCGGCCAGAAAATTACCCGACCACTGCCGAACGTAGGGGCTTTTCTCGGGTAGCACCGCGAGTCCCGAGGGCGGCATGGCGGGTGTCCAGTCGATCACCGGGTCCACCATGCCTTCCTTATGGCGCTCGGTGTAGTCGAAGTAGGGTTCCTGAGTCTGGTAGCTCAGGCCGAGCGAAACCTTCGGCCACCCGTAGTTCTCACCCGCTTCGATCCGGTTCAGTTCATCGCCTCCCCGCGGCCCGTGATCGGTGGCCCAGATCTCGCCGGTATCGGGATGCACCATCAGGCCCTGAATATTGCGGAGTCCAAAGGCGTAGATTTCCGCCGCAGCATCGTCGCGGTCCACGAAGGGGTTGTCGTCCGGCACTGATCCGTCGTCGTTCAGGCGCAGCAGGCTCCCGGCATGGTCACTCAGATCCTGTGCGCGGGGCGGTTCCGAACCGCGGTCTCCGACGCTCATCAGTAGGGTTCCGTCGGGTAGCCAAGCGATGCGCGACCCGTAATGGCGGCCGGGTTGCGAGTATTGGTTCTGGACGAAAATCTCCTCAACGTTCTCGAGGGGGAGTTCGCGCAGCGCGTGGACGATGATCTCCAGAAAGTGATCAAGATCCAGTTCGCCGCGCGCGAGCGCGACGGCCGTCTCGTCCGGATTATCGGGGTTCGCGCGCGAGTAGGTGAGGTAGATGAGCCGGTTGTCCTCGAAATTCGGGTGCAGGGACACATCGAGCAGCCCGCCCTGGCCTTGTGCCGTGACCTCGGGAATCCCGACGATCTGCCGCGCGATGCCCGCCCGAACCCAGTTCAGACGACCGGGGCGCTCAGTCACCAGCAGGTCACCATTCGGCAGGAAGGCGAAGGACCATGTGTGGTCGAGGCCGTCCACCACATTGACAAGGTGTAGTGGCTGGTATTGGGAATCCACGATGTCGGACGCGACGGCGGCGCCCGAAAACAGCAGCATTGAGGCCACCATCGTGGCGGAGACACATCTCGGCTTGTGCATGGCATTCCTCCTGCAAAGGGGGCTTCAGCCCCCGGCTTGTCAGTGTGTTTCGAGAGCGGCCGCGAGGTCGGATCTTCCGGTCCAACACCGGTGCAGCGAAACATCAGAACAATTCGCTCTCGACTTCCCGGAACTCGGCATCGGCATTGCGACGGTGGGTCTCCTCGAACGCTGGGGCGTTCTGGTATTCCGGCCAGTCGCCGCGGTAGCAGGCCTCGTCGAAGGAGAGAAAGTCCTCCACAGCTTCGGCGACTGTCATTCCTGTCCATTTCTGGCAGGGGGTGGAGCGGCGCCGGCACGTTGAACGTGGCGCCAAATCGACAGGGAATGTTGACCATGACAAGCCCCTGTCGTGACCGACAGTCGCCCCCACGATGGAGATCGGCATCCCACCACCGCCAGCGATAGTCTGCACTGCCCATTCCCGCTTTCACATGGGGGAAATTACGACGGATGAGCCGATGCATCCGCTTCCCGAATCGCAGAAAGGATCTCCATTTCCTCGCCGTGCGTGCGCAGCTCTTGGTTCAAGGCCCACTAGGCCGCTGACGCCAGCTCTGCCCAGGGTTCAGTCGGTGTCTCCAGGCTGATGCTTTGCGGCCTTTGATGCGGGATGTGTAAAGCCCGGCGTAGGCGGTTGGTTTCCCCATCCCTTTGCTAGACTCTCCGGAGAGCATCGCGAAGGTGCCTCTCAAACGCCCGGCCCGGAGCTACCCCATGCCCTTGCCTGCACACAAGACCAAGATCGTCGCCACCATCGGGCCGGCCTCGGACCCACCCGAGACGCTGCGGGCCCTGATCGAGGCCGGACTGGGGATTGCCCGGCTCAACTTTTCCCACGGCAACGCCGACTACCACGCAGCACTGATCAAGCGTATCCGGGAGGCCGGGGCCGCATGCGATCGCCGAGTGGCGATCCTGGGTGACCTGCCCGGTCCGAAGATGCGCATCGGTGACCTGGCCGAGGAGCCGGTCGAACTGGTTCGGGACGAGCACATCACGTTGACCACTGAGGAATGCGTCGGTACCGTCGAGCGCGTATCGGTCAGCTTTGCCGGTCTGCCTGCCACCGTGAAGCGCGGCGATGCACTGTTCCTGAACGACGGCTACATCCAGCTCGAGGTCACGGACGTCGACGGCAACGACGTGGTCTGCCGGGTGCATACCGGTGGCGAACTGCGCTCGCGCAAAGGGCTGAACCTGCCCGGCATCGACCTCGGGATCAGTGCCTTTACCGACAACGACCGTGAGTGGCTGGCTTTTGCCGCCGAACATGGCGTTGACGCGGTGAGCCAGTCCTTCGTGGTCAACGCCCAGGACATCGAGGAGGTCCGGGCCGCCGCTGCGGCCCTCGGCTACGCACCCTTCGTCATCGCCAAGATCGAGCGCGCCGCGACGCTCGACAACCTGGACGCGATCCTCGAGGTTGCGGACGGCATCATGGTCGCGCGCGGCGACCTCGGCGTGGAGATCCCGATCGAGACCATCGCCGTGGCGCAACGCCGGATCACGGAGCGTGCCCTCCGCGCCGGGAAACCGGTGATCACGGCGACACAGATGCTGGAGTCCATGGTCACCTCACGGCGACCGACCCGTGCCGAAGCCACCGACGTTGCCAACGCGATCCTCGGGGGTACCGATTGCGTCATGCTCTCCGCCGAATCTGCCATGGGTCAGTTTCCGGTGGAATCGGTCGCAATGCTGGCCGGCATTGCGACCGCCATCGAGCCCGAACAGGACGACCGGGCGTTCGCCGAGATCCAGGGTGTCTACGGGGATGTCGGGAGTGACGGCCACCCGCCGTGTCCGCTCGATCTGATCGCGCGCTGCGTGTATTACACCGTGCAGCAGGCGCCCCCCCGGGCCGTGGTGGTTCCGACCCGCAGCGGCGCGAGCGCGCGCAACGTCGCCCGTTTTCGGCTACCGCGCTGGGTCGTTGCGCTCAGTCCCGATCCGGCGACCGCCCAGACCCTACAATTCCATTACGGGGTGTACCCGGTGAACGTGGATTGCGACCGCGCCGACTGGACAGGATATGTGCGCGACCAGCTCGCGGTACTGCACATGGACACGGGAATGGTGCTGCTGACACAGGGGCCCTCTGCCGAAAATCCCCGGGGCAACCACCGGCTCGAGATCATCGAGCTTGACCCGCAGTGACGTGGTGGAACCGCGACGCCACGAAAGAGCGGCGCGGCGGACCTTGCATCTGCTCACGTTCGGTGATCATGCCTTCGGCACGCACAAGAAGCGGTCCGGCTGAAGCGGGCACGCCCTCCAGATAGGCCCGTTCGAGCGCCAGATTTTCCTGCCTGCGGAGGATTCATGACCATCAGGAACGTCGTGGAAGCTCGAGCCCGCGTCTGTGCCTTGTCGAACAGCACTGGTCTGCGGCAAGCGCAGCACAGCCGCCAGCGGTTTCGCCGCCGCGCGGATCAGCCGCCGGCTTCGTCGCCCCAGATTTCTTCGAGGCGAGCGTCGCGACCGCAGCGCCAGCGATAGAACTTGTAGCGCACCGGGTTTTCCCGGTAGTAGCCCTGATGGTATTCCTCGGCGGCGTAGAAATTCTTGAACTCGAGGATCGGCGTCACGATGGCTTGGTCGAAACGCCCCGACTGCTCCAACCTTTCGAGCGAGACGCGTGCCTGGTCTTTCTGCTCATCGCTGTGGGCGAAGATGGCGGTACGGTAGGCATCGCCGCGGTCGCAGAACTGGCCGCCATCATCGAACGGGTCGATATTTCGCCAGAAGACGTGCAGCAGCTCGGCGTAATCGATGACATCGGGATCGAAGACCACCTGCACCACCTCCCGATGCCCGGTGCCGCCTCGGACCACGTCCGCGTAGGCCGGGTTTGATACGTGGCCGCCGCTGAAGCCCGAGATGGTCTCGACCACGCCATCGAGGTCGTCGTAGGGCGGCTCCATGCACCAGAAGCAGCCGCCGGCAAAAGTCGCCCGCGCCAGGTTGTCCTCGGCGTCGTTTGCAGCGCCGGCAAGCGACGCCGTGAGGAGAAGTGAGCCGGCAAGGGCGGCCAGGACAATGATTCGATGGCCCCAGCGAATGGTTGCAGGATGAAACAGGGTCGGCATCATGACTGCCTCTCGACGTGGGTTGGTGTCATTGGCACCTAAGGCGACAGCGCGGCAATACAGAGTGACGGTTTTCCATCACCTGATTGGAGCCGATTTCGCGGCGTTGGTTCGTGAACACGCTCGCCTGGCAGGGCGCGCGGAGCCACTGGGTGATGACGGCGCGGCCCTCTGGTATCCGGCAGGCGTCGTGCGAACCGGCGATGAATGCCCCCCGCTCCCTATCACGGTCATTCGTCAGCATTCCTGATCCCGCGATCTGTGCCCCGCCAGCCAGGGCATGGACTGCGTCCCAGGATCATGACGCCCCGTCGCGTTCCATGGCCAGCGTGGAGACCCGCCTTGCGGCCTGAACCGCGGTCTCCAGCAGCGGCACTCCCTCGTAGGCCCAGGAACCGCAGTAAAATACGCGCCGTCCGGGCTCGCGATGCCAGCGGTCCATTTGCCGCAGTATCGATGCGGTTCCGGCATGAACCACAGCCCGCTGCAAAGGCGTTCGATCGATCACCTTCTCGTCCGCCGGCGGAAAGATCGGGTTCCAGGTCTGGAAGACCGGCGCGTCGGCGGTCATTCCCGCCTCGACTGCATTGATCCAGACGGTGAACATCACCTTGTCCATCTGCGCGTCGGTCCGGAAATTCAACGCGGTCCAGTCGCGCGGATCCCGCGGCATGAAGCGCTCGTCGGTGTGCGTGATCAGTTCGCCGTCTGCAAAGCGGATGCCGGAGAGCACTTCACGCTCGTTTCCGAATTGCTCGCCGTCGAGGAAGTCGAGCTGGTTGGCCTGGGTCGCGAGGATCACTCGGTCGAACAGGCCGCCCTCGCCACGGGAATTGCTTACCGAAACCGCTTCGCCCCGTTGCGCAACCTCGACCACCCGACTTCCGCTGAAGTGTTTCAGGTCGCTGGACAGCGCATTGACCAGGGCCGAGGTGCCGCCCTGAAGCCGGACCAGTCCCGGCCCGTTCAGAATGTCCTGTAACAGCGAGAGCAGCTGACCCACCGGCCAGTCGAGCAGGTGCCTCTCGTCGCAGGTGCAGATTGTCGTGAGTATCGGCAGCACCAGTCCCCGCCAGACCTCCGGGTCGAAGTCCTCGTCGGCCAGGTAATGCTGCAGGGAGATGTCCCCGTTTTTCTTGGAGAGTTTCTGCGCTCCGCGGGACAGGCGGTACAGCGTTCGTGCAACGCGAAGGGCGCGCCGGTCGAGGTAGCGCAGTGATCCGACGAAGTGCCAATCGGTCAGCGGGAAGCGGCCGCTCCGAAACCAGGTGCTGCGATCGGACCGGCTGCAAGAGATGAACGTGCGGATGTCATAGGTGCCAACGCCGACGTCAGCCGCCAGCGAGAGAACGTTGTTCCAGGCTGAGGCGTTCATTACTCGCAGGGGCACGTCGACACGTGCGCCGTACACCGGTACTGCGTGCGCATCCATGCCCCAGTCGGGGTGTTCCTCGAACACGGTTACCTCGCAGCCCCCCTCGCGGCAGAAATGTGCTGCGGCAAGACCCGCCATTCCGCTTCCGACCACCGCAACGCTCAAGGTCATCGTCTTCTCCCGGGTGGCTGCATTTTTCCCTGCTCTCCATGCTGTAGGAGGCCAGCCTCTGGCCGATGGTTTCCAGTCCCGGACCCGATCGGCGATAGGCTCGCCTCCTACGGGATGGGCGTCTGCGACGCTTTCGTGCTAATGCATTCGCCTGGCGGACAGGACCTGGATCAGGCCGGCGATCCCGACCACGGTGCCGCCGAAGGCGGCGGCGTAGGCGATCAGGGACAACGCCAGGCCCGGCTCGAGCGCCCGGCTCACCTGGGCCAGCAGCAACGCAAGGCCCGCGAGCATACTGAACAGACCACCGAGCAGAAGGCGCATTCCGGCGGCACCCTCAGCGATACAGCCAGCAGGCCGTGCCGTGCCCCGGACGCGGTTCGAGATCCGGTGGATACTCCTGGTCGCAGGTGCCGGCGATCATCCGGTTGCAGCGCGGGTGAAAGCGGCAGCCGGCCGGGGGCTTCAGCAGGCTGGGTGGTTCGCCTGAGGGCACTTCGCGCTGCTGGCGCGCATTGTCAGGGTCCGGGTCGGAGATTGCCGTGAGCAGCGCCTGGGTGTAGGGGTGCTGCGGGTGATTCAGCAGTTCGTTCACCTCCGCCTGCTCGACGATCCGGCCCGCGTACATCACGAAGATGCGCTCCGCGAAATGCCTCACGGTGGAGAGATCGTGGGTGATGAAAGCCAGTGTCAGGCCATGGTCGATCTGGATGCTCCGTAACAGCTGCAGGATCTCCACGCGTACCGAGGCGTCGAGCATCGAGACGGGCTCGTCGGCGATGATCATCGCGGGACGCAGGATGAGGGCGCGTGCGATCACGACCCGCTGCTGCTGCCCGCCGCTCAGCATGTGGGGGAACTTGGACAGGAAATCCTCCGGCGGCGACAGGCGGACCTCTTCCAGTGCCTCCCGGGCGCGTTGGTCACGCTCCGCGCGGTTGCGTACGCCGTGCACGATCAGCGGTTCGTGCAGGATGCGCCGTACGTCCATGAACGGCGGCAACGCACCGTAAGGGTCCTGCTGCACGTAGCCGACCCGCGCCAGGTAGGCCTTGCGCTCCGCGGCATCGAGTGTTCCGAGGGAGCGGCCTTCGAAGATCACCTCGCCCCGCGTGGGCTGGTGCAGGCCGAGCAGGGTGCGCGCGAGCGAGCTCTTGCCACAGCCGCTCTCGCCGACGAAGGCCACCGCCTCGCCAGCCTTCAGGTCGAAGTTCACGCCGTCCACCGCGCGCACCGAGCCGACGCGCAGGAAACCCCACTGGCGCAGTTCGAACCAGGTGTGCAGATCGCGGACGGAGAGCACCGGGCCAGTCGCCGACGTGCGGACTTCCCTGATGGAGGCGCTCATGTCCTGGTCCCCTCCGCGTGGAGCCAGCAACGCACCGTTCGACGATCGCCGATGCGGAACGTCTCCGGATCACGGTCGCAGCGACCGAACCGCGACGGACAGCGCTCGGCGAATCGGCACCCCTCGGGTGGATCGAGGAGATTGGGCGGCTGGCCCGGTATGTGGACCGGCTTCTCTTCCTGGTGCAGGCGCGGCACGCTGGCCATCAGCAGCTTCGAGTAGGGGTGGGCAGGTTCCCGGAAGAAGTCCTTCGCATCGGCGAGCTCCACGAGCTGGCCGGCGTACATCAGCGCGACCCTCTCCGCGAGCTCACTGGAGGTCGAGACATCGTGGGTGATCAGGATGAAGCTGGTTCCGAGTTCCTGCTTGATGCGCTTCAGGGCGTTCATGATGCTGGCCTGGGTGAGCACGTCGAGCGCGGAGGTGGGTTCGTCCATGATCACCAAGTCCGGCTCGGTGACCAGGGCCATCGCCAGTACCACCCGCTGGCGCATTCCTCCGGAAAGCTCGAAGGGATACCGCTGCAGGAAGTCCGCGGAGACGCCGACCAGCCCGAAGACGTCGGCCGCCCGGTCCAGCGCCCGTCGATTGGACCAGCCGCGGTGCACGCGCAGCGGCTCCGCCACCTGCTGGCCGACCCGGACCACGGGGTTCAGCGCGTTCATCGCTGCCTGCATCACCAGCGAGATGCGGACCCATCGCACCTCGCGCCGGAACCGCTCTTCCGAGTGGCCCATGGTTTCCACGCCGTCCACCAGCATACGGCCGGAGAAGTGCGCGATGTTCCGCGGTAGCAGGCGCATCAGTGCCTTCGCCAGCGTGCTCTTGCCACAGCCGGATTCGCCGAGCACCACCAGCGCCTCGTTGCGGCGGACGTCGAAGCTCACCCCGTCCAGCGCACGAACCACGCCGCGTCCGCTGCGGTAATGCAGCTTGAGATCCTCGACGCGGAGCAGGGGTTCGCCGGCCATCGTCTACATCGTCCTCAGGCGGGGGTTGAAGACCCGGTCGAGCGCGAAGCCCAGCATCGCGAACCCGAGGCCTGTGAGCATCAGCAGCGCCGCCGGCGACAGTACCCAGTAGTAGAAGCCGTGGTAGAGCGCGCTCTGGGTCTGGGCATCGTTCATGACCTTACCCCAGGTCGGCAGCACCGGGTCGCCGAGTCCGAGCAGCGCGAGCGAGGCCTCGAGGAACACGAACGAGGGGATCAGGATGACGAAGGTCGGGATCAGTACCGGCAGGATCCGCGGGATCATGTAGCGCAGGATGATGCGCGCGTTGCCGGCACCATAGGCCTTCGCGGCCTCGATGTAGGGCGATTCCCGGATCGGCAGCAGCATCGCGCGGTACATCTTGATGCCCGCGCTGAAGATGCCAAGCGCGATGACCACCCCCAGCATGACCCAGATGCTGGTCGAATAGAGTGTGCCGACCATCACCAGGATCGGCAGCATCGGGAGGATGATGTTGACCTCGGTCAGGCGCTGGATCACCGCATCGATCCAGCCCCCATACCACACCCCGGCGGCCGCGATCACCAGTGTCGTCACCGTCGTCCCCACCGCCGCGAGCAGGCCGAAGGCCAGCGCCACGGGGATGCCCCAGAGCAGCGCAACCATCAGGTCCCGGCGCTGGTGGTCGGTGCCGGCGAGGCCGTGCACTCGCCCGTACACGACCAGGTCCGCGTCGACGCGCGCATCCTCCTCGAACGAAATCACGTCGAGCGTGAGGCGATAGCGTCCCTCCAGGACCTGCGGTGGGCGGTCGTCCGCGGGTTCGGCGAACAGGCCGACGTGAGGTACGCGCCCGAGTCGGCGTTCGAGTTCCCAGTCCTGCGAGATCGACACTCGCTCCTCCCGCGCCAGCCGGCGGCCGCCGAGGATGAACTCCCGGCCGTCGGGGGTCTCCCAGGTCAGGCGGACGAAGGGTTCTCGTTCGACATGCGTCGACGTCAGAAAGAGGTTGAGTTCGCTGGGGAAGCCGGCATAGCCGAAGTCGAATTCCAGCGGAATGCGCATGCGGCTCCCGCCGACGAAGGGTTCCTCCTCGATCAACGCGTCACGGCTCGAGACGACCATCGTGCGCGGCGAGTTGTTGCCCGCGATGCGGTCGACCCACACCGGACGCGCATTCACCGGGTGCATGCGCCAGGGATCGCCCCCGCGCCAAAGTTCCAGCGCCTGGCCATAGGGGATGGTCACGACGGTGAACACGGCGGTGCCCACCAGCGCGAAAATGATCGCAAGCCCCACCAGCGCGGAAGGGTACTGACCCAGGCGGCGAAGGCCATCGAGCAGCTGCCTCATGTCCTCTCCTCTCGATGCATGCGCCGTTCCCGCATCAGCCGGTCCCCACGCGTACGCGCGGGTCCAGCAGCGCGTAGAGGATGTCCAAAAGGAAGACCGTGACCGCCAGCAGGTAGGCGAAGATCACGACCGTGCCGATGATCACCGGCGTGTCCCGGTGTCCGATGGCCTGGAACAGCAGGGTGCCGAGCCCCGGCCAGTTGAAGACCTGCTCGAGGATGATCGCGCCGCTCCACAGACCGATCAGCATCAGTGCGAAACTGGTGATGATCGGCGACAGCGTCGGGCGCAGCACGTAGCGGCGTTCGATCATGTGGGAGGGCAGGCCTTTGGCACGGGCCATCTCGACGTAGTCCTCGCTGGAGTGGATCAGGAAGAAGGTCCGCCAGGAGTAGATCGAGATGAAGATCGTCGAGAGGAACATCGCCGCGACCGGCAGCAGCATGTGCCGCAGCAGGCTCGCCGCGTAGGCGAGCGTGCCTTCCGGCGGTGGCACGTCGACCATGCCGCCGGCCGGCAGTATGGGGATCAGGAAGGCGAAGATCAGGATCAGGAAGATGCCGTAGAACCATCCCGGCGCAGCCGAACTGGGCGCCAGCGCGATCACCGAGCGGTCAAGTGCGCTGCCGTAGCGCCGCGATAACCCCAGCGCGATGAACACCGAGGCGAAGAACACCAGCAGGTTCGCGGTGCCGAACAGCAGGAGGGTGGCCGGTAGGCGTTCGACGATGATCCAGTACACCTCGCGGGCGCCGCGATCGCTGTGCATGTGCTCGGCCCGCCCGAGGTCCAGCCGGATCGCCTGCTGCAGGTAGTCCACACTGCGCACGATGAATGGCTGATCCAGGCGCAGGCGCTCCACGTCGAGCTGCACCCGCCGTTCGATCAGGGCGTTGCGCTCCTGCGGGCTGAGATCGAAGAAGGCGGGGTCGGCCCGTACCTGCTCCGCGACGGTACTCTGGATCTGCACCATCCGCAGTTCGTCCACCTGGCCGCCCATGTTGGCGATCAGGATGGTCAGGTAAACCCCGACCAGCACGGTCAGGAACAGTGCGGCGAGACGCTTGACGGTGAAGAGCGCAAGGCGCCGCAGATCACGCAGGACGCCGCGTCCCGGTGTCGCCATCGCGCCTGGGGAACCGGTCACGGCTGGCCTCCGGGTTGCGCGGTCTCACGCGCGGGCACGGTGGCGAAGACCTGCGAGGCGAAGGAGGGCAGGGCGACCAGCCGCGAGATCACCGCCAGTTCGAGGCTGTTCGCGCCGCTGCCCAGTGCCGCCAGTTCCTCCGGCTCGAGCCGTAACGGCCAGGCCCCGTCCCCGGCGGGCGACAGGGTGCCCCTGCGGGCGAGGCTGCCGGTGCCGTCGAAGAGCAGGTACTGGACGCTCTCGATGCCGTCCTCCGGGTAGGGCTCGCCCTGGAAGCTCACGCGTAGCGTGAAGTCGGCGGATTCCCCGGACGTCACGACCATCGGGCCGTCCAGTTCGAGTTCCGGAATGGCCGGCTGGGTGAATCGCAGCCACTTGTCGGAGGGGTCCGGGAAGTCCTCGAAGCGACGCAGCACGATCGCCCGTTCGAGCGGGTGCACGGAGTGCAGGTAGAACGGCCCGTCGCCGACCCAGTAGTGTCCACGCTGGTCCCGCCATTCCCCGAGTGCGAGGAAGCGTCGGGTGGCCTCGCCCGGTTCGGTGAAGTCGGCAAGGGTCGCGGGGAAGGGCAGGAAGTCGTCTGCGAGGGCCGCGTTGCGATGCCGGTCCAGGATCGGGAGGCTTGGACCCGCGACCAGATTCATCCACGTCACCGCCATCCGGTCCGCCTTGTTCGAGGAGAACGCGAGGTCCCCGGCGGTCTCCGCGCGCAGACCCACCGCCAGCGTGTGCCAGGGGGAGATCGAGGGGGTGCGCGCCGAGACGATGGTCTCCGCGTCGGGATAGATCTGATCACTGTAGATCTCCACCACCAGTGGATCCCGTGAGACGATCCGCCAACCGCGGAAATGACGCTGGAAGACCTCGAAGGTCGGCACGTGGCTGGGGTCATGCAGCGGGCTGTCCTCGTGCGCGCGCTCGAAGGTCAGGATCCAGGGCAGCACCATGTCTGCGAGCGACATGGGCGAGCCATCATGCCAGTCTCGGTCGAGAAAATCCGGCTCGTAGTGTACGCGTGTCCGGGTTCTGGCCGTGATGCCCTCGGGATGGCGTTCACCCACCGTGACGAAACGTCCCGACGTGGTGTCCCAGTCGATCCAGGTGTCCTCCGGGACCTCGATTTCCGGGAGGGTATCGAGCGTTAGCCAGTCGTGGGTGCGGATCACTGGTACCCCCTCCTGCACGGTCACCTCCGCGCGATCGATTCGCTGCGGCCAGTACAGCCCCGTGAACGGGTCCGGTACCAGCTCGACGTCCGCGAGCGCTCGGATGATCATCGTGTCGAAGATCCAGTTGCTGCCAGCCACCGGGTTCCAGGGTTCGGTGAGCAGGCTGGGGACGGCGAACACGACGCTGCCGCCGACCCGATCCCGAAAGCGGATCGTGTAGGGCCACAACCGCGAGCCGGAGATGCCGCCCGCCAGGTCGACCGCCAGTTCGACGTCGCGGGAATGGGGGAACACGTTCAGCTGATCGACGATCCAGATGCGCACCGAGTCGGCCATCGCCAGTTCGAGCGCGCGCGTCATCAGCGCCTGGCGCTCGTCCCAGTCCGAGTAATCCCTGCGTTGCAGGCGGTCCGCGATCTCGTCGAACTCCGGATCCGGCGTGTAGACCTGCCAGAGCGGTTCCGGCCGGCCGCGCGGCGTGTAGTAATAACTGAAGTTGTCGGCAAGGTCGCGGTTGATCACGGTGGAGATCCAGCCGCCGGTATACAGGTGCCAGCGCCCGGAGTGCGGGTCGCCCGCGATCCAGATGCGTGATGCCTCCTCGGCGGTGCGGTACAGCCGCTCGACGCGGAATCCGAAGTCCTCCATCAGGTTTGCGACGTAGTCGCCAACCCGCTTGCGTGCATCCTCGGTGCGGATCAGTACGCTGACCCGGACCGGTTGGCCCTGGTACATCCACTGGCCGTTCTCGTGGCTTGCGCCGAGGCGTTCCATCTCTCGGCGGATCACCCGCTCCGCCGCTTCCGGATCGTGCTGGTAACGCAGTTCGAGCGCACGCGCGACATCGGCAAGCCGTGCGTAGTCGGGGAAGACGGTGTTCAGGGGTAGGTAGCGTGGCACCGCCAGCCCGCCGTAGAGTTCCTCGGCGACGTAGCGTCGGTTGATTAGCCGGTTCAGCGCTTCGCGGATTTCGGAAACGTGGAAGGGGTTCAGTTCGCCGTTGGCGAAATGGGGGCCCGCCGGATTCACGGTCAGTTCCATCGACGAGCCGTAGGCGAGGGCATAGGTCGCGCGCTCGGAATCCCGCAGGCGCTGGAACACCGTGGTGCTGCTGACCCCTTGTCCGAACAGGTGATGCGTTCCGCTCTCGATCAGCCCGGTCACCTTGCCGACGTCGGACTCCTGCGTAAAGACGATCTGATCGACCAGCGCGCCGGTCCGCTCGGCGGGATCACCGACGACGCCGCGGTCGCCGACCCGGCCGGAAGGCTGGTCCGGACTCGTGACCTCCGGCCGCAGGAAGAGTGCACCGACGATACCCACGAGGAGCAGCGCGATGGCAGTGAGTCCGATCTTGCTCATCATTTCGGGGAGGAAGCCCCTGTCGCAGGCATGTCAGGGAAACGATCGTCAACGCGTCCGTGCCCTGACAAGGTGGTTACGGATTGGTGTTAGAAGGGCCGGTTAGCCGGTAGTTCCGAAAGGGCCGGAATCAGCCCCGGCTCCGTTCCATCTCGAGTTTAACGTGAAAGTCACGGCCATGCCCGCCCCTGCGCGCCCGTTTATGGAGTGCGGGAGCTTGCTCCCGCTATTCGATGTCAGGGAGATCCCGGGCTCCCCAAAGCGGCGGCAAGCCGCCGCACTCCATAGGCGTTTGTGCTTTCATCCTTCGGGGTGGCGCGCTCCGTGGCCATGAGCGTCAGCCCAGGTAACGCGCAATGGCGGACGGGGCGGTGCATCGGGTTTCGGGTACCGTTGGCTTCTGGCAGAGTCGAGGCGTCTGCCCGCTGGCTCGGGCGAGGGGTTTTCCAACCCTGACGTGGCTCTTTGCTGATTCCGGAGGTCGCTCCGTGTTCCGTCTTATCCTGTTTGCTCTGTTCATGACCGCACTCGTGTTCCTGCTGGCCGCCTGCGGAAGAATCCAGTCACAGCCCGCGGGGCCTCCGGTGCAGGAGCCTGTGCTTTCCGACCGTGAGGCCGTGATGGCGGATGGCTATGTGCTGCCGATTCAACGTTGGGAAACCCATGAACCAACGGCGGACGTGATTCTTGGGGTGCATGGTTTCGGCGATCACGGCGGGGCATTTGCCGTGTTGTCGGAGGCGTTGGTGGCGCCGGGGCTGGCCACCATCTACGCCTACGACCAGCGGGGCTTCGGCGCAACGCGGCAGTCGGGCATCTGGCCCGGTGGCGACACCCTGGTCGGCGATCTGCGCAGCGTGACGGACCTGCTTCGCGTGCGCTACCCCGAGCGCAGCCTCTACCTGATCGCGGAGAGCATGGGTGGTGCGGTCGCGCTGCGGGCGCTGACCGAGACCCCGGGGCTCGATGTCGATGGTGCGGTATTGCTGGCCCCGGCGGTCTGGGGCGCGGATACGATGCCCTGGTATCAGCGTCTGGGCCTCTGGATCATGCTCAGGATCGCTCCGGGTGCAGCCGTTCCCGGCGAAGCCGCCGACTGGCTGGGGTTTCGGGCGACGGACGACCGGGAGGTCATGGAAGCCCTCAATGAGGATCCGCTGGTGTACAGGACGGCCCGCGTGGACATGCTGCGCGGTCTGACCCGGCTCATGGGGGAAGCTCTGCTGCACCCGCACCGGCTGGACGACTCGGTGCTGGTGCTCTACGGCCTCAAGGACCACGTGATTCCGCCCGGACCCGTTTGTGCGTGGTGGGAGCGCCTGGCCGAAGAAGCAGGCGATGCACGCCCGCGCATCGCGCTCTACCCGGAGGGCTACCATATGCTCACCCGCTACCTCGGGGCAGACGATACGCTGTCAGACATCGCGTCCTGGATCGACGATCCGGAGGCGGAGCTCCCGGCGGGCGAGGGACTGCCCCTGGAGGCGGCGCGGGACCGGGTCTGCGCGTTGCCGCCGAGGGGGGACTGGACAGGGCCTTGACGGGGCATTCATGGGGCCGGATGGTGGCCTCCTGGGTTCATCGCGGCAGGTCCTCCGGTAAACGCTCACGCACTCCGCGATGCAGTGAATCATCGGGACCGATCGATTTCCGGTGAACTGTCACAAAGACACCTGATGCAGCGCGGCTCAGGCCGAAGACCGCTTAAAGGTGCAGCGGCACGCAAGGAACAGCGTCGATCGGACGAGGCGATCGTTTATACTGACGCATGTCCTGGGCGCGTCTCAGCGTTCGGGGCAGTGGATGAAGTACAGTGCTGCCGACCATGAGTTCCTGGTCCGGCCCTGTGGAATCGTGCCGCGAACAGGATGGCGCGCCACCCTTCGCGTCTGCTCTGCCGGCCGGCTGCGCGAAGGCGCAGGACGGTCCTGCCGGGGCTGAAATGGTCGGCACCGGGGTCGGCTCTTCCGTGCACGCCATCGGGAGAATGCCCCCTTATCCGTGGAGGAGCCCATGAATACCACGCCCCCAACACGTCAGCGAAAGACGAGGCCCGGTGCCAGGGCCACATCGCAGCCGGCAAAGACCGAGTTCATCTATCATTGGAATCGCATCTTTGCTGCGCTCGCCTTTGTCCTGCTGCTGATCGGTTTTCTCGGTTTCGCTATCCATGCGTGGTTGTCCTCCCCGTCCCGCGACGCGGGGTTCGACGAGGTGGGCGCACCCGTCGGGCACCTCGAGGTGGCTCCTGAGGCGGGTCCGGGCGACGTCCACGGGCCCGCTCCGGCAGATCCCGAGGTCGCAGCTGCCTCCGAAACCGTAACACCCCCCGACACGGCTTCGCCCTTCGAAGAGGGCATTCCGGCGCCGCCAGAAGCGCAGGAAACCACCGCAGAGGACTCGGCGCGCGTCTTTCTGCCACCGGACACGCGGGTCAATCTGCGCGCCGCGCCATCGCTGGACAGCCCGGTGTTGCGCGTGCTCGAGGCTCCCGTGGAGCTGCAGCTCCTTGAAACCGACGAGGCGTTCCACCAGGTCCGCTCGCCTGAGGGCATCGTCGGCTGGGTCAGTCGGGATTTTTCATCGCTCACGCCTTATGCCGCGCCTGCGCCGTAACCTGCCTGCCCCCGCCCCGAAAACATAAACACCGGGTCGGACCAAGGCAAATTATTGATTATATGGGATAAAGGTATCGAAGCCGGCGTCTTTCACGGCCTTAAACGCCCCATTTTCGGGCCAAAAACAGCCGAATAAGCCGGGATTCTACCGCGCCGAACGGATTCCTTCAGGGCGTCTTTCCAGAAACGAGAGCCGACGTTCTACGAGCCAACGCGGTGGTGGGCTCCCGGCTGTTTCCAGACTTTCGTGTGGCGAAGAGAAGGCGGTTGTCCCGAAGCAGCCGCCGACGCCGAGGACACCTCGCGCACCCCGGACTGCTTCTACACCGAGCCTGCTCCGGGTAGGGGAGCGAGGCCCACCTGGCGCAACAGGGCTTCGATCTCGGGACGGCAGGAACCGCAATTTGTGCCCGCCTGGAGGTGCTGGCCGACCGCATCGCAGTTCGTCAGCCCGAGCTCATCGATGGCGTTGCGGATCCGGTCGTCGCTGACGGCGAAACAGGCGCAGATGGTACGGCTGGGTAGCGAAGCACCGCCAGGCGCGCGTCCGGACAACAAGGCGGTTCGTTCCGGTTCCGATAGGGTCCCGTCGCCGAACAGGCCCGCCAGCCAGGCGCGACCGGGCCACCGCCCCGTTCTTCCTGGATGCGCCGATCACGTAGGCCCAACGGCGAGAATTGCCTCCATCGGGTCCGCGGCAAATAACCGCGGGTTTCGGTCGGCGCTTACAGCCGCGGCCGCGCGCCAGATGTCCTCGCGGTTGACCCGATCGACCAGGGCGCGGCCGTCGAGGTCCCGAGGCAGGTAGCCCCAGCGGATGTCTTCAGTGATGAACCACAGGTCGTGGCTCTTGAAGGGATAGGCGGCGTGGTGTTCCCAGTAGCGCATCTGGTCGGGGTGATTCTCGACCACGCGTCCGGTGCCGTAGTCGAAATTGCCCTGCATCCGATCGATGATGTCTTCGAAAGGGGCGGGGATCCAGCGACGTCGGGAGCAGATGCGCGCGACCTCCTCCTTGTTCTGCGGATCCTCGCAGAACATCTGGGCCTCCATCACCGCCATGGTCAGGGCCAGTGCGGCATTGGGGTTCGTATCCACGTAATCGGCGCGCAGGGCGAAGGCCTTCTCGGGATGGTTGTGCCAGAGCTCGCCGGTGATGTTCGCGGTATAGCCGATGCCCTGGTTGATCAGCTGCATGTTCCAGGGCTGGCAGACACAGAAGGTATCCATGCTGCCCACCCTCATGTTCGCGACCATCTGCGCCGGGGGGACGGTGATGGTGGCGATGTCGCGGTTGGGGTCGATTCCGGCCGCCGCCCAGCATGGCGGCACCGGCGGTAGCGGCCAATCCGCCCAGGAAGCGGCGGCGCGAAATACCGTTCTGACGATTGTTCTTGCTCATGATCGGTTCTCCGGACCAATGGATCGTGAAGGCACAAAAAAAAGGCGTCTCACCTCCTAACGCCGCGATGCGACGAGGGGTGGACGCCCCGATGGCCTGTTCGGAAATCGCCGCGCGAAGTAACGGCAGACGTGACAGTCCGTCGAGCACCAGGGCAATGGCACCCAGCAGGCGGCTGCATTGCGGGGCGCGGCTCTCCGGGGTCAGCCACTGGGCCAGATGGATGTGCAGGACCCCCTCGGCCTGATCCGCATCGGCGCGATAGCGCTGCAACGGCTCGGCGTAGCGTTGCCCCTGGGAACCGACGAACAGATTGAAAGCGCTCCGCTCACGTTGCAGGTCATGGATCAGCGCGCGTACGACGCCGCCCAGCTTTACCGCCCGGCCGAGGTGTTCCAGGCCGCCACTTCGCACTGGCGGGCCGCGACCAGCGCAGCCAGCATATTCGACCGATTTTGTTCCGCCATTTGCCTGACCTGTGCACGCTGTCCCCATCGGGGGAGTCTCGCGGTGCGACAGGCATTTGGCGTGCCAACCGTTCAACGCCAACCTCCCGCCGGCGCCGGGCAGCCGGCCATGCGTTCAGGTGGCGAGTCCCTTGCGTCTTCGCGATACCAAATCGATCGGGTATTCGAACCGCGGCTCCGCGCGGGCCGCGATACGACGCACCGCGGCCCGCGCATCCCGGACCGGCCCTGCAAGGCTCTTCCTTCAGCGGCTCAGAAGATCATGATCTGATAGCCATCGGCGGCGAGGGCGCGCAGGCTGGGCAGGCCCGCCGTTCCGGGGGCTGCGTTGTCCTTCAGCATGGTGAAGCCGGCCTGCTCGGCGCCGCCGGCCGCACCGAAGAAATCCGAGCACGTTGCCGAGACCCCGGCCACCTTGTCCTCGACCGACTGGTAGAGCGCGTTGAGCGGATGGTCCTCCCTGGCGATCTGAGCAGCCCAGCGCGTCCCCGCGCCGAGAAACACCAGGGCCACCTCGTCGCCGTGATTCTTGAAGTCGTAGGCCACACCGAGGGCGTTGAACACCCGTCCCAGGGCTTCGTCGTTGTTGGCTTCAGGGTCGGACATCACCACGATGGCTGCTTTCATGTTCGGAACCTCCGGTAGGGGGGGTAGGTAGGGTGTCTATGCAAAAAAAACGCTTGAGGGGGGCCTCAAATGGCGTCGCTCGAGTATAGGCCGCATCCAACGCCTCTTTCTTCGACAGCCGCTTGCCTTGCCTTCATCGGCGCCGGAGACCACGCGTTGATCTCATGTGCGCCGTGCCTTCGAGTCGGGTCGTCGGCGTGCGGGTTTGGGGTGCGATGTCGCGTTGCTGGAAGGCGATCGCTTGGGAATGACCAACGGCGGCACATCCCTGTGCCGCCCGAGGAGGTCGATCCATCGACGCTTCTCGGGAGAAGTCGGCGATCAGAGGAGATCGTACCGATCCGCGTTCATCACCTTGTTCCACGCCGCCACGAAGTCATTGGCGAACTTGGTCTTCGCATCGTCCTGCGCATAGGCTTCTGCCAGAGCGCGCAGCTGGGAGTTGGAGCCGAAGACCAGGTCCACACGGGTGCCGGTCCACTTCACCTCGCCGCTGCTGCGGTCACGGCCTTCGAAGACGTCTTCATCGGCGGCGGTCGGTTTCCACTCGGTGTCCATGTCGACCAGATTGACGAAGAAGTCGTTGGTCAGGGTTCCGAGCTTGTCCGTGAAGACACCGTGCTTTGCGTCACCGTGATTGGCACCCAGTACACGCATGCCGCCCACCAACACAGTCATCTCCGGTGCGCTCAGGCCCAGCAGCTGGGCCTTGTCGAGCAACATCTCTTCATCGGCGACGGTGAATCGGGCACGGCGGTAGTTGCGAAACCCATCGGCTTCCGGCTTCATCGGATCAAACGAGTCTGCATCGGTCTGCTCGTCGGTTGCATCGGTCCGGCCGGGCGCGAAGGGGACGGCAACCGGATGACCGGCGCCCTGGGCGGCCTTCTCGATGGCTGCTGCACCGCCAAGAACGATGAGATCCGCCAGGGACACGCGCTTGTCACCGTATTGGGCATCGTTGAAGGCTTTCTGGATCCCTTCCAGCTTGCTGAGCACGCGGGCGAGCTGCTTCGGCTCGTTGGCTTCCCAGTCTTTCTGCGGTGCCAGGCGCACGCGGGCCCCGTTGGCGCCGCCGCGCTTGTCCGAGTTACGGAAGGTGGACGCGGAAGCCCATGCGGTGGCGACCAGCTCGGATACCGACAGGCCGGCATCCAGGATCTGCGCCTTGAGGGCGGCAGCATCCTGCTCGTCGATCAGCACGTGATCCACGGCCGGCACGGGGTCCTGCCAGATCAGGTCTTCAGCCGGCACTTCCGGGCCGAGATAACGTGCCTTGGGCCCCATGTCACGGTGTGTCAGCTTGAACCAGGCGCGCGCAAAGGCGTCCGCGAACTCTTCCGGGTTCTCCTGGAAGTGCTTGCAGATCTTGCGGTACTCCGGATCTTCACGCATGGCCATGTCAGCCGTGCTCATCATGATGCCGACGCGCCGGGAGGGGTCCTCGACGTCCGGGGCCATATCCTTCTCCGCCAGGTTCTTCGGCTCCCACTGCCAGGCACCGGCCGGGCTCTTGGCGAGTTCCCACTCGTAGCCGAACAGTACGCCGAAGTAGCTCATGTCCCACTGGGTGGGAGTCGGCGTCCAGGAACCTTCCAGCCCACCGCTGATGGTGTCACGGCCCTTGCCGCTTCCATAGCTGCTCTTCCAGCCGAGACCCATCTGTTCGATCGGAGCCGCTTCGGGCTCGGGTCCCACGTGCGCGGCGTCGCCTGCGCCGTGGATCTTGCCGAAGGTATGCCCGCCGGCTGTCAGTGCGACCGTTTCATAATCGTTCATCGCCATGCGGGCGAAGGTCTCGCGTATGTCCCTGGCCGACGCGAGCGGATCGGGGTCCCCATCGGGGCCTTCCGGGTTGACGTAGATCAGGCCCATCTGCACCGCCGCCAGCGGGTTTTCCAGCTCGCGGTCGCCGCTGTAGCGCTTGTTGCCCAGCCACTCTTCCTCGGCACCCCAGTAGATGTCCTCTTCCGGCGCCCAGATGTCCTTGCGTCCACCACCGAATCCGAAGGTCTTCAGGCCCATGGATTCGAGGGCGACGTTACCGGCCAGGATGTAGAGGTCCGCCCAGGACAGGTTGTTGCCGTACTTCTGCTTGATCGGCCACAGCAGTCGCCGGGCCTTGTCCAGATTGACGTTGTCCGGCCAGCTGTTGATCGGTGCGAAACGTTGGTTCCCTGTCGAGGCGCCGCCGCGACCATCAGCCGTGCGGTACGTACCGGCGGCGTGCCAGGCCATGCGGATCAGGAAGGGGCCGTAGTGACCGTAGTCCGCCGGCCACCAGTCCTTGGAGTCGGTCATCAGATCGGTGAGGTCTTTCTTGACCGCCGCGAGGTCGAGTTTGCGGAACGCCCCGGCGTAGTCAAAATCCTCGCCCATGGGGTCGGACCCAGGGGTGTGCTGATGCAGGATGCTCAGGTTCAACTGGTTTGGCCACCAGTCCTTGGCACCGCCGCCGCCGCCGTCGTTTTTGGTGCGGCTGCCGTGCATTACCGGGCACTTGCCTGCGGCGTTGGCGTTGTTTGCGTCCATCATGTCTCTCTCCAGTGTTTTGTATTGATTGCATCCGGATCAACCGGTCGGCACGATGCCAGGAAGGCCTGCATTTGTGGGCGGTTGACCCCGCCGCGGTTGCTACTTTCCGCTTACCCCAAGTCTACGCCGTTCATTTTTATCGTGAACCCCAAATCCGATTCAATCTTCCTCTCGTCGAAATAGCCATTCTTAATGACTGCAATCGAGTCCGTCGGCGTGCTTTCCCTCGTGCCGCCTCCGTTGCGTCGCCACGGCGTCATTTCACCCCCGCTTGCGAAAATGTCCCCGTCCGGATCTGCGCGGGTACCTGGGGCTTGGCGGACCGGCCTGCGCCACGGTGGCCTCTATGTCGTGCGCCCAGGCCACCGCTTCGAGGTAGATCTGGCCCGTGCGCTCGTCGTCCAGTCCCCGAAATTGGCGGGTTTCGCTGGCGCTGTCGAATTCGAAGGCAATGGCACAGGTCAGGGCATCCCCCATCGGACCTTCGCGTTGCAACAACGCGGCATTGACGTCTTCGGTGAGGGGCAGTTCCTGCAGCAGTTCGTCCATCGGCAGATGCAGCATTTTCTCGAGAATGGAGAAGATGCCCACCGTAAAGAAGCTGTCCGAGTGCGCCAGTCGGCACTCCTCCGCCAGCCGTTGGGCCATGCGTCCACGGACCAGCGCGGTCACCAGCAAATCGCTGTGTTGGTCGTCCATGGCACGTAACGCCATGATCGTGATCCAGTTGCGAATGGCGTTCTGGCCAAGGTAGACGACCGCGCGACGAATGGACTCGACGGGTCGGGACAGACCGTAGAACGCGGAATTGATGAAGCGCAGCAGGTGGTAACTGAGCGAGACATCCCTGGAGATATGCGCTTCCAGTTCGCGCAGATCCACGTTGGCGCGATACAGTTTGTTGACGAGTTCAATCACTGCCAGTCGGCTCGTCGGCAGCCGCTGACCCTGAACCACCACGGGCCGGCTCAGGTAGTAACCCTGGAAGTACTCGAAGCCAAGGCCGAGACAGGACAGGTACTGTTCCTGCGTCTCCACCTTTTCCGCGAGCAGCTGCACGTCGTACTGGCGGAGTTCGCGCACGTGCTCGTGCAGCTCCACCTGGGTGAGCCGGGTCAGGTCGATTTTCACGATCTTGGCCAGATGGAGCAGCGGCGCATGGCTTCGATCGTAGACGTAGTCATCCAGCGCGACGCTGTACCCGCTCTCCGTCAGGGCGCGTACTCCGGCAATCACCTCGTCATCGATCTCGATGTCCTCGAGGACCTCCAGCACGACCCGGTCCTTGGGAAAGACGAAGGCGCTGCCATTGGTCAGGAACGAGCGCGTGAGATTCACAAAGGCCGTCTTGTTGCCGACCAGGCGCTGTAACCCGATATCCATCAGGCTGCTGTGGATCACCTCAGAGGTTGCGGCGTCGCCATCGACGAACACCGCCTGTCCCTCATCCTTGGCACGGAACAGGAGTTCGAAGGCTTGCGTCCGCATGTCGCGGTCGTAAATGGGCTGACGCCCGATGAAGACTTCTTCCACGTGTCTGCTCTTGCGGGTACCCACGATGCATGGTGGCGATCACCACAATATTAACAGGTGCTCATGGCAGGGGACTCATTTTCGACCCTTCCGGCGCCGGTCGCTGCACGAACCTCGAGGCGCGAATCTTACGTACTCATCCGCCGGGTCGTTGACCGGCGAAAGACCGTCGTCCGCTGTCGGCATTGACCGCCATCGGGATGTCGTTGGGGCCGGGGAGTCTGTGCGATCCCCGGTGCCGGGGGACGGCAGACGGCTGCCTCCGGCCTCTCCCGCTCTACGCGCAGTCGTGCGGTCGTTTATCGTTACAGAGCCGCAGGAACTCTCAGCCCAAGGAAACGGTATGGCAACCAACGAAATCACCGAAGAATTCCGGCTCGATGCACGCCTGGCGCAGGATACCGTGCACGTCACCGAGTTTCCGTGCTGTCGCCTGCTGTTGATACGCAATGCGGATTACCCTTGGTTCATCCTGGTGCCCCGCCTTGCCGGGGTCACGGAGCTGCACCATCTCTCGGCCCCGGACCTCGCTCGATTGATGGAGGAGTCCCGGGTCCTCGCGACGGCCATGGAAGCGGCCTTTGCACCCCGGGCCCTCAACGTGGCCAAGCTCGGCAACGTCGTGCCGCAGCTGCATCTGCACCACGTTGCGCGTGTCCCGGGAGATGCCGCGTGGCCGGGCCCGGTCTGGGGTCGGCCCGCGGGCGCTCTGCATGATCACGCGAGTGCCAAGGCGATGATCGCGCGGTTATTGGGTCACATGGCCGCGGGTCCTGAAACGGCGGAGTAGAAACGTCATCCTGTCCGGCGAGTCTCTTTGCAGGATCCCTGTCGCGCTTGCGCCTACCTGATCATCACGGAAGCTCCGCAGGCCGTGTTGCCGAGCGCGATGTACTCTCCGCGTTGGCCGGCCCCCGTAGGAGGCGAGCCATCTCGCCGATCTGCAGCCGGGAAACCCATCGGCCCGGGGCCGGCCTCCTCTATCGACGCCGGGGATAAACCAACTCCCCACAGCGGCGGCAAGCCGACGAACTCGACAGAGGTTCTTAGTTTCATCG
This sequence comes from Thioalkalivibrio sp., assembly GCA_007116035.1. GTDB lineage: Bacteria > Pseudomonadota > Gammaproteobacteria > Ectothiorhodospirales > Ectothiorhodospiraceae > Thioalkalivibrio. Next base: position 32,869 of record SKJG01000026.1, read on the forward strand.
TCAGCGGTGCCGCGGGTCCGCGGACACGAGAGGGAGGATGGCCGGCAAAAGGGCGCATAAAAAAAGGCCCGGTCGTTGCGGACCGGGCCTCGCGTTCAACCGGCAGGCCGGTTGGTTGCTTTCAGGCAGCCTTACTCGGCGTCAGGAGCCTGAGGGGCCTGAGGGGCGCCCCAGGGGGCGCCGCCGTAGGGTGCGCCGTAGTAGGGACGGTAGCCGTAGCCGTAGCCGTAGGGGCGTCCATAGCCGTAGGCATCGCCATAGCCGCGGCCGTAACCATGGCCGGCGCCGCGTCCGCGGGCGGTGAAGTCGAAATCACCGAACATGTCGCCGAAGCCGAACATGTCACCCAGGCCGCGGCCGTAACCCGGGCCGTAGCCGTAGCCGGGGCCATAGCCGTAGCCGGGGCCACCCCAGCCAGGTCCGCCCCATTGGGCGCTCGAGGACATCGGGATTGCGAACGCGCCGATCAGGGCGGCCGTTGCCAGAACTTTCAATGACTTACGCATATCAAGAATCTCCTAGGTTGTTAAGCCCCTGTTGGCGTGTACGTCCTATACGAGAGCGTACTCCCTACGGTGTCCGCTATCGCGAAGGGCGCGCGCCAGCGGTTTCTGTAATGCGAATCCGTATTAAAGACGTCTTCGGAGGCGTTTTTCAAGTCTCCCCGCAGAATCCGTCGCAAAGCATCAGTGATTGCTAATATTCAGCAAACGGTACCGGAAAATAGTGATCCAGATCAATATTTTTCGAGAAATCTGGCGGGTATTTCGGTCATTTTTTGTCCAGGAGCGGCGAAATCAACGATTTTTTAGACAATTATCGAAAATACTTCATTTTCTCGCTAACTCTCTTCGCCTCGGAGCGCGCCACCCCTGCATTTCCGTACCTTGTGGGAGGCGAGCCCTCTCGGTGACGGAATGGCAGAAAACCTTCGCCCAGAGGCTGGCCTCCCACAGGGTTCCCCTGAAACAGCGGCAATCCGACCGCCTGCGTAGCTTTGGTGCTGATCAAGAGCGCCTGTGGCGTGCGGCAGCTTGCCGCCGCTATGGGGAGCTGGGTTATCCCAGGCCCCCCGAATAGCGGGAACAAGCTCCCGCATTCCATAAGTGGGCGCGCAGGGGCGGGCATGGCAGAGCGTCGGGTCACGGCGTCTCGGGAGGCAGCATCAGTCCGGCCTCCCGGAGCCAGGAGCACAGCAGGATCAGCGGCAGGCCGATCAGCGCCGTCGGGTCATCGCCTTCCATGCGCCGGAATAGGACGACGCCCAGCCCCTCCGACTTGAAGCTCCCGGAGCAGTCATAGGGTTTCTCCAGCCGCAGGTAGCGTTCGATCTCCGCGGTTTCCAGTTTGCGGATGTGCACGGAGTAGGGCACCACCCCGTGCCACTGGCGACCCGAGGCGCTGTCGATCAGGCACAGGCCTGTGTGGAATACCACGCGCTGTCCCGAGAGCGCCCTGAGCTGTTCCCTTGCCTGCGCGTGGCCTCCGGGTTTGCCCAGGATGCGGTCGCCGACGGCGGCACATTGATCCGACCCGATGATCAGCGCATCGGGATAGTGCCGGGCGACATCGGCAGCCTTCGCGACCGCCAGCCGCTCGACCATGGCCTCCGGTGCTTCGTCGGGAAGCCGGGTTTCTTCGACCCGCGGGTGCGCGGTCTCGAAATCGAGATGGAGCCGCTCCAGCAGAGAGCGGCGGTAGGCCGAGGTCGATGCCAGAACGAGGCTGCGCTTGCCCTGCACTCAGGCCTCGATTTCGATCAGGGCGTCGTCCGGGTTCGCGGCCTGACCCTTGGTCACGTTGACGGTCTTGACCGTGCCGCTGATCGGGGCCGGAATCTCGGATTCCATCTTCATCGCTTCGATTACCAGCACCGGGTCGCCGGCTGTGACCTCCTGGCCCTCGCTGACCAGAACGTCGATCACGGTTCCGGGCATCGAGGTCGTGACGTCGCCGGGACGGGTGGCGCGGCGCGGACCGGACTTGCGGGTGCGCTTGCCGCCATCGCCGCTTGCCGCTGCTCCGGGGGTGACATCGATTTCCTCCAGCGTCTCGAGCAGGACCTCCTCGGGCAAACCGTCGACCGTCACGTAGAGCGGCCGGGAATCCTCGCGGCGGTGGCCGCTGCCGGTGACCTTGATGTGATAGGTCTCGCCGTGGAAGGTGACATTGAACTCCACCGGGGCCGGACAGCCCTCGGCGGTGGAGGCCTGCGGTGGATTCAGGGGTTCCGGGAGCAGGGTGCCTTCAAGACGTTGCTGCAGGAACTGGCGCCCGACCTCCGGGAACAGCGCATAGGTGAGCACGTCCTCTTCGTTCAGTGCGAGGTCGCCGATTTCCACGCGCAAACTGTCCATTTCCGGTGCGATGCGGTCCGCGGGGCGGCAGTCCAGAACCTCGGCATTGCCGATGGCCTTGCCGCGGATGATCGGGTTGACCGGGCCCGGCGTCTTGCCGTAGTGGCCCATCAGGTAGTGCTTGACCTCGTTGGTGATGACCTTGTAGCGCTCTCCGGCAAGCACGTTCATCACCGCCTGGGTGCCGACGATCTGCGAGGTCGGCGTGACCAGTGGCGGGTAGCCGAGATCCTCGCGGACGGTTGGGATCTCCAGCAGGACGGCCTCGAACTTGTCCAGCGCATCCTGATCGCGCAGCTGGTTGGCGAGGTTGGAGATCATGCCGCCGGGTACCTGGTTGACCAGAACCCGCGTGTCCACGCCCGTGTAGTCGCTCTCGAAGCGCGCGTACTTCTTGCGCACCTCGCGGAAGTAGCTGCTGATCTCCTGCAGTGCCTCCAGGTCGAGCCCCGTATCGAAGCGGGTGCCGGCCAGGGCCGCCACCAGGCTCTCCGTCGGAGGATGGCTGGTGCCGCCGGCGAAGGCGGAGATGGCCGTCTCGATGTGGCGGCAGCCGGCCTCGATGGCCTGCCATTGGCACAGCTCGGACAGGCCCGAGGTCGCGTGGGCGTGCAGGTGGATGGGCACGTCGACCGCCTCGACCAGGTCGCCGACCAGTTCGCGGGTCGCGTTCGGGGTCAGCAGGCCGGCCATGTCCTTGATCGCGATGCTCTGCGCGCCCATCGCCACCATCTCGCGTGCCATGGCCACGAACTGGCGGGCGGTATGCACCGGACTGGTCGTGTAGCAGATCGTGCCCTGGGCATGGGCCCCGGCTTCGCGGGTGGCCTCGATCGCCACGCGCAGGTTACGCACGTCGTTCATCGCATCGAAGATGCGGAAGATCCCGATGCCGCCCTCGGCGCTGCGCTGCACGAAGCTGCGCACGACGTCGTCGGCGTAGTGGCGGTAGCCGAGCAGGTTCTGGCCGCGCAGTAGCATCTGCAGCGGCGTGTTGGGAAGGGCCGCCTTGAGCCGCTGCAGGCGCTCCCAGGGATCTTCCTTCAGGAACCGCACGCAGGCATCGAAGGTGGCGCCGCCCCAGGCCTCCAGAGAATGGAAGCCGATGCGGTCCAGTTGCGGACAGATCGGCAGCATGTCCTCGGTCCGCAGGCGGGTGGCGATCAGGCTCTGGTGGCCGTCGCGCAGGGTGACGTCGGTAATGTGTACTCGGCTCATGGGGTGATCCTAAAGACCGTGGTGGGCAGCCAGGGCGGCGGCGATGACGACTGCGAGGTTGCGGTTGGGGCGGGCCTCGTGGACCTGGGTCAACTCCGGATGCGCGCCGATGAAGCCGGTGTCGAAGACGCCGGTACGGAACTCCGGATGGTTCAGGATCGCCAGGTGGTAGGGAATCGTGGTCTTGACCCCGTAGACGCCGATGTCGCGCAGGGCGCGGTCGGCTCGGGCGAGCAGCAGGTCCCAGTCCAGCGCCCAGCAGATGAGCTTGGCGCACATGGAGTCGTAGTGCGGGGGGATCTGGTAGCCGGTGTAGATCGCGCCGTCGGTACGGATTCCGGGGCCGCCCGGAGCGAAGTAGCGGGTGATGCGCCCGAAGCTTGGCAGGAAGTCGTTTTCGGGGTCCTCGGCGTTGATGCGGAACTCCATCGCATAGCCGCGCCGGGTGATGTCCTCCTGCCGGTAACGCAGGGGCAGGCCGGCCGCCACGCGCAACTGCTCCTGCACGATATCGACCCCGGTGATCATCTCCGTGATCGGATGTTCAACTTGAAGACGTGTGTTCATCTCCATGAAATAGAACGATCCGTCGTGGTCCATCAGGAACTCGACGGTGCCCGCGTTCTCGTATTTGACCGCGCGCGCTGCGGTCACCGCGGCCTCGCAGACGAAAGCGCGCTGTTCCTCGGACAGCTGCGGCGACGGTGCGATCTCGATCAGTTTCTGGTGCCGGCGCTGGATCGAGCAGTCGCGCTCGAACAGGTGGGTGACGTTGCCGTGACTGTCGGCGAGAATCTGCACCTCGATGTGGCGCGGATTGACGATCGCCTTTTCGAGGAAGATGTCGGTGCTGCCGAAGGCGCGGGTCGCCTCGGAACGTACGCGATCGAAGTTGCGCCGCAGGCTGTCGGGATCGGTGCACAGCCGGATGCCGCGCCCGCCGCCGCCGTTGGTGGCCTTCAGCATCACCGGATAACCAACCTTCTCGGCAACGGGCAGGGCGGCCTCGACGTCCGCGAGGTTGCCATCCGATCCCGGGACGACCGGTACGCCGGCTGCAATCATCGCGGCGCGGGCCGCCACCTTGTCGCCCATGCTGCGGATCACTGCTGCCGAAGGCCCGACAAACCGGATCCCGCGCGCCGCGCAGGCCGCTGCAAAGTCGGGGTTTTCGGACAGGAAGCCGTAGCCGGGATGGGCCGCGTCACAGCCGGCGGCACGGGCTACGTTGATCAGCCGGTGCATGTTCAGGTAGCCGCCCATCGTATCCGGCCCGATCGAGTAGGCCTCGTCGGCCTTCTTTACATGCAGGGCGTGCCGGTCGGCATCGGTGAAGACGGCGACCGAGGTGATGCCCATCTCCGCGCAGGCACGGATGAGGCGCACGGCGATCTCGCCGCGGTTGGCAATGAGCAGTTTGCGGATCGGGAGCACGCCCTGAGTCCTTTCGAGGATGTTGATCGCCCAGTATCGGCAAGGCTTCTCGTCGCTGCAAGTAAACCTCTGTTCGCTTTGACAGAAAACCCTGGCGCGGGTATATTCCGCGCCCTTGTATGAGCCGCATTCCTGTTTCCCTGGATCCCTTCGTTCCCCGCGCCCTGCGCCAGCGGTGGGAAGGGGAACTTGGGGGCGATGAACTGCCGCGAGTCCGTGCCGCCGCGCTGGAAGGGTCGCCGATTTCGGTTCGGGTCGGCTTGAGCGTCGTGCAGGGCGCCCTCGGAGAGATCCGATTTCAGGGTACGATCACCGGCGCGATCAGTCAGCAGTGTCAGCGTTGCCTACAGCCGATGACATGGCGTTTCCGCCTGGAACCGGACGTGGTCCTGGTCGATCCGGCTGGCCCGCCGCCGGCGCTGGGAGACGACCAGGAGATGCTCGAATTGGGACCGGAGGGTCTGCGGCCCGCCGAGTTCGTCGAGGAGGAGATCCTCCTGGCGTTGCCGCTGTCGCCCAGGCACCAAGAATGCCAGGCGCGTCTGCCGCACGAGTTTGAGGCGGGGAGCGGCGATCGGGATGCCGAGAACCCGTTCGCCGTTCTGCAGGAACTGCGAAAGAATCGCTGACGCGCGCGCTCGAAACCTTATACACTGCGCCCGGAATTTGGAATTCAGGATACTGGAGAAGCACCATGGCCGTTCAACAAGCCCGTATGACCCCTTCGAAGCGCGGCATGCGCCGTTCGCATGACGCCCTCAAGGGTGCCACCCTCTCGATCGAACCGACCACCGGGGAAGTTCATCGCCGGCACCACGTGTCGCCCGATGGCTTCTATCGTGGGCGCCAGGTCATCCAGAAGGATGTGGCGGTCGAAGACGACGAGGATTGATCCACCAGTCCAGGTCTTTGTCACGGGCCGCGGGACGCGTCGTTCCGTGGCCCATTCACGTCGGGTCAATCCCCGCATGCCGCGCGCTGGGCTCGGCTGGGTCTAGTCGTCCGACCCCGTCACCCGCTCCGCTGTATTTGTTCGCCCGCGCCTGCTTGGTCGGGTTGCGCCCGCAGGCCGGAAGCGCCACCGGGCGGGCGAATGCGCGGGTGCTCCGGATCATGCGGAAATAGAGCAGGTCGCGATCGGCATGAATCACAGGTACACCATTGCGCTGGACGTGATGAGCGGAGACCACGGGGCCTCCGTCATCATGCCGGCCGCCCTCGCGGCGCTGGGTGAGACTGCGGACATCGGGTTGCTCCTGGTCGGCGACGAGGCGGTGATCGCGGCTCACATGCGCCATTGGTCGGAGAAGGCCCGGTCGCGTACCCAGGTCGTGCACGCCTCGCAGACGGTCGGCATGGAGGAACTTCCCGCGGTGGCCCTGCGGAACAAGAAGGATTCCTCCATGCGCAGGGCCATCGATCTGGTGAAGCTGGGAAGCGCCGACGCCTGCGTCAGCGCCGGCAACACTGGGGCGCTGATGGCCACCGCGCGCTATGTGCTAAAGACGCTGCCCGGCATTGACCGGCCGGCGATTGCCACCGCCCTGCCTTCCTTGTTCGGTCACACGCATATGCTGGACCTCGGTGCCAACATCGACGTCGAGGCCGCCCACCTGTACCAATTCGCGGTGATGGGCTCAGTCCTCGTGACGGCCATCGACGGGGTGGAATCGCCCCGGGTCGGTCTGCTGAACATCGGTTCCGAGGCCATGAAGGGCAATGACCGTGTCCGTGAGGCGGCCCACCTGCTGGAAAAGTCTTCGTTGAACTACATCGGTTTCGTTGAGGGCAACGACGTGTATTGCAGCGACGTCGATGTCGTCGTCTGCGACGGGTTTGTCGGCAACGTCGCGCTGAAGACCAGCGAGGGCGTGGCCCGGATGATCGCCGACAACATCAAGATGGAATTCAAGCGCAACTGGCTCACGCGCCTGCGTGGGCTGGTGGCGCTGCCAGTACTGAACCGTTTCCGCAACCGCATCGACCCCCGGCGCTACAACGGTGCTTCGCTGCTCGGTCTGCAGGGGATCGTCATCAAGAGCCACGGCGGCGCCGACGAACTCGCATTCCAGAATGCGGTCCGGATCGCGCGCAAGGAGGTCGAGGCCAACGTGCCGCAGCGCATCGACAAGCAGCTCGGACGTATGTTGCGCCAGGAGGTGGAAGTGTGAGCTTTTCACGTATCACGGGTACCGGAGGCTACCTGCCGGAGGGCATTCTGACCAATGCCGACCTGGAGAAGATGATCGATACCACCGATGAGTGGATCTTCGATCGCACCGGGATCCGGGTTCGGCACATCGCGGCACCCGGCGAGACGACTTCCGACCTGGCGCTGCATGCCTCGCGCCAGGCACTGGATGCCGCCGGGTTGCGTGCAGCCGATCTGGACATGATTCTGGTCGCCACCACGACCCCGGATCAGATCTTTCCCAGTACCGCATGCCTGCTGCAGGCCAAGCTGGGCGTGGGTGGCTGCCCGGCCTTCGATCTGCAGGCCGTCTGCAGCGGGTTCGTGTTTGCCTTGGCCACGGCGGATCAGTTCATCCGCGGCGGCCAGTGCCGACACGTCCTGGTGGTGGGCGCCGAAACCCTTTCGCGCATCACCGACTACACCGACCGCGGTAACTGCATCCTCTGGGGCGACGGCGCGGGTGCCGTGATCCTCTCGCGTTCGGAGGAGCCGGGTGTGATCTCGACCCATCTGCATGCCGACGGCGCCCATCGCGCGTTGCTCGAGGTGCCGGGCGGGGTGTCGCGCAACGACGTCGCGGACACCAAGATCCGGATGGAAGGTCGCGCGGTCTTCCGGGTCGCGGTCAACACGCTGGACCAGATCGTGGACGAGACCCTGGCGCACAACGGCATTAGCAAGTCCGAGCTGGACTGGCTGGTCCCGCACCAGGCCAACATCCGGATCATCCAGGCGACCGCGAAGAAGCTGGCGATGTCGATGGACAACGTCGTGGTCACGATGGATACCCATGGCAACACCTCCGCCGCCTCCATCCCGCTGGCACTGGATGTCGCCGTGCGCGACGGACGCATCAAGCCGGGCGAACTGATCCTGACCGAAGCCTTCGGCGGCGGCTTCACCTGGGGCGCCGCCCTAATCCGCATGTAACCCCGTAGAAGCGACCTCTGGTCGCGATCCCCCGCGCCGGATCGCGGCTGGAAGCCGCTCCTACGGGGTGGTTTGGATTGGTCACAGGGCTTCGGGCGCGCTACCCTTCGTCAAGTTCGCTAACAAAAAACACCAAATGGCGCGAGAAATCGAACGCAAGTTTCTGTTAAAGCACGATGGATGGCGCTCGTCCGTGCACGAATCGCGGACGCTGCGGCAGGGCTATCTGTGCGGGAACACGCGCGCCTCGGTGCGTGTCCGCATTGACGGGGATCGGGCCAACCTCAACATCAAGAGCGCCACCCTCGGCGTCGAGCGGCTGGAGTTCGAATACCCGATTCCCCCCGAGCAGGCCCGGGTGCTGCTCTCGGAACTCTGCGGCGAGGTCGTCGAGAAGACGCGCCACGAGGTCAGGCACGAAAGCCACCTCTGGGAGATCGACGAGTTCGCCGGCGACAACGCGGGCCTGATCGTCGCCGAGATCGAGCTGGAAGACGCCGACGAGGCCTTCGCCCGGCCGGACTGGCTGGGGGCGGAGGTGTCGGACGACCCACGCTACTACAACAGCGAACTCGCACGGCACCCGTACTCGCAGTGGTAAACGACATATCGACCTTCGACCCGGCCTGTGTGTGCTGCCCGCGGCTCGCCGGGCACCTCGCTGCGGTCCGGCGCGACCATCCCGGCTACCATGCCGCGCCCGTCGCGCCGTTCGGACCCGCCAATGCCCCGCTGCTGATCGTCGGCCTGGCACCGGGTATGCACGGCGCCAACGCGACCGGGCGGCCCTTCACCGGCGATCATGCCGGCATCCTTCTGTACCGCACCCTGCACGCCTTCGGTTTCTCGAATCAGGCTGACGCGGTCGCGCCCGACGATGGGCTGGTCTTGAAGGACTGCCGGGTGACCAACGCCGTCAAGTGCCTGCCGCCGCAGAACAAGCCGACGCCGGCCGAGATCCGCACCTGCAATGGCTTCCTGGCCGCGGAGATCGATGCCGTGGCCCCGCGGGTCATCCTGGCCCTGGGCCGTATCGCCCACGACGCGGTATTGCGTGCCCAGGGCCTTGCGCTCGCGGCGTACCCCTTCGCCCACGGCGCCGAGCACGACCTGGGGCAGGGGCGGCGGCTGTTCGACTCCTACCACTGCTCGCGCTACAACACCCAGACCCGCCGCCTGACGACCGCGATGTTCGACGAATTGTTCCGGGAGATCCGCGCCCGGTTATCCTGACCGCATGAGCGATACCGCGCCCGCGTTCGATCACAAGGCCTTTCTGAAGACCTGCACACCGGCGCCCGGCGTCTACCAGATGCTGGACGATGCCGGTACCGTGCTCTACGTCGGCAAGGCGAACAGCCTGCGCAAACGCATCGCGAGTTACTTCCGCACGGCCGGCGAGCGCAGCCCGAAGACCCGCGCCATGGTCGCGCAGATCGCCGACATCCGCGTCGCGGTGACGCAGACGGAGGCCGAGGCCCTGCTGCTCGAGGCGAACCTGATCAAGCGCCACCGGCCGCGCTACAACATCCTCCTGCGGGATGACAAGAGTTATCCCTATATCTATGTTTCCAATCACGACTACCCCCGGCTTGGCTTCCATCGCGGGACCCGGAAAAAGGGCGTGCGCTACTTCGGTCCGTACCCTTCGACGGTCGCGGTGCGCGATACCCTAAACCTCCTGCAGAAGCTCTTCCTCGTGCGTCAGTGCGAGGACAGCGTGTTCGCCCATCGCAGCCGGCCCTGCCTGCAGCACCAGATTGGTCGCTGCACCGCGCCCTGTGTCGGCCTGATCGATCCGGACGAATACGCGGCCGACGTCGA
>SKJG01000120.1 GCA_007116035.1 Thioalkalivibrio sp.
CGCGGCAGCACGGGGTGTTGGGTCGAATTCATCGGTTTCGCTCCCGGGCACGTGCGGTCGGGTTGTGGCCCGCACCTGTGCCAACAGTAGTCCAGCGATTACGACGTAACGACTCCGGGATCAAAGATCGGCCTGCCACTCGCTAGAGAGGTCGAGCCGCAGCCTTGCCGGTCGAAAAGTCGACAGGAAGGAAAAACCACGCGTACGCCAGCGCGAATATCAGCAACTCCGGAAGCCCCAGGGCATTCGCGGCGAACAGGCCGAAGATGGCGAGGTGCAGGCGGATCACCCCGGCATACGGCAGCGTCATGGCGTCGCCGGCAGCTTTACCGACATCCTGCTTGGGGCTGAGGTCGGCGAAGGAACGCGCCGTGTAGTCACGCAGGTTGGAGAGCCGAAACAGCAGTCCGGCGAGCACGATTGGCCAGTAGCGCGCCAGGATCTCCGGAACCATCCGGATCTCGAAATCCGACGCTTCCGGCCAGTCGAGAAACATGACCAGGAACTGCGCGTGGCCCCAGTGAAAAAAACCGAAGTGGAAAGTGAAGAACCCCAGCATAAACAGCGCACCCACCGCGACCTGTCCGCGTGCCATGCCGAGATCGCGGATCTGGTGGTGCGCCTGATGGACCAGGATGCCAATGATCATCAGGTAGCCGACCGCCAACGAGGTGATCCAGAAACCCCAGATCACGTCGTGCAGACGCCATTCGCTGATCCACGCAATGCCTAGCCCGAGCCCGAACAGGACGGCACCAAGCAGCATCGACGGCACGCTACGGGCTTTGGTTTCCACGCGGTGAATGAAGTCCCGGTCTGAGCGGGGCGCAATCTACGCTGGATAGCACGGCCGAGTACAGCTCTCATGTTTACTGCACGGGCGGCCGTGAGGGTAAGCGGACACGCTTCCGCGGTTGAAGGGTGTGGCGCACCTGACTGATTGCCGGTAACGGTCGCTTCGGCCGCGCCCTGCCGTTGAAGACTATCGGGGACTCCAGTCGACCCAGGGCCGCCGCCGAGTCATTGTTCACGAACGACCCCTCACTGGTGCGCTGCGGACGCCCGGAAACATCCATCATGGGCATCGTTTTCGACGGCCGGCGGGCCAAGGTGGGTGATATCAGCACCTGGAAGTTCTGAGTAAGGTGGCCTGACCCATGAACCCCCTCCTGCGGCAACCTCGGGGTGGTTCACCCCTGGCTGGCAAGGCTTGCCCGCTTTTGAATCGCGCGCAGGACCCGATTTCGCCGAATGCTGCGCGGGGCTTGGTGCGAAGCTTGGTACCTGACCTACCGAAGCCTTGGCAGCGACAAAATGCGCGACAGCACTCTTTCAGGAAATCGCGATTCGTGTACCGAAAGCACCCATAATCGTGAAAGTCCGAAGCAGACTTGCCGTAGCCTTCGATTATTCTCCATAATGTGTACCATGAGTGCACAAAAAGCGGACAAGCTGAAGAACGTCTTGGAAGCTGTTCCCGCCGGCTTTGTGGTGGATGCGCGCTGGCTGGAGAACCACGGCGTCAGCCGGTTCCTCACCCGGAAATACGTAGATCGCGGCTGGCTGGAGCGGCTGGAGCGCGGTGTCTTCCGTCGCCCCTCGCCGCAGCCAGTGCCTTTGGACTGGAAGAGCTGCATCCTATCTCTCCGGAAAATCATGGGTTATCAAGTCCATGTCGGCGGTATGTCCGCCCTTGACCTCCAGGGTTACCGCCACTATCTCCCGCTGGGCGCGCATCCGCCCGTGTGGGTCTACGGCAGCGACACACCAACCTGGCTGTCGCACCTCACCCTCGACGCACCGCTCATAACCCGCCCCCTGTCCCTGTTCGATGACCCGTCGCTCGGTCTGACGGAATACAAGAACGGCAATGCCCCGACTCTGCCCTGGGGCTGGACGCTCCGAATATCCTCGCCGGAGCGCGCGATCCTCGAAGCACTTGACGAACTGCCCGCGCATGAGAGTTTCCATAACCTCGACATGGTTTTCGAGGGGCTGGCGACGATGCGGCCTCGCCCGCTTACGGCGCTGCTGCAGAGCAGCCGCAAGATCAAGCTCAGACGTCTATTCTTCGTCTTCGCCGACCGCCACAAACATGCCTGGCGCGAGCGCCTTAACCCCGACGACTTCAACCTCGGTACGGGTGACCGCGCCCTGATCACGGGCGGCAAAATCCATCCGCGCTACCGAATCATGGTCCCGCCCGAATTCGTCGACATCCCGACGGGAGATGCCGATGGCCCGTGACGCCTATCGTGCACAGGTAGCGCTTTTGATGCGTCTGCTGCCCTTCATCGCGGCGGAACCCGTGTTCGCGCTCAAGGGCGGCACTGCCATCAACCTGTTCTACCGCGACATGCCGCGCCTGTCGGTAGATATCGACTGACCTACCTGCCGGTCAAAGACCGAGCGGAAAGTCTGAGGGAGATCAACGAGACGCTCGACAGGATCATGAAGGCGGCCAACGCCAGCATTCCGCGTCTCCGCACGCAACCCACCGAAGGCGGCGGTGGCGGCGCCACCCGTATCCGAGCCCGGCTCGACGGCGCCGAAGTCAAGATTGAAATCTCACCTGTCATGCGCGGCGTCGTGCACGATCCTGAACGCCGCGCCGTATCCCCAACGGTCGAAGATGAATTCGGCTATGCCGCCGTCCAAGTCGTGTCATTTGAGGATTTGTTCGGTGGCAAACTCCATGCGGCGGTCGATCGCCAGCACCCGCGCGACCTGTTCGACATCAAGCTGCTCTACGAACACGAAGGGCTCACCGACGCGCTGTTCCGCACCTTCCTGGTCAATGTCGCCAGATCCCCGCGCCCCGCGCACGAACCGCTCGCGCCTGGACTGAGCGATCTGAAGGAACCCTATGCCAGGGAATTCGTCGGCATGACGACCATCCCGATCACCGTCGACGAGCTCGAAGCGACCAGAGTCCGGCTCATCGCCGATATCCGCGGCCGCCTGCGCGGCAACACAGCGCAATTCCTACTCCGCCTGCATGACGGCGAACCTGATTTCAAAGCGATCGGCCTGCCGCAGGCACAAACCCTTCCAGCCGTCCGCTGGAAACTCTTCAACCTGAAAAAGCTTGCGCACGAGAACGCCGCCAAGCATGCCGCGCAGCGCGCGGAACTCGAAAATCTCTGCGGCACCTCGTAGCCATGTCGGACCATGGGCTTGGTAGCGGGTCAGGTGGGCCGGGGTTGATGTCCGGGCCACCGCCGAGACCGCCTGTGGTCGGCCAGCTTCCGGACACTGCGATTCCCGCCGGGTCGCGGATTTCGGCCTCGCCTTGCCAATAGCTGTCTCTTGCCGACCCAAAACGGGCACTCAGGCGCCGCCCACGAACGACCCGTCACCGGCATTCTGCGGACGCACGGGAACCTTAATCATGAGCTGGATTTCGACGTATGTGACCAAATTCCAGAAACCGGAATCGACTCCGCATCCTTCAGATCGCCACCTTCCACTCCCGTAACTGGCCGACGGTCTGTGTCAGCCCCTGCTTGAGCAGCGTGTCCAGGTAATCGTCAACCGTCTTGGGCGGGTTCTTCAGCGATCGGCGATGGTTGGCAGCCGCCTCGCGCACTCGGGCGGCGTGCAGATCCAGTAGATCAAAGATGAAGTCGTCTGGGTGCTGGGCGGTCAGGTTGTAACGCTTGAGCTGATCCGGCGGGAAATCCTTCAGGTTGAAGGTCACGATTAGACTGGCGCCGCTGTGAATGGCGGCGGCCACCACATGCCGGTCATCGGCGTCCGGCAACTCGACCGATGGAATCAAATGCTCAAAGCCGGTGACCAGGCTGTCGGGGACGTGGGCGTTCATCAGCGACCGCGTCCGCTCCAGGTCTTCCGCCTTCAGGTCCGGCCGTTGCTTCAGAACGTTACGCGTCCACTCGTCGTGGATCCTGTCCGTCCAGCGCGCCCGGTACAGATCGGTCAGTGCCAGGCGCATCAGCAGGTCGCGCAACGGTGCCGGGTAGGGCACGCACGCGTCGTAGATGACGGTGAAGTGCGAGCTCATTCATTCGTACCCCATCTTGAGCGCCTGGGCCTGCTCGGCCAGTGCATCGAGGGCCTTGCTGCGCTCAGCGTCGATCCGCTCCTTGTACGCGACCACATCCTGGTAGCGGACGCGCCGGTGGGTTCCAATCTTGTGGAACGCGATCTCGCCGCGCTCCAGTAACTGCACGAGGAAGGGCCGCGAGACGTTGAGCATGTCCGCAGCTTCCTGGGTTGTCAGTTCGGCGTGAATCGGGATGATGCTGACCGCGTTGCCCTCACCGATTTCGGTCAGGACGTCGACGAGCAGCCGCAGCGCCGACACCGGGACGCGGACCGGATGCGACGCGCCTTTGTCGTCAAGGATCTCGATCTGCTGGGTTTCCGCGCGGGTCTGCAGGAAGGCGGACAATGCGCGGCCGCTCTCGCGGGCGATGGAAACTTCTTCGGCCGTCGGCAACGAATGGGTGGGAGCGAGTGTGGTCATGGCAGCCTCCTGGGAGCTTCAAACAGCATCATGAGGCGGAGTATAAGCGAAATAAACGAATAATCGAAATATCCGAAATAAGATGGCCTTTCCGGGCGGGCAAGCAGAAGAAACGCACCTACACCCATTTCGGCGCTAGGCCGCCCTGCACGTTGGCTCTCGGGAGGAAACGACTGTCCGTTGTTGAACGTTTTGGGGGGCGGTGACCGTCGAGGGCTCGCACCCTGCGAATAGCTGTCTCTTGACGACCCAGAGCGGTCTCCTAGGCGCTCGTTGTGAGCGGCTGAAGTGGATACGCTAGCGGCCACTCCGAGGCTGTGTGATCCACAGCAACCTTCCTACTAAAAACCCTGGTGGTTGACGGTTGTCCGCGCTCCTGCCAGTTTAGTTTCTGTCAGCAGGCATGCCAA